>JAZNIV010000054.1:0-18120 GCA_045577675.1 Clostridia bacterium
TTTTCTTCATCAGGCTCAAGCCAGCAATCGGTTATTATGTATCCTATAAAAAAGTAGCTTCCAAGCCGCTCATTTATTGCCATATGGTTTTTCCCGATAAAGGCAAGCCCTGAAAGGGTTGCCAAAAGCCGCTCATTAAGCGGTCCGTCATCGGCAAAAGCCGCTCCGCTAAAGCCTTGATTTTCAAGAAAGTCTACTATAGCTGACATCTTATTTCTTGCAACAGTGTGGTAATCAAGTCCCTGTGCGTATCTTGAAATATTTCCTTTTTCTGCACCACTGTAATACGAGAATGCACAAACTATTACGGTTTTTGCTCCCTCCATCAGAGCATCTGCATCTTTAGAGCAACAAAAACAGGCCCCTGCAGGAGAGGTTTCTATCCTTTTGAGATAACTCTCTGCACTGCAAAAGCCTATATCGGATATTTTTTCTTTTTTTGCCAGTCTGATTATTTCCGATTTCATAAAATTTCGTCAATCATATCCGCATAATCATCAGCAGAATGTGCACCGATAAGCTTCTTTACTTCCTTTCCGTCCTTAAAAAGAATTACAGTTGGAATAGAAACAACTGCAAACTCAGCAGCCAAAGCTCCCTGGTCATCCACATTGACCTTGCCTACATGAATTTTCCCTGCATATTCCTCAGCAATCTGGTCGATAACAGGCGACACCATACGGCACGGTCCGCACCAGCTTGCCCAGAAATCTACTAAAACAGGTCTGTCTGACTTAACTATTTCATTAAAATTTTCCTTCGTTAATTCCATTACCATAATAAAATTCCTCCTTTATTCCTCTTCCGGCTCCGGGAAGGTTGTATACATATTGTTTATACCGCCTGTTGAGAACTGCTTTGTTGAATACTCCTGATACTCTACAAACATATCATCCTCAAAGATGTAATTCCGGATTTCTCTGTCATTACCGCTGAAGATATATGCTGTAATAACCGGTGTCGCAAGTCCTTTCACAAAAGCCTCGCTCACCTCAGCATAAACATAGCCCTGCATCCTCTTGCTGAACAGGTTATATGCACCATCCTCTGAAATAACCGCAAGGGTCCAGTATTGGGAATCATCCCACATCATCTCTCCGTTTTTAGATTTTGCAGATGTCGCTAAAACTATTCTGTCTTTCTTTCCTTTTTGAGTGATTGAGAAATCATAATCCCCCATTATTGTCCAGTCGTTTGTCATTTTCAGTGTCCTAGTCAGCGGAATGGTTGTCTTCGGTTCCTCGATTTCCTCCGGCTCGGGCGATGGTGTGTTTTGGACAATACCTTCTATCGGCGGCTCTGTTGTTTCCGGCGTAATCAGATCCGACGTTTTTTTACAGCCTGATGTAAGCATAAATATCAATAATAAACATAGCACCTTCTTCATAGTCATAAACCCTCTCATATATCTATATATTTTTCTCCGATTTTTTTAATTATCGCTTTTCCCGATGTAAGCTCGATGACCTCATCTGTGAACTTTTCAACCTCTTCTTTTCTAAGACAAAGCCTAAACTCAACCTCATTTTCGTATATTGTGTCTTCCAGAATATATCCTTCGGAGGCTATCTTATACTGCATTTTCCCAACCAGCGTATAGTCCACCTTCACAGAATACTGCCGGCACAAAATTCTCGTTATCATTCCGGCATTTTCAAGTCCCTGCCGGCACGCCGCACCGTATGCATGCACCAAGCCGCCCGTACCTAAAAGTGTTCCTCCAAAATACCGCGTAACAACCACCGCGACATCTACAAGGCCCTCCTTGCGGATTGTGTCTAAAACCGGCATACCTGCCGTTCCGCCCGGCTCACCATCATCCGAATATCGGAAAATATTATTCTCATCAATCACATAAGCATAAACATTGTGTGTTGCATCACTGTACTCCGAACGCATTTCCGCAAGAAATTCAAGTGCCGCAGCCTCATCGCATACCGGCCTCACGTGCGTTATAAACTTGGATTTTTTCTCAATCAGCAATGCCTCGCCGGCATTTGCAACCGTCTTATAACATTCCTTTGTAGAAATATCAATCAACCCTCTTTTTCAACCAGATATTTTTTTAATTCCGCATAGGTGATGCTGTCTGCCAAAAGCCGAATCTGCGTCCCCTCGGCGGTGTACTCCTCCGACAGTATCTTTTGATTTTTGTGCAGCTCGCTCACAAGAGAGCCTTCGGTGTACGGAATCAGAACACACATCTCCTTTTTCTTGCCCGGAGCCGTATCTTCAATCAACTTCATCAGTCTGTCAATTCCAATATTCTCCTTAACCGAAATGCCAAGCCCTGCAAAATCACCGCTATCTGTCAGCAAATCCACCTTATTATATACCTCTATAACAGGCTTCCCTGTCGCACCCAAATCAGACAGTACAGCTTCGACCACCTTGATATGGTTTTCATACTGCGGATTTGACGCATCAATCACATGAATAAGAAAGTCCGCAACCACAGTTTCCTCGAGTGTAGACTTAAATGCCTCCACCAAATGATGTGGCAGCTTTCTTATAAAACCAACCGTATCAACAAGCAAAATTTTTCTGTTATCCTCAAGTACAAGTCCTCTTGAAGTCGTGTCCAAGGTTGCAAACAGTTTATTCTCTGCAAGGACATCACTGGAGGTCAGCTTGTTTAAAAGAGAGGACTTGCCGGCATTTGTGTAGCCCACAAGACAAGCAGTAATAGTTCCGTCTTTTCTTCTGCGGCTTCTTAGCAATTCTCTGTGCTTTTTAAGCTCCTTTATTTCTGATTCCAGTGCGGAAATTCTTCGGTTGATATGCCGCCTGTCCGACTCAAGCTTGGTTTCACCCGGGCCTCTCGTTCCGATACCGCCACCGGTACGGCTCATTTCAACGCCCAGTCCCCGAAGTCTCGGCAAGCGGTATTTGAGCTGTGCAAGCTCAACCTGCAGCTTACCCTCGCCGCTTTTTGCACGCATGGCAAAAATGTCGAGTATCAAAATCGTCCTGTCGATAACCTTTACCTCTAAAAAATCCGCAATGTTTCTGAGCTGGACAGGCGAAAGCTCATCATCAAAAATGACCGTATCGATTTCCATTGCCTGAACAGCCATCTTTACCTCTTCAAGCTTTCCTTCTCCCATATAGGTTGCAGCCTCTATGTCCGGCTTATTCTGAACAACCTCGCACACAACCTCGGCACCTGCTGTTTTTGCAAGCTCGCCAAGCTCCTTTATAGATTCTTCCGTTGTATCGGAAAGCACGTCCCTGCTTCCGGTATGAACACCTGCAAGAAGCACCCTTTCCTTTTTTTCTTCGTTAGACTTGATTTCCATTAATTGTTCCTTTCCGGATTTTCCTGTATACCTTTATTATCGTCTATTTTTCCCGTTTTGTCAATAAAGAGCAGTCTTTTTTATAAAAAATTTAAAAAATCTATGGAATTTTCTTCATTTATGTTGTATAATGAGAGATATATAATGTAAAATGGTATAAATGTACGCTATAACAGGAGGAAACGGATATGGTAAACGATATTCTTGACATTCTCGAAAAAACCGACAAAAAATTAACTAATGAACAGATTGCACAGATGCTTGGCAAGACCGAGGATGAGGTCGCCGCTATTATAAAGGGACTTGAAAAAAATAACACCATTGTTGGCTACAAAACAATGATTAACTGGGAAAAAACCGACAAGGAGCTTGTAACCTCGATTATTGAGCTTAAAATTTCACCGCAGCGTGGTGAGGGCTTTGACAAGGTTGCAGAAAAAATTTATAAATATTCTCAGGTTAAGTCGCTGTTCTTAATGTCCGGCTCCTACGACCTTTGCGTAATTATTGAAGGACAGTCGATGAAGGACGTTGCACTCTTTGTTGCTTCAAAGCTTGCTCCGATGGATAACGTCCTGAGTACCGCAACAAGCTTTGTTCTTAAAAAATATAAGGATGATGGAATGATTTTCTATAACGATGAAGAAGATTCCAGACAGGTGATAACACTATGATGAATTATGATAATATTTTAAATGAAAAAATCAAGAGTATTCCCCCATCAGGCATACGTAAATTTTTTGACGTTGCCGCTACAATGAAGGATGCAATCTCTTTGGGTGTGGGCGAGCCTGACTTTGTGACACCCTGGTCAATCCGCGAGGCAGGCATTTATTCTCTTGAAAAAGGAAGAACCTACTATACCGCAAACGCAGGACTTATTGAGCTTCGTCAGGAAATCTGCAACTACAACAGCAGAAAGTACGGCATTGAATACAATCCGGCAGATGAAGTACTTGTTACAGTAGGCGGAAGCGAGGCAATTGACCTTATGATTCGCTGTATCGTCGAGCCGGGCGAAGAGGTTCTTGTTCCCGAGCCCAGCTTTGTTTGCTACAAGCAGTGTACTACAATTTCCGGCGGTGTTCCGGTTACTATAGAAACAAAAGAGGAGGATAATTTCCGGCTGCTGCCCGAACAGCTAAAGGCTCACATCACTGACAAAACAAAGCTTCTTATTCTGCCCTTCCCGAATAACCCGACAGGCGGAGTTATGTCGAAAGAGGATTTGGAGGCAATTGCAGAAGTCCTTCGCGGCACAAATATTATGGTTCTTTCCGACGAAATATACGGCGAGCTTCGGTACGGCGAGGAAAAGCATACACCGTTTTCTGCAATAGAGGGTATGCGTGAGCGTACAGTTATAGTAAACGGATTTTCCAAGACCTTTGCTATGACAGGCTGGAGGCTTGGCTATGCTATCGGTCCTGCACCGATTATAAAAGCGATGACAAAGCTTCACCAGTACGGCATTATGTCCAGCCCGACGACAAGCCAGTTTGCCGCAATCGAGGCACTTCGCTCCTGCGATCAGGACGTTGAAAATATGCGTCAGGAATACAACTATCGCAGACGTTACATAGTTGACGGATTCAGAAATATGGGGCTTTCCTGCTTTGAGCCTTTGGGTGCATTTTATGTGTTCCCTTGCATTAAGTCTCTTGGTATGACAAGTGAAGAATTTGCAGAAAAGCTCTTAAACGAAGAAAAGGTTGCCGTTGTTCCCGGAAATGCTTTCGGCGAAAGCGGCGAAGGCTTTATCCGCTGCTCCTACGCATATTCCATTGACAGCATTGAAGAAGCACTTGTAAGAATTGCAAGGTTTGTGGAAAAGTATAAAAAGAAATAAAATAAACACAAAAAATGACCACCTGATAAGTGGTCATTTTGATTGCAGCATAGCTTACTCTGCCGTGGAGCTGGTGAAGGGAATCGAACCCCCAACCTGCGGTTTACGATACCGCTGCTCTACCTTTGAGCCACACCAGCATTGAAATTTAAAAAGAGAGCCAAAAGGCTCTCTTTTTACATCAACTACGATAATAAACCTTTTGCGATTTCATTTATCATACGACCGTCGGCACGTCCGACAGTTTTGGCCTTAGCTGCTGCCATAACCTTGCCCATATCCTTAATAGATGAGGCACCAAGCTCGTCTACAATCTCCTTGATTATAGCCTCAAGCTCTTCCTTCGTCAGCTGCTTTGGCAGATAATCCATCAAAACATCCATTTCCGCCTTTAATTCGGCGATTAAATCGTCTCGGCCACTCTTTTCATAATCTGGGAGAGAGTCCTTGCGTTGCTTTAGCTGCTTTGCAATTACCTCCAGAACTCCGTTATCATCAAGAGTTACCTTATTATCCTTTTCAATCTGCAGCACGCCTGCTCGCACAAGCTGTACTACATTTTTACGGATTACATTCTTATCTTTCATTGCCGACTTTAAATCTTCGGCAAGTCTTTCCTTGAGAGTCATCTTAAACTACTTCCTATTTAAACTTTCTCTTACGAGCAGCCTCGGATTTCTTTTTGCGTTTAACGCTTGGCTTTTCGTAATGTTCGCGTTTTCTGATTTCAGACATAACTCCTGATTTAGCACACTGACGCTTAAATCTTCTAAGAGCACTGTCCAGTGATTCATTTTCTTTTACACGAATTTCTGACATTTGTATTTCCCTCCCTCCGGCAAAACAATTTCCGGCTGTTTGATGGATAGATGGAGAATATGATTATCTTCATACTTACCCACGCTACATATTATAACTTATTTTATACATAATTGTCAAGTTTTTTAGAAATATTTTTACAAAAATTAAAAAATAATCCGGATACCTTAGTATCCGGACTCTTTCAAGCTTAATTATTTAACTGTAATCGGAGTTGTGTCTATGTAAAGCTCAGTGTATTTTGAAACTGAGAAGTATTCTTCATCACCTGTTGTTACAACAAGCTCGGTGTTGTTTCCAAGTTCACTTACTCCGTCTGACAAAGCAAATTCTCCGCCCTTGTCATTTAAAGCTGTCATTGTGATTTCAAGAACAGTTCCATCCTCTGACGGCAGATATGCGTTTGCCGGCAGGTCAAGGGTGATAACCTTCATACAACCTTCCATAAAGTTAGGGTTATTTGCTGAAAGTTGAGCATTTCTTTCTTCTCCGTTTTCAATAACCTTAAAGCCTGAGTAGCTGAAGTTTTCGCTGTTATAGAAAATACTTACAGTTGTTGAGCAAAGCTTTGCATTTTCATTGATTTTTTCAATATCAGCAAGCTTAACCTTGATTTTTACTTCGTCGCCTTCCTTAATGCCCTCAGCATCACAGTCGATTGACAGCTTAGGGAGCTTTTCCTTGTAAAGGTCAGCAATTACAACATCCTCTGCAGTTGCGTCCATATCGGCTGCCTTTGCCGCTCTTTTGGCCTGCTTTGTTGTGATTTGCGTCAGCATAGTTTCTTCGTTCCAGTTTACGGTTGCACCAAGATTCTCTGCTATAACGCGTATCGGAAGCATTGTTCTGTCATTTATAATTACAGGAGCAACATCCGATGTAATTTTTGTCTCATCTGCCTTTAGAACACTTGTGAACTGGAATTTTGTGATTTCAGGATTGTCAATCGTAAGAACAAGGATAGTTACGTTGTCATAGGATTCAACCGTTACTTCTCTTTTCTCGCCGTCCCACTTAACCTCTGCACCCATTGTTTCAAGCACACGTCTTACCGGAACATAAAGTCTGTCATTCTGAATAACCGGCGGCTGCTCCTCACGGAACATAATGCCTCTGCCGTCTACCTTGATTTCCGGCTGTACCTCTTTTTCAGCGAATGCTGTAGCTGTTGCCGAAACAGCAAGAGCCATAAGTAAACTTATAATTTTTTTCATATTTTTTCCTCCGTTTTGGTTTTACTTTTTATAATTCTATCACACTTTTTAAAAAACTACAAGTTTTTTTATAAATTTCATAAAAATTGCTGGTAATATGAGCAGTTTTATTGTATAATTATAAGAGAACGCTTTGGGAGGTAAGAAAATGGAGGCCGCATTGGTTTATTTAAAAAGCTTTTTTCAGGTACTTAAGCTGACTGACCTGATTGATATATTCTTGGTTGCAATAATTGTGTATCAGCTTCTTAAAATTATGAAGGAGACCCGTGCAATACAGCTTGTTAAGGGTATTGCCATTGTTTTTCTGATACTTCAAATCAGTACGTGGGCACACCTTACAACACTGAATTATCTTTTAAGCAATGCCGTTCAGGTTGGTATGTTTGCGATTGTTGTAATTTTTCAGCCCGAGCTTCGCAGCCTTCTTGAAAAGATGGGCCGCTCAAAGGTGGGTAAGCTTATTGACCTTGCCGCCGGAAACTCGCAGGACGAAAATTTTGCAGTATCGGAAATTGCAAAGGCTGCCGCAAGCCTTGCAGAAACAAAAACCGGAGCATTAATCGTAATTGAACGTGAAACCAAGCTTGGCGACGTTATCCATACCGGCACACTTATTGATGCAGAGGTAAGTGCCGCACTTTTGGAGAATATCTTTGTTCCCAACACACCGCTTCACGATGGTGCGGTTATAATCAGGGGCGAGCGTATCCACACAGCAGGATGCTTCTTGCCGCTTACGTCAAACTCCAATTTATCACGAGAGCTTGGGACACGCCACCGTGCAGCTCTTGGAATTTCAGAAGCCTCCGATTCGCTTGTAATAGTAGTCAGCGAAGAGACCGGCAAAATTTCCATTGCTCTGAATGGTACATTAACACGAAACCTCACCGAAGCTACACTAAAAACTGCTCTTAGCAAGGCACTTTCCAAGGAAACCGAAAAAGTACGATTCTGGAGGAGTGAAAAATGAAACTGATTAAAGACAGCAAGCTGTATCTTAAAATACTTTCTGCAGTTGCAGCAATAATTCTCTGGTTTGCAATTACCTATACCGAGGACCCGATTATAAGCCAGTATCTAAATGATATAAATATTGTATTTGAAGGCGAGGACACGCTCCACGCAAACGGACTTATTGTTACCAATAAGGACAGTATTCCTGCCCTGTCTGTAACCATCCGCGGAAACCGAAGCAGCGTTATTTCCTCAATCGGTTCAATTTCAGCCTCGATTGATGTTTCAGGCATAACCACCTCCGGTGCAAATACTGTAGAGGTAAAATACAATTATCCCACATCTTCTGTGACTCTTGCAAAAACACGCACAAGAGAAATCACACTTGAAACTGAAAAGATAGTATCACGCAATATTCCGGTTAAGGTTGAAACCGAGAATGATGACAAGAACACAGAATATATTGTAAAGGTTACAGGAAATGACAGCATAGTTAAAATACGAGGCTCGGAAAGTACAATTTACGAAATCTCCTATGCAAAGGCGGTAGTTGACGTAACAAACGTGACTAAAACCAGCTCACAGGAATATTTCTATAAGTTCTATAATGACAAAGGCGATATTGTTCCGGATTCTAACATTATTTATAAAAGCATTGAAACCGTCGGTGTTGACAACGAGGTTTATATAAAGAAAAATCTTCCCGTTAAGGTTGTTTTGCCGGAGGATATGAAAGAGGATTACGTGCTTTCCGTAAAAGGTCCGAGTATGACAGCTGTTGATGCAGGTGTTCCGGAAAATTCCGATATAACCGAAATTTTCGCATACTTTGACGAGGACAGCAAAAACGAAAACGGCAAATACGAGCTTATACTGACAGTTCCGGAGGGCTGCTATCTTCCTAAAAAGAGCTTAACCCTCACCGCTGACTGCACGTTAACTCCAAAGGTTTTAAAGGTGCTTGACATTCCGGTTACTGCCGGGAATGTACCAGAAGGCAAACGGCTTTCTATCACTCCTGAAAAAATCTCCGTTTCTGCAAAGGGTGCGGAAAACAGTCTTTCTCCGGATAAAATTAAGGCAAGCATTGACACATCAAAGCTTTCGGGGAACAGTCACGGCACATTAGATGTAGTATTTGAAACTGAAGAAGACATAAAAATCATCGGTAACTACAGTGTTACAGCAACGATGGAATAATGGAAGGAAATAAAAATGGCAGATATTTTAGTCAGAGGACAAAGCACAGACGGTGCTATTAAGATTTTTGTCGGTATTACCACCGACCTTGTAAACGAAGCACAAAAGCTTCACAGCACATTCCCTGTCGCAACAGCGGCACTTGGCAGAACACTTACCGCTGCAGCAATTATGGGACAAAATCTGAAAAACGAAACAGATTCAATCACAATTCAGTTCCGCGGCGACGGCCCGCTTGGTAACATTGTTGCCGTTACAGACAGCAAATCCCGCGTCAGAGGATATGTGGTTAACCCATTTGTTGACCTTCCGCTTAACAAAAACGGCAAGCTGGATGTTGCTAAAGCTGTGGGAAAAGGGTATCTTAATGTGGTTTATGACCTTAGCATGAAGGAGCCGTATTCAGGACAGGTTCCGATAGTAAGCGGCGAAATTGCCGAGGATTTAACATACTATTTTGCGAAAAGCGACCAGATTCCGACAGCAATGGGACTCGGTGTTCTTGTCGGCACTGACGGGCTTGCACTTTGTGCAGGCGGTTTTATGATTCAGCTTATGCCGGATGCAACCGAGGAGGTTGCAGGAATTATCGAGGATAAAATGGCAACCATTCCGCCGATTACAAAGATGCTGCAGGACGGTATGACCGCTGAGGATATTTTGTTTTTCCTGACCGATGAGTTTAGTATGATTATGCAAAACGAAACAACTGTTCCGCAATATAAATGCAAGTGTTCACGAGGCAGAATGAAGGCGGCTGTAACCTCAATCGGTAAGCAGGACCTTTCTAAAATTATTGAAGAGGACGGCAAATGCGAGGTTGAATGTCAGTTCTGTAACAGTAAGTTTGTTTTTGAAAAGCCGGAGCTTTTGGAGATGCTAAAAAAAGCAAAATAGTATAAAACAGCAGCTACGCAGCTGCTGTTTTCATATGTGTGCCTTTTTATTAAATTTTTTAGTTGATATTTAGTTGTGTACGAAGGTTTAACATACATCTTGAATTAAAAAAGCACACAGCCGGGCCGTGTGCAAAAAAACACTCGGCTCGATGTGTGAGATAACTTAACACAATTTCATAAAGAAACTAGAGCTAAGTGAGCCTGTGTTTTTTACAGGTTCTTGCTCCTAAATGTTTCTTTATGACTACTTGATTTATATCAAGTGTGTTTGTTATCTCACGAAAGTTATTATAGCATAATTTTATAAATTTGTCTATAATTTTACATAATTTTTACCCTAAAACTCTACGACTGTTTTCGACATTGTTTTTGTTTATGATTGTATGTACTTTTGACCGACCAAAAGTACGAAAAGAAGTTTGTATATATGTACTTTTGTATGCACAAAAGTACCAAAAAGCAAACAAGGGAGAGTGCTCCCTTGTTTATCCCACCAGCTTGCTCCTAAGAAGCAATCTTTTGCCGTTGGCAAAAGTATTGCTAAAAGTCGCCCCAGCTATGCCCACAGGTCGAACTGCGGCAAGGCAAATGCAGCTTGTTTAGTATAGGTTATAACTAAAATTTATTTTGCGTTCTTTCGGAGAAGAAAGTTAGTTTTTTTATTATATAACTGCTGCGAAATAGAATGATGCCTTGTAATTTTAAAAGAGCGCAGCATTTGTCATTATTAAAGCTCGCCCTGTCGCAGAATTTGAGGCGAGTTCGTGAATTACTCGCAAAACCGAAGTGTTTTGCGAGAATTCAGCGATGTTTGAAGCCACAAAACTACGGGTCCGGGTGTCCCGGCGACTTTTCGTCCTTTTGGTCGGTCAAAAGGACATATACTCATACATATACACAAAAAAGAAGAACCATTTCGGTTCTTCTTTCTTATCTTAGAACTTTGAACGCTCTGTATAGTGTGTATGAAGAAGCTCATGAGCCTTGTGTGAGCCAGGCTTTTCAAAATATTCCTTATAAAGAATATCCATATCAGGGTTCTTGTGTGACTGTCTGACAGTTGCTCTTTCGTCCTCAGAATAGAGTGCCTTAGCTCTTTCTGCCTTAACGTCAACTGTCATATAAGTCTTAGCTGAAACGATTGGCTGACCGCCACCTGTTACACATCCGCCAGGACATGCCATAATTTCGATGAAGTGGTAATTCTTCTCTCCAGCCATTACAGCCTCTAAAAGCTTTCTTGCATTTCCGAGACCGTGAGCAATAGCAACGTTAACGTCCATTCCGCCCATCTTAACTGTAGCTTCCTTAACGCCCTCTGTTCCTCTTACTTCATCAAATTCCAATTTAGCAAGGTCCTTGCCCTCTAAGATTTCATAAACTGTTCTTAAAGCTGCTTCCATAACACCGCCTGTTACACCGAAGATGTGTGCAGCACCTGAAGCTTCGCCGAACGGCTTATCAAACTCTTCATCCGGCAGCTTATCAAAGATAATTCCGCTTTCCTTAATCATCTTAGCAAGCTCTCTGGTTGTGATAACAGCGTCAACATCACGAAGTCCGTTTGCTTCCATTTCAGGACGGCTGTTTTCAAACTTCTTGGCAACACATGGCATAACTGAAACAACATAAATCTTTTTCGGGTCAATGTTGTTCTTTTCAGCAAAATAGCTCTTAATAACTGCACCGAACATCTGATGCGGTGACTTACAGCTTGAAAGGTTATCAATAAATTCCGGGAAGTTGTGTTCACAGAACTTAATCCAGCCCGGTGAGCATGAAGTAATCATCGGCAGCTTTCCGCCATTTTTGATTCTTTCTAAAAGCTCGTTACCCTCTTCCATAATTGTAAGGTCAGCACCTGTATCTGTATCAAATACCTTGTCAAAACCAAGTCTTCTGAGTGCGGCTACCATCTTTCCTGTTACAGGAGTTCCCATAGCCATACCAAATTCTTCGCCGAGTGCTGCACGAACAGCCGGAGCTGTCTGAACAACAACATACTTATCAGGGTCAGCAATTGCTGCAAATACATCATCTGTTGCGTACTTTTCGTGAAGAGCACCAACCGGACAAGCTGCGATACACTGTCCGCAGTTTACGCAAGCTGTGTCGCCAAGCTCTTTTTCAAATGCACAGCCGATTTTTGTATTAAAGCCTCTTTCCTGAGCATCGATTACGCCAACTGTCTGAACATTCTTACAAACGTTTACGCATCTACGGCAAAGGATACATTTATTATTATCTCTTACGATTGATGTGCCTGATTCGTCAATATCAAAGTTGTTCATAATACCTTCGTATGTGATTCCTGTTACACCCAGTTCATCACAAAGCTTCTGGAGTTCACAATTCTGATTTCTTGAACAAGTTAAGCACTTTCTGTCGTGATTTGAAAGAATAAGCTCTAAAGTATTCTTTCTTGCCTGTTTAACCTTCGGAGAGTGAGTTAGTACCTCAATTCCCTCAGCAACAGGGTATACGCAGGCAGCCTGTAGAGCTCTTGCACCTACGATTTCAACAACGCACATTCTGCATGAACCTGTAACAGATGCGTCCTTTAAATAACAAAGAGTTGGGATGTCAATTCCGTTAGCCTGAGCAGCTTCCAAAATAGTTGTGCCCTCAGGAACACTTACGGCCTGACCGTTTATTTTCAAGTTTACCATAGTATCAATATCCTTTCTAAAGATTATGACTTGGAAATAGCTTGGAACTTACAAGCTGCCTCACAAGCACCACACTTAATACATTTTTCCTGATCGATAACGAACGGCTTCTTAATTTCGCCCGAGATTGCACCAACAGGACACTGTCTTGCACAAAGGCTGCAGCCCTTACACTTGTCAGGATCAATCTTATACTGAGCAAGTGCCTTACATACGCCTGCCGGACACTTCTTATCCTGAACATGGGCAATATACTCGTCTCTGAAATACTTCAGTGTTGATAAAACAGGGTTTGGAGCTGTCTGACCAAGACCGCAAAGTGATGAAGCCTTGATTGAGTAGCAAAGCTCTTCCATCTTATCAATATCTTCCATTGTTCCCTTACCGTCAGTAATCTTTGTAAGGATTTCAAGAAGTCTTCTTGTACCGATACGGCACGGAGTACACTTACCGCAGGATTCATCAACAGTGAATTCAAGGAAGAATTTAGCGATGTCAACCATACAGTTGTCCTCGTCCATAACGATAAGTCCGCCTGAACCCATCATTGAGCCGATTGCCATAAGTGAATCATAGTCAATCGGTGTATCAATAAGCTCTGCAGGGATACATCCGCCGGAAGGTCCGCCGGTTTGTGCAGCCTTGAACTTCTTGCCGTTCGGAATACCGCCACCGATTTCCTCGATGATTTCGCGGAGTGTTGTTCCCATAGGAACTTCAACAAGACCTGTATTATTAATCTTTCCGCCAAGAGCAAATACCTTTGTACCCTTTGACTTTTCTGTACCCATTGATGTAAACCAATCAACACCATTTAAGATAATCTGAGCAACGTTTGCATAGGTTTCAACGTTATTTAAAAGTGTAGGCTTATCCCAAAGTCCCTTAACAGCCGGGAACGGAGGACGAGGACGAGGCTCACCACGCTTACCTTCGATCGAAGTGATTAAAGCTGTTTCCTCACCACAAACGAATGCACCTGCACCAAGTCTGATGTCAAGGTCGAAGTTAAAGCCTGTTCCGAAAATGTCTTTACCTAAAAGACCGTATTCCTTAGCCTGTGCAATTGCAATTCTAAGTCTTTCAACCGCAATCGGGTACTCAGCACGGATATAAACATAACCCTGGTCAGCACCTACCGCATAGCCGGCAATTGCCATAGCCTCGATTAACGCATGAGGGTCACCCTCTAAGATTGAACGGTCCATGAATGCACCCGGGTCACCTTCGTCGGCATTACATGCAACATACTTCTGGTCGCCCACAGCATCATGTGTGAACTGCCACTTCATACCTGTAGGGAAGCCGCCGCCGCCACGACCGCGGAGTCCTGAATCCTTGATAATCTGGATAACCTCTTCAGGTGTCATTTCGGTAAGAACCTTACCAAGTGCCTGATAACCGTCAACAGCAATATATTCATCAATGTTTTCCGGATTGATAACACCACAGTTTCTAAGTGCAACACGCATCTGCTTTGCATAGAACTGTGTTTCGTTAAGTGACTTGATGTTATCCTCTTCTACTGTTTCACTATAAAGAAGTCTTTTTACAATACGGCCCTTTAAAAGATGCTCTTCAACGATTTCCTTAACATCGTCCTTTTCAACACGGCTGTAGAATGCACCCTCCGGGTATACAACTACAATCGGTCCTAAAGCACAAAGACCGAAACAACCTGTCTGAACAATTTTAACTTCGTTTTCGAGGTTGTTTTCTTTTAAGCGGTTTTCAAATTCCTCCTGCAGTGTTACTGAACCTGAAGAAGTACATCCTGTACCGCCACAAATCAATACATGAGATCTGTATATATTCATTAAGCTAACCCCCTATTTATTTATCTTGACCAATGGTATATTCTGCTACAGGCTTTCCGTTGATGATGTGTTCAGCCACAACTCTTGCAGCCTTATCCTCTGTCATCTTAATATAGGTAACCTTTTCCTCGCCCGGAACATAAACCTCAACAATCGGCTCATACTTACACATTCCGATACAGCCGGTCTGTGTAACTGTTACGCTAGCCAGATTGCGTTTTTCAATTTCCTGCAAAAATGCGTTTAAAACAGGACGCGCACCGGCAGCGATACCGCAGGTAGCCATACCTACAACTACACGCACGCCGTCTTCACGTTCTTTACGCAAATTTACCTGATTTAAAGCTCTGTTACGAATTTCCTGTAATTCTGCCAAACTTTTCATAATTACCCTCCTGAATTGTATTTTTTTAATTTATAGCGTTAATTTCGCCTAAGCCTTCCTTTATATATCCGTCAATCCACAGGACAACCTCCGGTAAATCAAGAGGCACATCGCCTAAAACACTTTTTAATTCCCGTGTATCAAGGACAAATGTCTGCCCGTTTTTTGTGTGGCGGTATAAAAAGTCAATTTCGGGGGAACCTGAAATTAAGGTTTCCATGGTTCCTGCCATATCTCCAAGCGGTGCCCGGTCAATGTGGTTATATAAAAATGTAACACACATCCTCGTTCCGACGCCTTCCTCGGAGTCAATATCCAGTTTTCCGCCGCATTGCATAGCCGCCGCTTCAAACAGCGATATGCCCATACCAACCTTTCTGGTGGTTCGCGTGGTGGAAAACGGGTCTTTTACATTTTTTAAAAATTCCTTGCTCATTCCAGAGCCGTTATCGTTTATATTAATGGTAAGAAGATTTTTTTCTTCGTCCTCATCAACACATATTTCGATAAGCGACGCTTTTGCCTTGACGGAATTTTTTGCAATGTCCAGTATATGCAGTGATAATTCCTTCATTTGTAATTACCTCTGTTTAAAAATATCCATTATATCCTCGGCATTAATAAATGCCTCAGCCGCCGCAATATCGGCAAGATAATGGGCATCAGAGCTTCTGAAAATGTTGTATTTTCCAAGCTCCGGACGTGCCGAGAGATATGCGTCTATGTCAAGAGTCTGTCTTGACACTTCAATGTTTTTTATATCAATATCATCCGGAATAAATCCCAGATTTGTAAGCACACTGTATGAATGTCTGTCAACATGAGCCGGAATAAAAAGCCCGCCCGCTGATTTTACTATATCAAACAAATCGTTTATCGACAGCATTGTCGGTGAAATAAGCAGCTTTTCCTCATAGCCTGTAATATTGTCGTCCTCGTCCATATATGCTTGTTCTCCAAATATGTCGGGGCGGTTTTTTATGTCGGGAAGAGCCTTATAAACCTCCGCCGCAACAGCCTCCGCCGCATCTATATCAGGATAAAGCGTCAGAATATGAACCTCCTCTGCGGTTTCGACCTCCATTCCCGGAATAACCGTTACACCGCATGCTCTTCCAACCTTCATTGCCGCACGCACATTTCCAACCGAGTTATGGTCAGAAACCGCAATTGCGTTAAGACCGGAAAGTGCAGCCATATTAACAATGTTATTCGGGGTCATATCCATATCGCCACATGGCGACAGGGCGGAATGAATGTGAAAATCATAATAAATCATATGAGTTTTCCTATTCCGGTCGCGAGCCTATATGCAGTATCCTCGCTTTTCAGTATTATAATGCCCTCGCTGTCAGCCTTGGCAATAATACTTTCTTCAAGGGATACCCCCTCGCAAAGGATTATACACGCTGCGTCTGTCAGGGACGCAACCGCAACAATATTGATGTTGTTCATTATTGTTATCCACGCATCACCGGATTGTGCTTTTCCCATAACCCAGCTCAGAAGGTCGCCGATGTAACAGCCGGTTACATCTCTGTCCTCAAAATCCGGGCTTGATAAAACTGTCAGATTAAGCTTTTCTTTTAATTCCGATACCTTCATAATTCATACCAGAGCTTTCTGTTATTTTGTTTTTTCATCAAAGGCTTCGTTTAAGTCAAAGAGCTGCTTTGCCAATTTTTTTATTTCCTCACGCATAACAAAAACGCAGTCCTTTTCATTGGCATAGCCGCGGACAATATCCTCGGCAAGTGCCTTGCAGGTCGGAGCACCGCAGGAGCCGCAGTCAAGCTGTGGCAGCCTTTCTGAAATAGCGTCCATTTCCTCCATTTTTTGCATAGCCTTTTCAAGATCGTCATCAAGGCCGGAATGCTTTCTGCCCTTAACCTTCTTTTCCCAGGCAAGTCGTTCCAAGTCGAAATCCTCCGGCACTGTTACCCTTTCACTCCGCTTGGACTGCTGTGTAGTCCTTCGCGACGCAAGAAACGGATTTACAATGTTTAACGGACCTCCCGAACAGCCGCTTGTGCAGGCAGCAAGCTCGATAAATTCCACATTGTTTACCTTGCCGTATTCGATTTCCTCCAAGACCTTCATAACGTTGTTGATGCCGTCAACCGCTATGTAATCCTCAACACCGGAGCCTTTACATTCACCGCCGCTTCTTGCCCAGAAAATGCCCTCGTATCCCGAAACAGCAAGAGGCTTTATTTCCTCCTCCTTTATATTTTCGATGATAGGACGAATCTTCATAAACGCATCTTTAGCAGCGATAGCCCCGCTTACATAGGATTTTTCCAGCGTCAGCGGCGATTTTATACTTGTCACCTTAGCGGGACAGGGTGAAATAAAGAAAATGCCTATTTCTTCATCGGAAAGTCCCGTTTTTTTGCGGGCCTCTTCCCTCGCCAGCATGGCAGCCGCCTCCATCGGAGAAATAAGACTCAGCACATTTTCCAAAAGCTCCGGAAAACGTTCTCTTATAAGTCTTAAAACCGCCGGACATGCCGAGCTTATAACAGGCTTTTTGATATTTCCCGAGGCAAACCTTTCCCGTGTTGCAGCACTGATATATTCAGCACCTCTTGCCACCTCGAAAACATCGTCAAACCCGATTTTGATAAAAGCAGTCAGGATTCGGTCTACACTTATTTCTCCGCGAAACTGGCTGTAAAACGACGGTGCGGGCATTGCTATATTATATTTATAATTGCTAAGCATCGAAAAATCGTCTGCTGCGGCAATCTTTGCGTGAGACTGGCATACCCTTATGCATTCTCCGCAATCTATACACCGTTGTTTTATAATTTTAGCCTTTCCGTGGCGAACCCGTATTGCCTCTGTCGGACAGTGGCTTATACAGTTCGTGCAGCCATGACATTTGCTTGGATCAAGCTTTACCGAGTGAAAATAGTTCATAATTTCACCTCACAGGTTTATAATAAGCGTCAGAGTAGTTCCCTTTCCGGGAGCTGTGTCAATTTGCAT
Organism: Clostridia bacterium; assembly: GCA_045577675.1. GTDB lineage: Bacteria > Bacillota > Clostridia > UBA1381 > UBA1381 > UBA1738. The sequence continues at coordinate 18,100 of JAZNIV010000054.1, forward strand.
GTCATCTGTATACTTTTTAAT
>JAZNIV010000055.1:0-2732 GCA_045577675.1 Clostridia bacterium
AATCCTGGTTTTGATAACAGCATTATTTTTAGTGTCCCTTTTCAAAAAAGGAACGGCGGACAACCCAAAAACGATAGAAACAATAAAGCTGTTGGGAGATATGATTTCCAAAAATCAAAAGGACACCGATGAGTACCAGTCCAAAAAGTTTCAGGAGATTGATAAAAACATTACCGATAAGCAAGGGGAAATGAATAAAGCTGTTTTAGGAAGTCTTAATCAGATGGAAGAACGTTTTAAAACCTTTGAGCAGACAAACGAACAGAAGCTTGAAGCAATGAGGGATGTTATGATGAAAAGCCTCCTTAAAATGCAGGAGGACAACTCCAAAAAGCTTGAGGATATGAGAAAAACGGTAGACGAAAAGCTGCAGAAAACACTCGAAGAAAAAATGAGCGAGTCCTTTAAAATGGTCAGCGAAAGGCTGGAGCAGGTGTATAAAGGCTTAGGAGAGATGCAAACTCTTGCGGTGGGCGTCGGGGACCTTAAAAAGGTGCTTTCCAATGTAAAAGCAAGAGGAATCTTAGGAGAAATACAGCTGGGTGCAATTCTCAAAGAAATACTGTCGCCGGAGCAATACGAGGAAAATGTAGTAACGGTTCCGGGAACGAAAAATCCGGTAGAATTTGCGGTCAAAATGCCGAATGACAGTGGTTTTGTTTATCTTCCCATAGACTCAAAGTTCCCGGGTGATGCCTTTTACGATTTACAGAACGCATATGAGCAGGGGGACAGCGAACAGGTCAAAGCGGCAATGGCAGTGCTTATGTCACGAATTAAAACCTTTGCAAAGGACATACACGACAAATATATCGAGCCGCCGCACACAACCGACTTTGCGATAATGTTTCTTCCGTTTGAAGGGCTGTATGCCGAGGTAGTCAATCAGGGGATGGTGGAGGTTCTGCAGAATACATATAAGGTAAATATTGCAGGCCCGAGTACAATGGCGGCACTTCTTAATTCCCTTCAAATGGGCTTTAAAACACTTGCTATACAAAAACGCAGTGTTGAGGTATGGAATGTGCTGTCCTCTGTGAAAACCGAATTTGATAAATTCGGCGATGTTTTAGCGGCAACACAAAACCGTCTTGATCAGGCGAACAAGGAGCTTGATAAGCTTGTCGGTGTACGCACGCGTGCAATTCAAAGAAAACTCAAAAACGTACAGGCACTTGATGAATCACCGGAAAGCCTTGAGTTTGACGACTAAAAAAAGCAAATTTTTGCAGATATAAAGGGACAAAGTTGTCAAATTCATCTAAGGCAGAAGATGTTTTTTGTTAATTTTATAACAATTTTTTCAAAATTGATGTTTTTTTATTTATAATGTAGATTTTTGAATATTTTTATGATATAATGATAACTGGGCTAATTTGCAATAACGGATAAGGAGGAAAACGATGAATAAAGCAAGCACCATGCCTTTTAAAGGCACAAAAGAACAAGAAGCAAAACTGATGGAAGTAATTGCTGCTCACAAGGACGAAAAGGGAGCCGTTATTCCGGTACTTCATAAAGCACAGGATATTTACGGATACCTTCCGATTGAGGTTCAGGAAATGATTTCAGAGGGTCTTAACGTACCGCTGGCTGAAATCTACGGCATAGTAACCTTCTACACACAGTTTTCGCTTAATCCAAAGGGAGATTATCAAATCGGAATATGCCTGGGAACAGCATGCTACGTTAAGGGCTCGGGAGATATTCTTGAGAAGTTCAAGGAAAAGCTGGGAATTGATGTTGGTGAATGTACTCCGGACGGCAAATTCTCACTTGATGCAACACGTTGTATAGGAGCGTGCGGTCTTGCGCCGGTTCTTACTGTTAATGACGAGGTTTACGGCCGTCTGACTGTTAAGGATGTTGACGATATCCTTGCTAAATATATGAACTAAGGAGACAGAGTATGCTGTTATCTGATATAAAATCGGTTTTAGAAGCAACTGCTTTAAGCGGAGAAGATGACGCAGCACTTAAGGAAAAGGAAATCCACACAGCTTGTGGATGCGACCTTATGAGCGACGTTCTTGCATTTGTTAAGGACCAGTCACTTCTTTTAACAGGCCTTATAAATTCACAGGTAATCCGAACCGCAGAAATGATGGACATAGTTGCCGTTTGTTTTGTACGCGGCAAAATGCCGCCGGAGGATGTTGTAGAGCTGGCAAAGGAAAAGGGAATTACAATTCTTAGCACAAGCCTTCCGCTTTACACTGCGTGCGGCAAGCTCTATGACAGCGGACTGAGAGGTCTTAGCAATGATTAAGAAATACGATATTCCCGGTGATGATTTCTCTCAGGCGGGAGAAGCATCAAGCGATTTCAAGTCGGTTTTAAAAAGACTCGGTATTGACGCAGAACTGGTAAGACGTGTTTCCATTGCTATGTACGAGGCTGAAATAAACACCATCATTCACGGCGGAGGCGGAGAGTGTGAGGCAGAGATTGCAAAAAAAGAGATTAAGGTGACGTTTCGGGATGAAGGTCCCGGTATTGCCAATATTGATCTTGCAATGCAGGAAGGCTACTCCACCGCCAGCGACAAAATCCGTGAACTGGGCTTCGGTGCAGGAATGGGACTTCCGAATATTAAAAAGTATACAGATGACATGCAAATTGACACAGCTCCCGGAAAGGGAACTACTCTGACGCTTATTATAAACCTGTGAGGTGAAATTATGAACTATTTTCACTCGGTAAAGCTTGATCCAAGCAAATGTCATGGCTGC
>JAZNIV010000056.1:0-2595 GCA_045577675.1 Clostridia bacterium
ACGAATAAATTCTATAGAAACACTTTTGCAAAGATGGGTCAAAGAGACTAATCCAACACTAAAAAAGTTGTTAGAAGATGAATTACATGATGAGTACTCAGAAGAAAAAGAGTATTCGTCTACTGTAAAAAGTTTTCTAAAAGGAAATGGATTTCCTGTTAAAGTATAGTATCAAACTCGCATTAGTAACTATCGTCTGCTATAATATTTTACTGTGGGGAAGAACACGTAAGCGAATATGATTGCAATATCCCTTGGAAAGATGGTTATCAGTCTATCTATGATATTCGAGCCACAAATTTTACAACCGCTATTGAGTAAATTCCAATATGTCGAACAGAGCAGCTACAATACTTTTGGTCATTTTTACCCCTACTTATACTGCTTTTGGTCAGTCTTTCGCATGTTGAATGTTCATAACGGACTCAAGGTCCGCTATGAACATTTTTTCAAATTCAGACCACAATGCTTGCGGAAACAAAAATAGTATGCTACTATACACCTGAGCCGATTTGAACTCTATGAGGTGATGCTAATGTTTACAACTGAATTCATTTCCCTTTGCCAAACATATGCCGAAAAGCAGTTGCAAGTTTTGTTTCAAAACGTTGATGATTCTAAAAAATGTTGTAAATATAGTGTTGAGTTTTACGGCTATACCGTAGAGTTCCGATATGTAAAAAAAGAATCGGTTTATGTTAAGCCAAGCTCTCTTTATTGTGTTATCCGCCTTAGAAAAAATAGTGTTGTACACTACCATTTGACCGACATAATCCCTTTTTTGGAGCATAAAACCTTCAAGTCTTGTTATTTTTGGAACATAGAAAGCCCCGAAAGATTAAACAGCTGTTTTGAAACTCTTACAGCCACTCTGGAAAATATCACCTCACAGTTAGCCCCTTTTTTGTTGGATGACTCTATTCTTTTAGAAGCTCTTTTCGGCAATTATAAAACAATATACAGCCTTAAAGAAACTGACATCGATTTCAATAAAATTGAGGACTCCGAGGATTACGCTCAGCCTTATTTTCTATCTTTGCAAAATAATCGAGATGGCTACATTTTTTCAAGATATTGTAATTTTGCACCGTATGCTTTATTACTTAAAAACAAGGTTGATAAGGCTTTGGTTAAGTATGAAAAGCTTAATCAAAAAAATAAACTCTTTGAATATGAAAAGCATTTAATAAACCATATCATAAATTCGGAAAATCGCGAATTTAGTGCATTTGAATCGTCTTGTGATACTTCTGCTGCAGAAAAACTTATAACTCCATTAACAGGATTATTAGAGTTTGCTGTTGTTTTTTCCATTTCGTCGATTTTCTTTTGCGGCATTTTTGCTATTTACAATTTAATAATCTCCATCAATACACTCGTTGTATTGTCTGCACCGTGGTATATAGGTTTTCTGTGTGCGGGACTGTGTTCTGTTTTCGGTACGATTGCACTTGTTTCAAATAAGCCTATTGCAAATAAACGCCTTACTAAAAAAGAAAGAAAAGAATTTTCAAATATATTGATTTCTAAAGGCGTTAAAAAATTCTCTTTTATAGTTTTTTCGCTTTCTGTTGCGGTATCAATATTTTTTGCAATTATGATTTTAATTTCAAATGTTAGATTCTATGATCATACGATAACCTTTGAAAACAAAACTTACTATTACGATAATATCCACAGTGTTTACTACATAGAATCAAGGTATAATGTTTATGGCGAAAGAATAGAACGTGCATCTTATGTTATATTGTTTGATGATAAAACTTCACTTGATTTAGATGGTTTCACTTCGATTCAATTCACAGAAAAAGAAGTTTTACCGTTGTTGAAAGATAAGGGACTGGATATTAAAGCCGCTAATTCTGAAAAAGAATTACCATGGTATACAGAAGAATAGATATATAGGTTTTCAAATTCGTTATGAACACCGGCACAAAAAACGGCGATCTTACGTGGAAGATCGCCGTTTTTACTGTGTTATTGCATTTTTGGATAAAATATACCCCAAAGGGCACTGGTATCGTCCCTGAGCTTAAAGCGAGGATATTCAGTGCAGTCCGGATCTGCGTTCTGCAGGGCGCACAAAATTCGGAACATTTCCTCCAGATCGTTTTCCTGCATGGCTTCAAACAGGGCTGTGTAGTTCAGGTAATGACCGAATACGTCCGTCAACTGGGAGAAACCGTCGCTGAAAGCACCGACACAAATCGGCTCAACCAGCTCCCAAGTTTCCTCTCGGGCATTGTTGATGCCGTCGTCGGTCAACAGGTCCAGTATCCAGTATCCCTCCGGCTTATTGCGTAGACAGCGGTTTTTGATTAACAGATCGTTGCAGGCTTTCTTTGCCTCCCCCATAGAAGCTCCGGTCCGTAGGTGGATCTGCTTCATCTGTTTCAGGACCTGATTGTCCAGCTTCGGCAGATTGCTGTCCAACGCGTAGAAATCTCTACCGTTCGGAAGTTTTGCCACACCAACACAGTCACCTATGCCGAAAAACTCCAGCTTACCATCCCGCTGACGAAACAGGGCAAGACCGGCAGAGGGGCTATCCTCCGGAACATCGCTTTTTCTGCTTTGCAGTGCCTGTACGTATTC
>JAZNIV010000057.1:0-14801 GCA_045577675.1 Clostridia bacterium
TTTACGTCTGCATTCGGACATCCCATAACTATGCTTATAAGAGAAAGCTTACCTTTTACAGCTGATGCTGCCAGACAGTAGCCTGCATCGGTGCTGTTGCCGGATTTTATTCCGGTTGCATTTGCATAGTAGTGATACGGATATTTATATCTTGAAACCAAATGGTTTGTGCTTAGAATTGTTTTTTCCGAGCTTCGCATACTTGTCGGAGGGAATACATATTTTTGTGTTTTTGCAATTTGTGCATATGTAGGATTTTTCATTGCATACTGTGCAAGCTTTGCCATATCTGCCGCAGTGGTATAATGATTTTCGTTCTGCAGGCCTGTTGGATTTGCAAAGTGTGTTCCGGACATACCAAGCTCAGATGCTTTATCGTTCATTTGCTGAACAAATGCGTCAATACTTCCCGAAACAGCTATTGCAAGTGTATTTGCAGCGTCGTTATTGGAATTTAAGATGATTGCATGAAGAAGCTCCTCTACGCTGTAGCTTTCACCTACCTTCATACCAAGCTGCGGCTGGTCATACTTAACATTTGCAAGAGCCTCTTCGGTAACGTTACAATAATCATTCAGGCTTTTATTCTCAAGAGCAAGCATTGCGGTCATAATGTTGGAGGTGCCGGCAGGGAATACCTGCTTATCTGCATTCAGTGCGTATATGACATCACCGGAATTTGCGTCGATAACAATTGCTGACTCAGCATTCGGTACAGGGAAGCTGCTCTTTTTTTCGTTATTTTTTTCTGAGTCTTTTTCGGTATCATCATCAGCTTTTTTTGTGGCCGGTGAAGGTGATGGGCTTGCTTTTTTAGTGGCAGCAGTTTTCTGCGTTGTTTTTGGTGATGCAGATGGTGACGGGCTTTTTTTACTTGTTGCAAATGCTGTCATATTCAAAGCCATAAGAAGCGAAAGAAATACTATTGCGAAACGTTGTTTTCTCATAATTTCATAGCCTTTCTGCCTGTTATATACTTAGCAATGCCAACAGGCGGTGACATTTTAACTTATTATATACTATAATTATACATAAAACTATTATATTTTGCAATAAATATAATAAAATTTGTAAAAAAGTATAGAAAAATAAAAAATTTATGATATACTTATACTATATATTTGTTTTTGCGAGGAAAAGGAAAGTGGAAAAAATACAAAAACGATATTATGTACTGGCTTTTATAGCAGCTTTTGCAGTAGCCGTGATTATCCGTGATTTTAGCTCCTTATCGTTTAAGCTTATTGAATCAGCTACTGTAATTGCACCTGAGGGTGACAGTATTTATATACAGGACGTAAGTAGAGATAAGGTTAATATTAATACAGCAAATGAAAGGCTTTTGCAAACTCTTGATGGTATTGGCGAAAGTATGGCACAAAGAATTATAAAATATCGAACAAAATGTGGTAATTTTGAAGTAATTGAGGATATAATGAAAGTAGAAGGAATCGGAGAAAAGAAATTCGAGGCCTTAAAGGAATACATAATTGTGAAATAGAGAGGGAAATTGTAATGAAAATTCTTGTTGTTGATGATGAAAAGGTGATTGTTAAGGGAATTAAGTACAACCTTGAACAGGAGGGGTATCAAGTTGTTACGGCATTTGACGGTGAAGAGGCTGTTGCAAAGGCTAAGGACAACAGTATAAATCTGATTTTGCTTGATGTTATGCTCCCGAAAATGGACGGGCTGACAGTCTGCCGTACAATCAGAAGCTTTTCTGATGTACCGATTATAATGTTAACGGCAAGAAGTGAGGATATTGACAAAATTCTCGGCCTTGAATACGGTGCAGATGACTATATAACAAAGCCGTTTAATATTCGTGAGGTAACATCACGTATAAAGGCGATTCTAAGGCGTGTAAATCCTGCACCTAAGGCTGATAAGGACATACTTGTTTCAGGAGATATTACTCTTGACTATAATTTCAGACGAGTATCCATTAAGGGTAAGGTTATTGAGCTTACAGGAAAGGAATTTGACCTTGTTGACCTGTTCGTAAAAAATCCGGGAAGGGTTTATTCCAGAGAAAATCTTCTTGATATTGCCTGGGGTGTGGATTATCCGGGCGATGTGCGTACTGTGGACGTTCACATTCGCCGTTTACGTGAGAAGATAGAAGAAAATCCGGCTGAACCGGTTTACATCAAGACAAAATGGGGTGTTGGTTATTATTATAAGAAAGATTAAGGAATTTTTTCTGTCAATGCGATTCAGTATGATGGCGACGTATGTTGCTGTCATACTGATTTCTATGATTTTGCTTTCAGTTTACATTCTTGGTGCATTGACGGATAACCTGTATAATTCAGAGAGGGTAAAGCTGTTTGCAAAGGCAAATATTATATCAGACCTTATAACAACTACAGACGATATTAATGAATATACACAATATAGCGTAAGTCAGATTTTGTCCGGAAGCAATATGCGAAGTATAATTGTTGATGCGGACTGCTTTGTGTATTTTGACTCAAGCGAGGATTCTGATCTTATCGGTAAAATTATTATGCGTGAGTCTATTAATAAGTGTATGAAAAACGGCGAACAGGCATCAAGTATACGTGTAAACAATAATGATACTACTATGATGTCGGTTGCGGTTCCTCTTCTTGACGGAGAAAGGCTTGTAGGAGCGGTATATCTTGTTGAGTCGCTGACAGATGCGGATATGACAATACGAAATATGCGTAAAAACCTTATTGTTTTTGCGATTATTATCAGTATATTGGTAGCTATTTTAAGCCTTGGTCTGTCCATTATGACAACTGCACCTATCGATAACTTCATTTCGGTTGCAAAGGAAATTTCAAAGGGTAATTTCAATATGAAGGCGAAGGAAAAGGGTACTTTGGAGCTTGTGGAAATGGCGAAGGCACTCAACCTTATGTCTGCCGAGCTTAACGATTATGAGGAGAATCGTAAAAAGTTTGTTTCCGATGTTTCGCATGAGCTTAAAACACCTCTTGCCACTATCAAGCTTATCTGCGACAGTATTGTGACTACCGATAACCCGGAGCCTGAAATGATACAGGACTTTCTTGGAGATTTAAGCGACGAGGTGGATAGACTTACGCGAATTGTTGAGCGGCTTTTAACTCTTACCAAGATGGATGCAAACCAGAATGTTGCTGCTCTTACCCCGGTTGATTTTGAGGTGATGGTGAACGCAATTGTCCGTAAGCTTATGCCTAATGCAGAAGCAAAGGATATTGTGCTTTTTGCGGATTTTGCGGATTTGGGGCTTAAGCCGATGATGCTTGATTATGACAAAATATGGGAGGCAGTTTATAACATTGTTGACAATGCGATTAAATACACTCCCGATGGCGGTTTTGTAAAGCTTGAGCTTGCACTTGACAATAAAATGGTGATAATAAGAGTTCATGATAACGGCCCCGGTATTCCGGATGAAGAAAAGGACAAGATTTTTGAGCGGTTTTACCGACTTGATGATTCCCGTGCAAGAGACACAGGGGGAACAGGGCTGGGGCTTGCTATTGCAAGAGAAGCAATACTTCTTCACGGCGGTGAGATTTCGGTTGAAAATTCACCCGAGGGTGGTAGCGTGTTTGTGATAAGTCTGCCGTATACGGGCGGCACAGCAGTGATATAAAAGCCTGCGGAAAGGGATAGTATGAGATATAATAAAAAAATAATCTGGCTTATTATGCTGTTTCTTGTTGCCGGCACAGTGCTGTTCACTGTTTCGGGAAGAAACAAAACCGGTGATGTCAAAGAGGTTGGAATATATTTTCTGAGTCGTGACAGTTCTGCTTTTGAGCTTGTTACTAAGGAGATTTCAGCAAAGAACAATCAGGAGATTTATGAAAAAATAGCAGATATTCTTATAAAAGGACCTTCGGGGAATAAATATCTACCTGTAATCGGAAAGGACGTTAAGCTTAACAGTGTTAAAAATGACAGCGGCAGCCTTACGGTAGATTTTTCCAAGGAATATGCTGATGCAGATTTGATAAGCACATATGCTGTTATAAAGACTTTCTCAAGACTTGCAGAGGTGCGTGAGGTTAAGGTGACAGTAAATGGTAGGGAAATAAAAAAAGCAGACGGTGAGCCGCTTGGGTTTGTAACAGGTGATTATATAAATACCGAATCTGATGATGACTGTGCAACCGGTATACGGCTTTATTTTGCAAATGCAAAAAAGGATGCACTTGTTATGGAATACCGAAAGATTAATATAACAGATACACAGCCTATTGAGCAGTATATTGTTTCCGAGCTGATTAAGGGCCCTAAGGGAAAGGAGCATGAACGCCTTTTGGAACAGAGCACAGGGATATTATCAGTAGAAACCACAGACGGTACCTGCTATGTAAATTTCAAACAGGATTTTATAGATAAAAATATGGCAGCACAGGATAAAAGCAGACTTATAATCTATTCTGTAGTAAACTCGCTCACAGAACGTGATAATGTGAAAAACGTGCAGTTTTTAATTGAGGGTAAGAAAACAGAAAAATTCGGAGATGTAAATATAAGTGAACTCTTTGAAAGAAATGAAGCCTTTATTGAAAAATAATAATTACTAAGCATAATAAAAAGCGGCATTGCCGCTTTTTATTATGCCTCATTTAAGTTTATAACAAGCTTTGCCATATCCTGTTTTGAAAGCTCATATCTGTCATCAAAATTAAATTTTAAAGGAATACTGAGCCTGTCAAGAATTTTATTTGCATCACCTACTGTGATGGGCTGCTCAGGAAGGAACAGATTATCCTCTGTTTCAAGTATTTTGAGCTGCCTGAAGGTGCCTACAGCCTCATAAAAGCTGCTGTCCTTCGGAACGTCGGCAAAGTTTTCGGAAAAATCCTCTTTTAAATGAAGTAGACTTGCAAGCAGAAGTACAAATTCCGAACGCACAACCTTTGCATAGTTATTGTGCATATTAAGGCTTGCGTAGGTTTCAGCCCATTTTAAGATATTCTGCGACGCAAAGTCATCTACTACATATCCTTTTGAAAACTGTGATTCAGGAAGAGTATTATGCACTGATACATTATAGTGCTGCCTGGGTTGCTGTCTTGTATATGGTCGGACAGGACGGGATAAGTCAATTTCCTTTGATGAGAATATTTCGGCGGTTTCATCATTATAAATAATAATTTCAGTAAAGCCGTCTCCGGTCATATCGCCGCAGGCTATATTGCCAAAGGCTGAAAATGTAAAGGCAGGACGCATATAACCGTCATATAACGTAGTATTTATATCCTCTTTTTTATGCCCTGCAATATAAAGCTTTCCGGTATCATCAAAGCCGTAAACCGGAACAGGGGCATATATCGTCTCATTCTTTTCATATAAAAATTCGCCTTTTGAATCAAACAAGGACATATTATCAAGAATGAGTATATCTCTACAGTCCGAATGCTCGCGAAAGCTTCCGACAGCGATGTTTTCTGCAGCCTCGGGAAGCACCCATAAAAGCTCGCCATTAGATGAATATGCGTGAATTTGCGGGCCGCAGATAATAACAACAGGCTCATCTTCCTTGTAAAGACATTCAACGCTTATGGAATTTGCGTGATTTGGCATATCTGCCTTCCATAAAAGCTCGCCAAAGGAATTTATAACGTTGTATCCGGCGATTATTTCCTCGCGTCCGTCTCCGTCAAGGTCGTATGCGACAGGACAGTGACCTACGTTGCCGCTGAACTCCCACAAAACATTAAGATTAGCATCAAGTGCCCAAAGCTTGCTGTATTTGTTTTTTAAGATAATATTCTGTGCATAACCCGAACCGTCAAGATCGGCAATTACGATGCAGTCGCAGGCATATTTATCGGGAAGAGTAATTTGTTTTTTTACCTCGGAGGTTTTCCCGTCAAAAATTAACAGCTCTCCGTTCATAACAGCAATTACTTCATTTTTTCCGTCCTTGTCGATATCATAAATCTGAACAGGCAGGTCTCCTTGATATGCCCCCGATTCGGTATTCGGGTCACCCACCTGCCACAAAAGCTCGCCGTCAACGGAAAATGCCGTTATTGCGGCAACCTGACAGGGGAAATATCTCACATCAGGAGAAACGTCAGGCTTTACCATTATAATTTCCAGTCTGCCGTCGCTGTCAATATCTCCGAGCCGCATTTGACAACCACTTCCGGCAGAGGCGATATTAATACTTGTCTTAAAATCAATGCTTTCCATAATGAAACCTCTCTGTGATTAATTCACTATGTTTTCATTATAACACATAATTAGATAAAATGCAAATAATCATTAAACACCTCTCATAAAGTATAACAGGGAGGAATTGATATGCTTAGAAATTTTGATTTAAGGCAAAAGAAGGTTATTGATGTTGATACCGCTGAGCTTGTTGGGTATATAAGGGATATGGATGTAGATTTTGAAACCGGCAGGATTAATTCTGTTACAATTCCGGGAAAGGGTATAGCCGGAATTTTTGCAAAAAGCCATAATGTGACGGTGCCGTGGGCAAGCGTTCTTGCAATCGGCAGTGAATTTGTAATAATAAAGCAAAAGTAACGTAACATAACAAATATTGAAAAATAATCCGTTTTGATGTATAATATTACTATACTTTGAAACGGAGGATAAATTTATGAAGTGTCCATACTGCGGTTTTTCCGAAAGTAAGGTAATAGATTCACGTCCTACAGAGGATGGTAACTCCATTAGGCGCAGAAGAGAATGTCTTAAGTGTCAGAAGAGATTTACAACCTACGAAAAGCTGGAAACTATTTCACTGATTGTTATAAAGCAGGATAATTCACGTCAGCCATATGATCGTGAGAAGGTTATACGGGGCTTGATTCGTGCGTGCGAAAAAAGACCTATTACATATGCACAGATGGAGCATATTGCAGATGAAATCGAAAGCGAGATTTACCAGCTTATGTCGCGTGAAATTACCTCGACGGAAATCGGTGAAAAGGTAATGAACCATTTAAAGGAGCTTGATGAAGTTGCATATGTGCGTTTTGCATCGGTTCATCAGCGGTTTTCAGATATACACGAATTTATGACGGCTTTAAAAGAGCTTTTAGAGGATAAGTAATATGCAGGAAAGAACTATAGCGGCGGTTTCTACCCCGACAGGAGTGGGTGGAATCGCCGTAATCCGTATAAGCGGAGATAAATCGGTAGAAATAGCAGATAAGATTTTTCGAGGAAAAAACAAGCTTTCAGAGGCTGATTCCCATACAGTTCACTATGGTCATATTTATGACGAAAATGGTGATATTGATGAGGTTTTGGTGACGGTGATGCTTGCACCAAACACCTATACCCGTGAGGACGTGGTTGAAATAAGCACGCACGGCGGATTTGCAGCCTCCCGAAGTGTACTTGAGGCTGTGATAAAAGCCGGAGCATTTCCGGCAGAACCGGGCGAATTTACAAAGCGTGCATTTCTAAACGGCAGAATTGACCTTTCACAGGCGGAAGGTGTAATTGATATAATTAATGCAAAAACCGCCCTTTCGCAGAAAACCGCCCTTTCTCAGGCTGCAGGAAGCCTTTCAAGAGAAATTAACCTTGTGAGGTCACAGCTTGTTACGCTTGCTGCCGGAATGCAGGTGGCAATCGACTACCCCGACGAGGACCTTGAAGATGTGACACTTGATGATATTTTAAAAACTGTGTCAGGATGTGCCGAAAAGGTGGACAGCCTGATAAAAACAGCGGATAGCGGCAAAATTTTGCGGGAGGGAATAAAAACTGCAATTATCGGTAAGCCGAATGTCGGTAAATCCTCGCTGCTTAATTGTCTTGCACGTGAGGACAGAGCTATTGTAACCGATATTGCCGGCACAACTCGTGACGTCATTGAGGAGTTTGTAAGTCTTGACGGTATTCCTCTCAGGCTCTTAGATACAGCCGGTATTCGAAAAACCTCCGATACTGTTGAAAAAATAGGAGTGGAGCGGTCAAAAAAGGCGATAGATGAGGCTGACCTTGTTATTTTGATGCTTGATATGAGCCGTGAGATGGAAGAAACTGACCGTGAGCTTATTGACTTTACTCTAGATAAAAAAAGAATTGTAATTGCAAATAAGGCTGATATAAAGGCATATGATTATGAAGATGCAATTGAAATTTCTGCAAAAACCGGAGAAGGAATTGACAGCCTTAAAGATGAAATCAGTAAGATGTATCACCTTGGCGAAATAGGTCAAAATGATAATGTTGTTGTTACGAATATGAGGCATTTAGCAGCCTTGACAGGTGCAAAGGACGCACTTCTTCGTGCAATAGCCGCAATAGAGCAGGGAATGCCTCAGGATATTGCAGCACTTGATATTTATGATGCTATGAATTTTTTAGGCGAAATTACAGGCGATACCGTTTCTGAGGATATAGTGTCTGAGATTTTCCACAGCTTTTGCGTTGGAAAATGATATTTACTGTATAAATATACAGACTTTCAAATTATTTTGCGAAAAATACTTGCATATTTATGAATAATTTGTTATAATGACCATATTACAAGAATTAAATTTCAGGAGGAATTTGTTATGAAAAAGAATTTTTTAAAGGTTATGGCTCTTGCAGCAGCCGCAGTGCTTGCTTTATCTGCCTGTGGCGGAGAAAAAGCAAATGATGGGGAAGCTAAGGATAAGCTCGTTATGGCTACAAACGCAACTTTCCCTCCATATGAGTTCTATGAGGGTGAAACAATTGTTGGTATAGATGCTGAGATTGCTGCTGCTATTGCTGAAAAGCTTGGTATGGAGCTTGAAATTCAGGATACAGAGTTTGGCTCAATCATTACAGGTGTTCAGTCCGGTAAGTATGACATCGGTATGGCAGGTATGACTGTTACAGAGGAAAGAAAGCTGTCAGTAAACTTCTCTGATACATACGCAACAGGTATTCAGTCAGTTATCGTTAAGGAAGGCTCAGATATTAAGGCTATTGACGATTTAGCAGGAAAGAAAATCGGTGTTCAGCAAGATACAACAGGTCACATTTATGCATCTGATGAATACGGTGACGATGCTGTTATACCTTTTAACAAGGGAACAGACGCAGTTGCGGCTTTAGTAAGCGGCAAGGTTGACTGTGTAATTATTGATAATCAGCCGGCTAAGTCATTTGTTGAAGCAAATGAAGGTCTTGCAATCCTTGATACTGAATATGCAGTTGAGGACTATGCTATCTGTATCGCAAAGGAGAACACAGAGCTTTTAGAAAATGTAAATAAGGCTCTTAACGAGCTTATCGAGGACGGAACTGTTCAGAAGGTTATCGACAAATATATAGCTGCTGAATAAACCGGTTAATACGTTTTTACTTCTGACGCTGTGCACTTTGTGTCGCAGCGTCAAATCTATGTCTAGGAGTTGATTTTTTTGACCTTGAAGGAACAGTTTATTCTGAACTTTGTTGAGGATAACAGATGGAAATATCTTACAACCGGTTTGGGAAGAACACTTATAATTGCGTTTTTCGCAGTTATTATCGGTACATTAATCGGAATTGTTGTTGCTACAATCCGCTCTACCTATGATAAAAACCGCGAAACAATGGCAAGAAGAAAAAATATAGGATATTATATTCTGATGGTGTGTAACGCACTTTCAAAAGTCTATCTGACAGTGTTCCGCGGAACTCCGGTTGTTGTTCAGCTTCTTATTGCATACTTTATTATCTTTGCATCGTCTACAAACGGTGTTATGGTTGCCTCAATTGCCTTTGGTATAAATTCGGGTGCCTATGTTGCAGAGATTTTAAGGGGCGGAATTATGTCTGTTGATAATGGTCAGTTTGAGGCGGGAAGGTCACTCGGCTTTAACTATATTCAGACGATGATTTATATTATTATTCCGCAGGTTTTCAAAAGTGTGCTTCCTACTCTTTTAAATGAGTTTATTGCTCTTTTAAAGGAGACCTCTGTTTCTGGCTATGTTGGTATTGTTGACCTTACAAAGGGCGGAGATATTATTCGTGGTCGTACCTTTTCAGCATATATGCCGCTTTTTGCGGTTGCACTTATTTATCTTGCCATAGTAATGCTTCTTACTTATCTGACTGGCAAGCTGGAAAGGAGACTGCGTAACAATGAAAGATAATATTATAACTGTAAAAAATCTAAAAAAGCATTATAATGACGGAAAAATCAAGGCATTAAACGGAATTGATTTAGAGGTTAAAAAGGGTGAGGTTATTGTTATTATCGGACCTTCGGGCTGTGGAAAATCTACACTCCTGCGGTCCTTAAACCTTCTTGAAATGCCTACAGACGGTGAGATATATCTTGAGGGAACGAATATTACAGACCCCAAGAATGATATAAATTTGCACAGACAGAAAATGGGAATGGTATTTCAGCATTTTAATCTGTTTCCGCATATGACGATTTTAAAAAACCTTTGTATTGCACCGATGAAGCTTAAAAAGATTTCAAAGGAGCAGGCAGAAGAGGAGGCTATGCGTCTTTTGAAAATTGTCGGACTTGCCGACAGATGCAATGCATATCCGTCACAGCTATCAGGTGGTCAGAAACAACGAATAGCTATTGTACGAGCACTTTGTATGAAGCCTGATGTGATGCTGTTTGATGAGCCTACATCGGCTCTTGATCCGGAAATGGTGGGAGAGGTTCTTGACGTAATGAAGGATTTGGCAAAGGATGGTATGACGATGCTTTGCGTTACTCATGAAATGGGATTTGCACGCGAGGTTGCAAACAGAGTGCTGTTTATGAACGACGGTGTTATTTGCGAAGAGGGAACACCTGATGAAATTTTCACCTGTCCTAAGAATGAACGAACAAAAGAATTTTTAAGTAAAGTACTTTAAAAATTGTTGTTATCTTCCTGAAAGTGGAATTAATTGTCTGTACTTCACATATATTGGTGAGGTAAGAGGCTTTTGGTTTCTTGAATTTTAGGAGGTAAGTTATTATGAAAAAGTATCTTGTTAAATTTGCTGCGTTATCTGTTGCTGCATTGATGAGTGTGTGTGCGTTAGCATCCTGCGGAACTCAAACCGATGAAGGCAGCACGCCGGAAACAACCGAAACAACTGAGTCTACAGATAAACAGGAGCCTGCAGCAGAAACAGACGTGCAGACAGACAATACTGAAAAGTAAATATTTTAAAGCAGTATAAATTTTGTAAATACAGAATTTATACTGCTTTTTAGTAGCTGTTATGATGGTTGTGTCAAGCTTTTCCCTTCGGGCTTCTTGTAAGTCCTTGGGTATTATATTTGCTGCCCGTAAAAATGCTTTGATATTTTGACTAGGACTTTTTGCGAAATTTTGTAAAAACCCTTGACAATATCATTTGTTTGAGGTATAATGTTATCCGTTGATAATATGGATGTGTGTTGATTTTATTGAGATATATAGTCAACGTAATATATGAATACATTCAATTGATATGTTTTTAAGTATGCGGATATGGCGGAATTGGCAGACGCGCATGGTTCAGGTCCATGTGAAAGCGATTTCATGCAGGTTCAAGTCCGTGAACCCTTTTTAAGGGAGTAACAAAAAACGGCTTGTGTAAATGCAACAACTTAAAATTTAATATATGCACCCTTGGCGGAATTGGCAGACGCGCATGGTTCAGGTCCATGTGCCGGCAACGGCTTGGGAGTTCAAGTCTCCCAGGGTGCACCACCGAAAAAAGTACAGCGTAATTGGCTGTACTTTTTACAATTTGAAATGTTTTTAATTTGGCAGTGAATTACTCCGATTGTTGCGGGATGTTTTTATTATCCTATTGTCATTTTTTTTTAGACAAGAAATACTTTTTTAAATCT
Source organism: Clostridia bacterium (assembly GCA_045577675.1). Classification (GTDB taxonomy): domain Bacteria; phylum Bacillota; class Clostridia; order UBA1381; family UBA1381; genus UBA1738. The sequence goes on from JAZNIV010000057.1 coordinate 11,768, forward strand.
TTATAATCCGTGTATGTAATTTCAATGCCGCAATTTTGAGAAAAATATACTACAGTTTCTATATTTTAGTGTATGCGAAAGAATATCTTTAGTATTCAAATCATATATCTTCAAGATCAGTAAAACTTGTTAAATCATTAGGATTATTAATCTCATTCATTTCATATTTACAATACACTTTACATATTGTAAGGCTTGCAGATATACTTGGACACTCAAATGTAAATACGACAAGTGTTGCTTGCCACGAAAAATGCGAAATTTTTTCAAGAAAAGCGAGAAAAAAATAGCTGATGCAAATTTTAGTAATGCATCAGCTATTTTTTAGTCATATAGTCCCATTCTGTCATTAATAACAAGCTGTCTCATCATATCATACGAGAGTGCAAGGTCATCCTCTGCAAGCCCTTTATAAAGACCCTTATCCAAAAGCTTTTGAATGGTAGGCCTTGCCCAGTCAGGCAACTCCTGCGTGTAGTGATATACCCTCTCAGCGTTGTTTTTTAATTCCCCAACCTCTTTATTAAGCTTTTCAACCGTCTTTACAAGCTCATCAAAGGCTTTCTTTTCCTCTGCTGTCATAGAATTATCCTCCCATGTTTTCATAAATTTGTCCGGTGTGCCGTATGTGGTTTTTAGCTTTACTGCTGTGCTGCCCCAATTCGGTAGTTGAAAGTGCGGCTTGTCCGGAGTTTCCCAGCCTCCGCCCCACATAAGTCCGACTTTCCTGCCTACTTCTCCGACCTTTTTAAAAAAACCGTCACTATCGTTATATGCACCCTGTCCGTCATTCCTGTAAAAATCAAAAGCCACGCCCCATTGATGCATACTTGAATATGTACTACCCTTTGCACAGGTAACAATACTGCCCGGCTTTGTCCTTCCTTTTGCATATAATGCATCCTGCTCTTTTGCCGTTCGCAGGCACTCACCGATACCGATTTTAAGCCCCTGTTTTTCGCAGAGGCTTTTAAGCTCGGTAATTTTATTCTGCAGTATGGGATGCAGGTCTTTAATACTTCTCATCACTGCACCTCCGGGAGTCCTGCTATGCTTGTTGCAAGCGACAACACTCCCGCTAATACAGAAGCAGATAAAACCATTTTCCAATCAACCATCCCTAATACAGTAGCTGTGCCAATACTTGCCGCAAATGTCTGTGCGACTGTTTTTACAGCTCTTACTCCTGCTGCTTTAATCCACTTGTTAAAGTTTGTCATTTTTCTTCCTCCTCAAATTCAAAATTCTTTACCTCATAATGCACCAAAACCGCATCAGGTGTATCTTCTAAAACTCTTTCGATATACTGTGTTTTTACATCAAATTCAGGCTCTTTGTCCTCAATTATAGTCTTATATCCTGCCCGTCTCACAAGTTCCTCGGAAGGATTAGTGTGTATCATATTATCAATTACGACAAACCCTCCGTTATACTCTTTGAGCTTCCCGTTTTTGATTTTGTATAGTTTCATATCTATTCTCCTTTCTGACTGCTGTAATAACTTACTGCCACATTTGACGGCTGTACATCCGTATCAATTTCATAGATGGTTGTACCTTTGAATGTTGGTAATTTGGGCAAGTTGTCACTTGGATAACTTATAGCCTGTCCCTCCCCCAAAGGTTTATCAAGATATATATTAGTTGTAATAGGCTCTACATAAGGCTCATAATCTGTTACCTCTGTGCCTTCTTCTATTTGTAAGCTATCAAAAGTAATAACACCATCATTAACCAACTGAAATACAATGGCTATATAGGCTGAAGAGGTTTTAAATTGTTTACTTTTTGTTGAAGCATATATTTGAGTTATACCGCTACCAAAAGTAGACATAGTGCTAATATATTCTGGGAAAGCATCAGCCTCTCTAATATATATTGTTGGTGTCAACGTGCCTTCTATTGATATATTTTTAGCACTAAACACAAAATCAGTAGCTCCATTAGTAGGAATAATCCATGCTCCCATACGAGTTGTGCCACCACCGAGGATAGCGGTTATAATATTTGTATTTCCATCAACAGTTGTTGTTGGTGAAAAGTTTAATCTTATGGCATCTAAAGGCTTATTTTTATCAAACAAATTCTTTGCTCTTGCAGTAATAGGTATCTTATAGCCATAAGGCTCATAGTCTGTTACAGTGCTACCTTCTTCTAACATAATTCTAATTGGCGTATTTCTAACTATACCTGTATCTGTGTTGGATAATACAAACTGAATTTTTTTAACTGGACTGTCTACAGTAAAGGTCAATTTCTTCCAATTACCCCATAGTTGCTTTGTTGTACCATCTTCAAATTGTACCTCAACATTACTGCTACCATAAGTGGATATTGTTCCACCGCCGAAGCTCAGAGTGTAGGTTTTTCCTATATCAAGACTGTCCGATTTCATTGAAATATACCAATATTTATCATTATTCCATTGTTCTAAAATAAAGATTTCACCATGACGGACAACAGCAACGTTAGGATATGTTCCGTCAATCGCTTCAACTAAATTCTTAGTCTTTTCTCCAACACTCACAACCTCAATAGGATTATCAGGGAGAGATGTACCATCTTGCACACTATCGCCATATATCTTGTAGCTAATTAAACTGTCCTCATCCACACAAGCAGAAAGTGTCAAAGGCGGTATTCCTGATATATTCCTTATAAAACCTTTAACACCGTTTACGATACTCATAAATGCAAGTTTCTTCCTATGTAAGTAATTCATTCGCTCACCACATTTCCGCTTGCAGGTACAAAACCATTCACTAACCCTATCATCTGCGTACCATTAAAATAAAATACAATGTCATAATGCGTGTTAGCAGAAGGCTGAAAAATTGAAAGTCCGTCTGCATTTGTGCAGTCAGTACCAACCCAATTTAATATACCGCTGTTTGTATAAGAAATAGTAGTGGGCGTTTCGCCTGAGTTAAAGCTCAGCCCTACTATATAATCACTTTCATAGGCATCATCATCAAATGTAAACACAATCCCTTCCATCGATAGCTGAAGTCTTAAATCATAATTATACATATCTA
>JAZNIV010000058.1:0-24869 GCA_045577675.1 Clostridia bacterium
GTCTCAGTTTTTCAGAGGTATTTCAAAAAGCCTTAAAGGTAAGGCAACCTGTGAGGCAGAGGATTTTGCAAATGCACTAAAGGCAGGCTCTGATACTGCGTATAATGCGGTTATGAACCCGACTGAGGGTACAATTCTGACCGTTGCAAGAGAAGCAGCCGTTGCCGCACAAAAGTCAGGAGGAGATGTAAAGGAAGTGTTTTCTGCTGCTGTTAAAGCGGGCGGCGAAACACTTGCAAAAACCCCTGAAATGCTGCCGGCACTTAAAAAAGCCGGAGTTGTTGATGCCGGCGGAAGAGGCTGGCTGTTTGTGCTTGAGGGTGCACTCTATTTCCTTGAAACCGGAAATGTGGTAGAAAGGGAACAGGCTGAAGCTGATAAGGAAGAACAAAGCACAAGTGCACAAAAGAAAATTGATACCGAAAATATTAAGTATATCTACTGTACCGAGTTTATCGTGGAGAAAAAGGACTCAAGTGTTAATGTGCTGTCCTTTAAAAAGGCAATTGAAAAAACCGGCGACAGTATGCTCGTTATTGATGACGATGATATTATAAAGGTGCATATTCATACAAATAATCCGGGATATGTGCTTGAATGTGCCGTAAAGCTCGGCTCAATGATTAATATAAAGATTGATAATATGAAGCATCAGCACAAGTCGCTGATAACTTCAGATGATATGGAAGAAAAGAAGGAAGAAATAAAGCCCGAAATGCCGCACAAGGAATTTGGTTTTGTTTCAATCTGTGCCGGCAGCGGAATTGCAGGAATTTTTAAGGATTTGGGTGTTGACGTTGTTATTGAGGGCGGTCAGACAATGAATCCGAGCACAGATGACATTTTAAAGGCTGTAAATGAAATAAATGCGGATAATATTTTCGTGTTCCCGAACAACAAAAATATTATTCTGGCTGCTAATCAGGCTAAGGAAATTTCAAAGAAAAACGTTGTGGTTATACCGACTAAGAGTATTCCCGAATGTGTAAGTGCAATGCTTAAATTTAACGAAAACAAGGACGTAGCAGCTAATGAGGCTGCTATGAATAAGGCGGTTTCAAAGGTCGCAACAGGTCAGATAACCTTTGCCGTAAGAGATACCGAGATTGATGATAAGAAAATTCATAAGGATGATATTTTAGGTCTTGCAGGAAGCAAAATAAAGGTTGTCGGCAAAAGTCCGGATAGCGTACTGATGGAGCTTGTAGAAGAAATTTCCGATGATGACAGCGAATTTATAACTCTTTACTACGGCGAGGATATCACCGAGGAAGAGGCTGAAAAAGTCGGCGAAGCTTTGGAAGAAAAGCTTGATGAGGTTGAGGTTTCTGTGAAATACGGCGGACAGCCGCTTTACTACTATATTGTTTCGGTTGAATAACCGATAGGTAACAAATGGAAAGTATTTATTCGTTGCAGGGAGTCGGTGAACAACGAGCCGCTTCGCTTGCAAAAAGAGGCATAAAAACAGTTGAAGATTTACTGTACTATTTTCCGAGAGGGCATGAGGACAGGACCAAGTTTTCCGAAATTGCCGATTGCCCTGTCGGAGAGTTTGCGTGCATTTCGGCAAAGGTTTATTCGCCTGTTAAGGAGACAAGGATAAGGAAGAATTTTACCGTTTATACAATGGTGGTCTTTGATGATTCGGGGGCAATTAACATTGTGTGGTATAACAACCGCTTTGTTAAAAATGCTTTCCGCTCGGGTGACGAGGTGCTTTTTTACGGGAAGGTCACAGCTACCGGCAGAAAAAAGGAAATGCAGAATCCTGTTTATGAAAAAGCCGGAAAGGAACGGTTTATTGGCAAAATTGTGCCGATTTATCCGCTTTCAGGAAATCTTACTCAAAAGGTTGTGCAGTCCTTGGTTGAGCAGGCACTTTCCGTCTGCGGTAGGCTTGAAGAATATATTCCATCTGAAATCCGCCAAAAATACAATATTGCAGAAGTCAATTTTGCGATGAAAAACATTCATTTCCCTAAGGATTTTGAAAGCTATGAAATTGCAAGAAGACGCTTTATCTTTGAAGAACTGCTTATTTTGCAGCTTGCACTCTACGCAAGAAGAAGTGATGCCGTTAAGGCAATAAGAACGCCGTTTGGCAATACCGCTTGTTGCGAAGATTTTATAAAAAGTCTGCCTTTTGAGCTTACAAATGCACAAAAACGTGTTATTAATGAAATGTGCAGGGATATAGAAACCGATACACCTATGAACAGGCTTGTTCAGGGAGACGTAGGCTCGGGAAAAACTGTGGTTGCAGCGGCAGGAATGTATGTTGCATATAAAAACGGCTATCAGTCTGCGATAATGGCACCGACTGAAATTCTTGCAAGTCAGCATTTTGATACGTTCAGCAGATTTTTTAAAAATACTGATATTAAAATTGTGCTTTTAACTAAAGGTACGAAGGACAAAAAAGCTGTTTATGAAAAAATCAGAAATGGTGAGTATGATATTGTAATCGGAACAAATGCGATAATCCAGAAGGATGTTGAATATAAAAATCTTGGCTTTGTTGTGGCGGACGAGCAGCATAGGTTCGGTGTTGCACAAAGAGCACAGCTTGTTCTAAAGGGTGAAAACCCCAATACGCTGATTATGACAGCTACTCCTATTCCGAGGACATTATCATTAATTCTGTATGGAGACCTTGATGTTTCTGTGATTGACGAGCTGCCGCCGGGAAGAAAGCCTGTTTCTACCTATGCGGTGGGAGAGGATATGCGAAGAAGAATTTATGCTTTTCTGGACAAGCATATAAAAAACGGCTCGCAGGTATACGTTGTTTGCCCTTTGATTGAGGAAAGCGAGAAATCCGACCTTGCGGACGCAAACAGCATCTATGAGAGGCTTAAAAGCATTTTTCCGCAATATAATATTGGACTTATGCACGGCAAAATGAAGTCGGGCGAAAAGGAAAGAATAATGCATGATTTTGCCGCAAATAATATTCAGATTTTAGTTTCCACAACGGTTATTGAGGTTGGAGTTAATGTGCCGAACAGTAATATTATGATAATTGAAAATGCGGAAAGGTTCGGTCTGTCTACACTTCATCAGCTAAGGGGACGTGTTGGAAGAGGCGGAGAACAGGCTTTTTGTATAATGTTTGCTCATTCAAATAATGAGATAACAAAAAAGCGAATGGAAACTCTGTGTAAATCCAATGACGGCTTTTACATATCCGAGCAGGATTTAAAGCTCAGAGGCCCCGGTGACTTTTTCGGGACACGTCAGCATGGTCTGCCGGATTTGAAGGTTGCAAACCTTTTTACCGATGCCGCGATTTTAGAAGAAGCACAGCGCGCGGCAAAGGACGTTTCGGAAGGCAGATGCAAAATGAGTGCAACAGAATTTTTCGGATTACAGAAAAAAGTAGATAAAATACTGTCAGACAGTATAGTTTTAAACTGATATTTTCGTCTTTTTATGAGAATTTTGTTAAAAGTTTTAAAAATTTGACAAAAATTGTTGACCTTTTCGCTAATATAAGTTACAATATATAAGTGTAATGTGGAGGACTATCATGAGAATTATTGCCGGAAGCAAAAGGGGACATAAATTGTTTGAGTTTGAAGGACAGAAAATTCGTCCTACCACAGACCGCGTAAAAGAATCGGTGTTTAATCTTATTCAGGAATTTGTGCCACAGAGCATTGTTCTTGATTTGTTCGGCGGCAGCGGAGCGCTAACCTTTGAAGCTTTATCAAGGGGTGCGGCTTCGGCGGTCTGCGTGGACATTGATGCTGAGTCGATTGCGGTTATTAAGAAAAATGCCGAAGCACTCGGATTTGAAAATATTGAGATTGTCAATACCGATGCAATGCGTTTTTTAGAGACATCAAAGCGGCAGTTTTCTGTTATATTTCTTGATCCGCCGTATAACAAGGGCTTTATTGGCCCCGTAATCGGTAAAATTATTGAAAAGGGAATGCTTTTTGAGGACGGAATAATTGTTTTGGAAAGCGATTCATCTGATGAGCATAGTGAATTTTCAGGGCTTAATATTATTAAGCAGAGGAAGTATGGCAGAAGTTATGTTACTATATACCAAAGAGGGTGACTTACCATGAGAATTGCAGTTTATCCCGGAAGCTTTGACCCGATTACAGAGGGGCATCTTGACATTATAAAACGTGCATCAAAGCTTTACGACAAGCTTATTGTGGGCGTGCTGAATAATGCGAGTAAAAGCCCAATGTTTTCAGCAGACGAACGAAAGGCTATGATTGACGAGGTGACTAAGGAACTTCCCAATGTCAGCTGTGATACCTTTAGCGGTCTTTTGGTGGATTTTGCAAAGAAAAACGGAGCAACTGTTATTGTTAAGGGCTTAAGAACTGTTGCCGATTTTGAATATGAATTTCAGATGGCACTTTTAAATAAGGCGCTCAATCCTGAGTTTGAAACTATGTTTATGATGACGGATACAAAGTATTCCTACATCAGCTCAAGCATGGTCAAGGATGTTGCTAAATATAATGGCGAGCTAAATGGACTTGTTCCGCAGAATGTCATTTTAAAAATAAAAGAGAAATTACAGAGGGAGTTTTGAAGATGGAAATTATGGAAATCATCGACATGATGGAAGAAACTATTGACAAGGCACCGGTGGTTCCTTTAAGCGGCAAGATTGTCGTTGACAAGGAGGACTTACTTGACTACATTCAGGAAATGCGTCTTGTATTCCCGGATGAAGTTAAGGAAGCTAAATGGGTGAAGGAAGAAAGAGAAAGAATTCTTGCCGAGGCTCAGTCACGTAGCGAAGCTATGATTAAGAATGCTGAGGAAAAGGTTGTTCAGATGATTGATGAGCATGAGGTTACAAGACAGGCTGTTGAGCAGGCAAACCAAATGGTTAACGATGCTCAGACTAAGGCGATGGAAATTAAGACTGACTGTGACCAGTATGCAGATGACATCTTAAATGACCTTGAAAAGCGTCTTGATATGCTTCTTAAGAAGGTTCACGACGATAAGGCTTATTTTGACAATAAGTAAAATCGTCTACATATAGGCTTTTTGGCTATGCCGGATGTGGTATAGCCTTGTTTTACTTGAAGGGATGTTTTAAAGGTGATTTATAAATCCAACAGCGTGAAGGAAACTCAAAATATAGCAAAAGCATTTGCAAAAGAGCTAAAAGAAGGCGATGTCATTTGCCTGTACGGTGATTTGGGTGTAGGAAAAACTGCATTTGTGCAAGGTTTGGCAAAGGGATTAGGAGTAGAGGATTATATTCAGAGTCCTACCTTTACCATTGTTAATTGCTATGACGGAAAATTGCCCCTTTATCATTTTGATGTTTACCGGATTGCGGACTGCGATGAAATGTATGAAATCGGATACGAGGAATATGTGTATGGAGATGGCATCTCTGTGATAGAGTGGCCGGAGCTTATAGCAGATATTCTGCCAAATGTGCGTTTTGATATTACAATCAGGAAAGATTTGAATGTGCATACAGATTATCGGGAAATTATAATTGAAAAAACGGAGTAAAAAATGAAGATATTAGCAGTTGATACATCATCGGCAGTTGCCTCAGCAGCTATTGTGGAGGATGATAAGCTGATTTGTGAATGCGTACTTAATAACAAGCTTACTCATTCGCAGACTATTATGCCTATGATTGACTATGTATTTAAAGCAAGCGAATTAAAGCCGCAGGATATTGACATCTTCGCTGTAGCTAACGGCCCCGGCTCCTTTACCGGACTTAGAATCGGTGTGACAACAGTAAAAGGTCTTGCTCATGCAGAAGGAAAACCGGTGGTGGGGGTGAATACTCTTGAGGCTTTAGCATATAACCTGCCGTTTTGCCCATATATAATATCACCAATTATGGACGCACGGCGTGAACAGGTTTATAATGCATTTTATAAGGTGGAAAACGGACAGATAATTGAGATTGCACCTCCGAGGGCGATTGCACTTTCGGATTGCCTTGAAGAGCTTCAAGGCTTTGGAAAGCAAGTTATTTTCCTTGGCGACGGCGTGCCGGTTTTTAAGGAAAAAATAAAAGAAGTGCTTGGCAGCTTAGCACTTTTTGCACCGCAGACAGTAAATGCACAAAGGGCATCTGCAGTTGCAGAAGCAGCAAAAAACAAACAGACTGTACCGTATGCAGAGCTTGTTCCGGTGTATTTAAGGCAGTCACAGGCAGAAAGAGAATTAGAAGAAAGAGGGAAAAAGTAATGTTAGCAATTGGTAGTGATCATGGCGGTTTTGAGCTTAAAGAACATATTATTGAGCATTTGAAGGAGCAGGGCGTTGAAGTAAAGGACTTCGGTACCTATGATGAAAACAGCATTGATTATCCTGATGTGGCAGAAAAGGTTTGCAGTGCGGTTACTACAGGAGAATGCGAAAACGGTATTTTGGTTTGCGGAACCGGAATAGGGATGTCTATGGCGGCAAACAAGGTAAAGGGTATCCGTGCAGCACTCTGCACCGACGTGTATTCTGCAAAAATGACAAAGCAGCATAACAATGCAAATGTGATTTGCTTAGGCGGCAGAGTTACCGGCAGAGAGCTTGCGTTTATGATTGTGGATACATGGCTAAATGAGGAATTTTTAGGCGGCAGACACGCAAACAGAATTGAAAAAATACATAATTTAGAAAAATAAAAAAGTACAGAATAATGGAAAACACCCTCAAAAATCAGACATTTCTCTGACTTTTGGGGGTATCATTTTTTTCTTAGTTTTTATAAAATGAATTCGTATTTGTAGGCAAAGGTTGACTGCCTAAAAATATTTTCCAGTGATTTTGAAAAATATACAGTGTCGCCGGTAACTAAAATGCCCTGCACATTGTATTTTTTTAAAAGTTCCTTGCCTTTTTCAACACCGGCAACAAAAATTGCGGTTGATAGTGCGTCGGCAAGAGTCGCATTTTCTGAAATTACTGTAACCGAGTGCAGTCCGCTGTTCGCAGGGTATCCGGTTACGGGATTTAAAATATGGTGATAGCGTGTACCGTCCTTTTCGAAATATCTTTGATAGTCACCTGATGTGACTACAGCAAGATTTTCTGCTGTTATAACACCAATTAATTCATTTTCGTTTTTCGGGTCCTGAATACCTATTTTCCAGTTTTCGCCTGTTATTTTTTTGCCCATAGCATATGCATTGCCGCCGAGATTTATAAGAGCCGAGCTTACGTTTTCTTCGTGTAATCTTTCAACCAGCTTGTCTGTTATAAAGCCCTTTGCAATTGCACCGAGATTTATTGATTTCTGTGCTTTCACATCATCCATTACAGAGGAAATATCGGGAATTGTTCCGGTATTATTTTTTATGTCCCATGCCTTTATGAAAGGGTTCAGATAAATCGAAAAAAGCTCGGGATTGTCTTTACCAAATTGCTCGCCAAAGGCTATCAGCGACTCGGCATCGGAAGAGAGCTTTATATCTTCGCCGCTGTTTAGCTTATATAATGCGCTTTCTTCATTGTTTGCGGAAAGCTCAGCATCCATTTTTTTTATATAGCTTACACAGTCATTATATAAAATGTCTTTTTTGTCTGAGATAATAGTGATTTCACAGACAGTATCGAGATAATCCGTAATGACTATGCTGTATTCCTGCAGCTTTGATTTTTGCGTTAAGTAAACTGCGAGGACTGTAAGCAAAATTAATGCATAAAATAGCACTCTGTGTTTTTTATTCATTGGCTTCCTCCGGTTTTTCAAGAGTTATTCTGCCGATTTTACAGCCTCGAAGCTCGTCTAAAAGAATGTTTGCAGCACGTTCGGTGTCAATTTCGCCGCCGGATATAACGCAGCCGCGTTTTCTGCCGATATATTCAAGGATTTCGTGACCTTCCATTTCCGAAATGTCATCAAGCTTATAACGAGTGCAAAGCTGCTCGGAATAATTGTCCCTCAGGGTTTCCAAAAGGGAGTATGCAAGCAGTTCAATTTCCATAATTTCGTCACGAATAGCTCCGGTATACGCAAGATTTACAGCAACCCTCTGGTCCTCAAATTTAGGCGGAAGTATGCCGGGAGTGTCTAAAAGCTCAAGGCCGTCCTTTAGTCTTATCCATTGCTTTGCTCGTGTAACACCGGGGCGGTCACCTGTTTTGGCACTTGCTTTTCCCGAAAGCTTATTGATAAGGGTGGATTTTCCTACATTCGGAATACCGACCATCATAATTTTCACACTTCGGTTCATTCCTTTTTCCTTTGCTTTGTCAAGCTTGTCCTTAATAAGCTCACGTGCTTCGGGTGCAATTTTGTTAATTCCCATACCGCTTGCACAGCTTATCGGAATGACCTTAATTCCTTTTTTTGCATACCAGGCAATCCATTTGTCGGTGACAGAGCTGTCGGCTAAATCATATTTGTTCATAACCACAAGTCGGGGCTTACCGGCAATAATATCATCGAAGTTGGGGTTTCGTCCGGAAAATGGGATGCGTGCATCAAGAATTTCCACGACAACGTCAATATTTTTTAAATTTTCCTCAATCATACGGCGGGTTTTCGCCATATGTCCCGGATACCACTGTAAGTTTTGCATAAATACACCTCGTATAAAACAGGCAGGTTAAAAACCTGCCATAGAAATTATTTTGTTTGTCCCAAAGCCGTAAAAGGCCAGATTCTTATTTGTGACTTTCCTTCGATTGCTTCTATCGGCACAAGTCCAAGGTCTGATGAGCGTGAATCCTTGCTGTTGGGACGGTTATCGCCCATAACAAAAACAGTTCCCTCCTCAACCGTTACAGGATATGAAACAGAAAAGTCGGTAATGGTAGTCACACCGTCATAATATGGCTCGTCAAGCACTTCGCCGTTTATGATAACCTGACCGTCCTTTATGTCAACTGTATCGCCCGGCATTCCGATTATACGCTTTACATAATATCTGCGTTTTAAATTTTCCGGAAGCTTAAAGTAAAGGGATACCTTTGAGATAAAGTTCAGCTTTTTATCGTTATTTTCTTCATATTCCTCATAATATTCCTGTCTGTCCTCGTAGGTTGAATCAAGTATGATAATATCGCCGGCAGAAGGCTTGTAGCCAAGCTTAGTGACAATCAGCCTGTCATTATGAACAAGGGTGGGGTGCATAGAAGGACCGTCAACACGGACAATGTCAAATATAAAGCCCTTTATCACAAAGACAACTGCAAGTGCGATTACAATTGTATAAAACCATTCCCATATTTCTTTTCCTAAATTAAATGTGTTCTGTGTTTCCTTCACAGTGCTTTGATTTTCTGTATTTTCTGTCATTTTTAAACACCTCTTATATGTAAGTTAATATTAATAATTATATCACAATTACAGGCAAAATCAACAAACAAGCAAAAAGGGACATATAAAATGCCCCCTTAAACTTAATGTTGCGTAAGAAAAGTTAGATTCTTTCCTTAACCTTAGCGGATTTACCAACTCTGTCACGAATGTAGAAGAGTCTTGCACGTCTAACTTTACCTTTTCTTGAAATTTCAATTTTTTCAATAATTGGTGAGTTAACAGGCCATGTCTTTTCTACACCTACGCCGTAAGAAAGTCTTCTTACTGTAAATGTAGCACCGATTCCGCTTCCCTGTTTTTTGATGATTGTACCCTCGAACATCTGAGTTCTGGTACGGTTTCCTTCGACCACCTTCTGGTAAACCTTTACGTTGTTACCAACTACAAGCTCAGGTAAGTCATTTCTGATCTGGTCTTTTGTAATAGCACTAATGATTTCGTTAGCATTCATCATCGTTGCCCTCCTTTTTTATCTGAGATGTTCGTGCCGACCGAGGCAGAGGACCATCCGTAATTCAACTTTAGTATTATACCACGTCCAAAAGGAAAAATCAAGTATTTTTTCTAAAAAAATAAAATTAAATTTACTCTGCTATTATTTTTGTTGCTTCTCCTTTATTCTTAGCTTTGAAAGCTTGTACTCCTCATAGATGGTAACGGCAGCATTAATTCTGCCCTCCGGATCAAGCTGACGAAATTTGTAAAGGAGAACTTTTTCATCTCGCGGTCTTAATTTATATTTAGGCCTGAACATTTCGGCACGTGTATTTTCAAAGCGGCACAGGTAATCTATGTTAACTTCAAAAAAAGCGGCTATAGATATCAGGTCACATATGCGGAAGTGCTTGGTTCTGCCTTTGCGGTAATTAACAAAAAAATTGGGATTTAAGCCGCAGGCGACAGTGCACAGGTGTTCGGTTATGCCGTTTTTCTCTATTAAATGCATCATATTATGATATACAATTCCGTCAATATTCATTCTTTTGTACCTCCGATTGACATATTATAACATATTAATATTGTAACGTCAATGGTGAAATGGTAAAAAATGGTAAATAATTATTTTTTAAAATTTTTAAAGCTAAAATATATAAAATTGAAAAAAACTATTGACAAGGCGACTTCCTGTGTGTTATAATAAATAGCAAATTATAAACAAGATAAATTTCTTAGGAGTAAATGACCATGTTAAAATTTAAGATGTTCAATTTAATAAATCTCCTAAACGCTATTCTATTCCTACTATCTGTGGAGAACAAAAATAGCGCTATTTGTCGTGTTTGATTGAAATAATAATACCTAAACGATATTAAAAAATTTCAGGAATTTGCGGCCGTAGCGGTTTGTAAATTCCTGTTTTTTATTAAAGGCAAAAAGGAGAGATATTATGCAAAAGGTAATGATTTCAGATGTCACACTGCGTGAAAGCGAGAAAAACAGTGTACTAAGCTTTAAGGAGAAGATAGATATTGCTAAAAAGCTTGACAGACTAAATGTTGATGTAATTGAAACGGCACAGATAAAAAATGTCAAGACTGATGTTCTGTTTCTACATACAATTTCTCCGCTTACAAAAAACAGCATAATTTCCTGCCCTGTTGACTATTCGGAGGAAGCAATAGAAATGACGGCAGCAGCAATTTCGCAGGCAGAAAAAAAGCGTCTCCATCTTATGGTGCCTACCTCTACTGTGCAAATGGAATATCACTGCGGAAAAAAGCCCGCTGCTGTTCTTGAAATGATAGATACACTTGTTAAAAAATGCACATCATTATGCGATGACGTTGAGTTTTCTGCACTTGACGCAACAAGAAGCGAGCCGGAATTTTTATATGAGGCTATTAAAACCGCTGTCTTAGCCGGTGCAAAGACTGTAACTGTTTGTGACAGTGCAGGCGAAATGCTGCCGGACGAATTCAGTACATTTATAAAAGGACTTTATGGAAATGTGCCTGAGCTTGAAGGAATTACCTTATCGGCAGAGTGCAGCAACAGCCTTGACATGGCCGCAGCTTGTATGATTTCCTCAATGAATGCAGGAGTAAGACAGCTAAAAGCCGCTGTATCAGCCGAGGATTATCCGTCGCTTACATCTGCTGCAAGAATTATTCAGGTAAGAGGCGACTCAATCGGGGTAACTTCTACAGTTAACTATACCGACCTTGAGCACACCGTTGAGAGAATGAGCTTTCTAAACAGTGGAAGGACCGGCGCATTTTCAGCAGTAATTGGTGATGAGGCTGATACAAAAATCATACTCAGCGATAAGGACGATATAAAGACTGTTTCCGCTGTTATAGCGAAGATGGGCTATGATTTATCGGAGGAGGATATTTCAAAGGTATACGAGGAATTTATAAAGGTAGCAAAAAAGAAGAAGGTTGCGAAAAAAGAGCTTGATGCAATTATTGCAAGTGCTGCACTTCAGGTTGCACCTACATATAAGCTGAAAAGCTATGTTATAAACAGCGGAAATGTAATTAATGCATCTGCTGTAATGGTTCTTGAAAAGGACGGAAAGGAAATTCAGGGAATGACAGTGGGCGACGGCCCGATTGATGCTGCATTCCAGTGTATAGAAAAAATTGCCGGCAGACATTTTGAACTTGACGATTTTCAAATTCAGTCGGTTACTGAGGGTAAAGAAGCCGTTGGTGCGGCAGTTGTAAAGCTTCGCAGTGAGGGTAGGCTTTACTCAGGAAGAGGAATATCTACCGATATTGTTGAGTCAAGTATTAATGCCTATATAAATGCACTTAATAAAATTTGCTTTGAGGAGGTGTAAACAGTGAATTTATCTTTTTCAACTAACCGCTGGAGCGGTGTGGAGTTGGACGGATTTATTGATATTGCCAAGGAATATAAATTTCGCGGAATAGAAATTCATAATGTTAAGGAAATTAAAAATAATCCTACCGACGTTTATCATAAGCTCATTGAAAACCGAATCAGGATTTCCTGCATTGATATGACCTGCGACATTTCAGGTGAAAATCAGGAGGAGGCTTTTTCTGAATTTTCTGAATGTGTTGAGGTGGCAAAAGCACTTCACACCAATTACATAAGAGTAAAGGCGGCATCCGACGAAGAAAAAGCGGCAGACTTCATTAAAAAGGCGTTGCCTGCTGCAGAGGAAAACGGAATTATACTTCTTGTTGAAACGGTTGGAATATTTGCTGATACAAAACGCCTTGCAGAGCTTTTAAGAGGCTTTGCAAGTGATAACCTTGCGGCACTTTGGGATTTACATTATCCATACCGTGAACATGGTGAAAAGCCTGATGATACAATTAAAAATCTTGGTGCATATGTGCGTCATGTTCATATGAAGGACTCGGACGGCGAGAACTCTTATAGCTTGGTGGGTGAGGGCTCACTGCCTATTAAGGATATTATGAACGCACTCCGTTCAATTAACTATAACGAGTTTATCTCTATTGAATGGGACCCGAACTGGGATAGCGATATTTCCGATATGGATATAATTTTCCCACATTTTGTGAGTTATATGTCTCGGTTTGAAAACCTTTCAAGGGCAAAGCATACCTTGTATGAAAATAAAAGCGGTACGGGAAATTTTGTCTGGAAAAAGGATGCCCTTGTTGAGAAAACCTTCTCTCAGGTGCTTGATACAATGGTTGAGCATTTCCCTGACCAGCTTGCATTTAAGTATACAACTCTTGACTATACAAGAACATATTCACAGTTTAGGGACGATGTTGATACCTTCTGTCGGGCACTGATTTCTCTCGGTGTAAAAGCAGGAAGTCACGTTGCGGTGTGGGCTACGAATGTACCGGAGTGGTACATTGCATTCTGGGCAGCAACTAAAATCGGTGCAGTTTTGGTAACCGTAAACACGGCTTATAAGATTGCAGAGGCAGAGTATCTTTTAAAGCAGTCAGATACTCACACACTTATTTTGATTGACAGCTACCGTGATTCTAATTACAGCGGAATTATTGCAGAGCTTTGTCCGGAGCTTGAAACAACTCCTAAGGGTGAACAGCTTCATGCAAAAAGGCTGCCTTTCCTGCGTAATGTTATTACGGTTGGATATGAGCAAAAAGGCTGTATAACATGGGAGGAGGCTGTTGCAAGAGCGAGCCGTGTGCCGATGGAAGAGGTACACCGCATGGCGGCAAATGTTGATATTCACGATGTATGTAATATGCAATATACCTCAGGTACAACAGGCTTCCCGAAGGGAGTCATGCTTACCCATTACAATGTTGTTAATAACGGTAAATGCATCGGTGACAGAATGGATTTGTCAACTGCCGACCGTATGATGGTTCAGGTGCCTATGTTCCACTGCTTCGGTATGGTGCTTGCAATGACAGCAACGATGACTCATGGCGGAACACTTCTGCCGCTGCCGTATTTTACACCAAAGCCGGCACTTGCCTGCATTAATCAGGAAAGAATTACGGCTTTTCATGGAGTACCGACTATGTTTATTGCAATGCTGTCACATCCGGATTTTGAAAAGACAGATTTTTCATATATGCGTACAGGAATTATGGCAGGCTCGCCTTGCCCAATTTCTGCTATGAACGATGTGGTTAACAAAATGAATATGAGGGAAATCACAATTGTTTACGGTCAGACCGAGGCTTCTCC
Organism: Clostridia bacterium; assembly: GCA_045577675.1. Taxonomy (GTDB): domain Bacteria; phylum Bacillota; class Clostridia; order UBA1381; family UBA1381; genus UBA1738. The sequence continues at coordinate 13,904 of JAZNIV010000058.1, forward strand.
TGGCTGCACAATGAGCAGTACCGATGACCCGATTGAAGTTCGTGTTGCAACTGTCGGAAGAGCACTTCCCGAGATTGAATGTAAGATTATTGACCCCGAAACAGGTGAAGATTTGCCGGATAATGTAACAGGTGAGTTTGTGGCAAGAGGCTACAACATTATGAAGGGCTACTACAAAATGCCTGTGGAAACAGCTAACACAATTGACAAGGACGGTTGGCTGCATACCGGAGACTTGGCACTTCGTACACCGGAGGGTAACTACTGCATAACCGGAAGACTAAAGGATATGATTATACGTGGCGGTGAAAATATTTATCCTAAGGAAATTGAGGAGTTTATTTATACTCACGAGAAGGTTAAGGACGTTCAGGTTATCGGTGTTCCTGATGAGCAGTACGGCGAAGAGATTATGGCATGCATCATTTTGAAGGACGGCGAGAAAATGACCGCAGAGGAAATGAAGCAGTATATCCGTGACCATATGGCAAAGCATAAGGTGCCAAAATATATCGACTTTGTTGACAGCTTTCCGATGAATGCAGCAGGAAAGATTTTGAAATTTAAAATGCGTGAGGATGCTGTTGAAAAGCTTGGAATTAAGAAAATTGACGGTATTGTAACTAAGGATTAAAGCTACAGGGCGGATTTTGCCCTTTGGTACGTTAAAAAATTAATTTATATAAAGGAGAAAAGAAAATGGAAATCAAGATTACAAGAACAGATGCCCCTAAGGCAAAACCACAGGGAAAGTTGGGATTTGGAAAGGTTTTTACAGACCATATGTTCATTATGAACTACACAGAGGGTAAGGGCTGGCACGATGCAAGAATCGAGCCTTATCATCCGATTACCCTTGACCCGTCTGCAATGGTTTTCCACTATGGTCAGGAAATGTTTGAGGGACTAAAGGCATATAAGGGTGCCGACGGCAAAGCAAGACTTTTCCGTCCTGATATGAATGCAAAGAGAACTAATGCTACAAATAAGCGTCTTTGTATTCCTGAGCTTCCTGAAGAGGATTTTGTTGAGGCTGTTAAGAGCTTGGTTGAGGTTGACATAGACTGGATTCCTGAGGCTGACGGAACATCGCTTTATATAAGACCGTTCATTATTGCAACCGATGAATTTTTAGGTGTTGCACCAAGCTCTACATATCTATTCATCATCATTCTGTCACCAAGCGGTGCGTACTATGAAAGTGGTCTTGCACCTGTTGGTATCTGGATTGAAGATGATTATGTAAGAGCTGTAAGAGGCGGAATGGGCTTTGCTAAAACAGGCGGTAACTATGCTGCAAGCTTGGCTGCTCAGGTTAAGGCTCACGATGACGGTTATTCTCAGGTTCTCTGGCTCGACGGTGTTGAGAGAAAGTACATTGAAGAGGTAGGAGCAATGAATATCTTCTTCAAGATTGACGGAAAAATTGTTACACCAATGCTTAACGGAAGTATTCTGCCGGGTATTACAAGAAATTCAGTAATTGAAGTTTGTAAATCATGGGGATATGAGGTTGAGGAAAGAAAAATCAGCGTAGAGGAGCTTATTTCCGCTCAGAAGGAAGGCAGACTTGAGGAATGCTTCGGAACAGGTACGGCTGCTGTTATTTCTCCTGTTGGTAAGCTCAGATATAAAGATGATGTTATGACAATTAACGGTAACGAAATCGGTGAAGTAAGCCAGAAGCTTTACGATACTATCACAGGAATTCAGTGGGGCAGAGTAGAGGACACCTTTGGCTGGACACTGATAATCGGCAAGTAAAAGGACTTGATATAAATGTATAAAATTTTAGATGCACACTGTCACATTTATCCTGACAAAATTGCAGAAAAAGCATCACAGGCAACAGGAGCATTCTATGATATAGAAATGAGTATGGACGGTAAGGTTTCTACTCTGATTAAAGAGGGCAAAACGGCGGGATTTACACATTTTCTTGTGCAGTCTGTAGCTACAACACCCAGGCAGGTTTCAAGCATTAACAGATTCATCGCAGAATGTGTGGAGAAAAGTGATGGCAGAATGACCGGCTTTGGAACTATGCATCCGGATTGTGAGGATAAGGAATCGGCTTTTAAGGAGCTTATAGAGCTTGGGCTTAAGGGGATTAAGCTTCATCCCGATATTCAGGGCTTTAAGATTGATGACTACAGAATGCTTAAAATTTACGAGCTGTGTGAAAAATACAGCCTGCCGGTTTTGATGCATTGCGGTGACTCACGTTATGACAATTCTAATCCAAACAGAATTGTGCCTATTATGGATATTTACAGCAATTTGGTTATGATTGGGGCGCACTTTGGCGGTTATTCTGTGTGGGAGGATGCAGTGGAAAGGCTCTCCGGATATAAGAATTTTTATGTGGATACATCTTCGTCATTATTTAAGGTATCACCTGTGACTGCAAAAAAATATATTGATGCCTACGGTGCGGATAAGGTTTTATTCGGGACAGACTATCCTATGTGGAATCCAAAAGAAGAGCTTGACAGGTTTATGGAAATTGAGCTGACGGACGAGGAAAGACAGAAAATCCTTTATGACAATGCAGCAAAGCTTTTGGGGATTTTGTGATTTAAACCGACGGCATCTATAAAAAGTATAGAAAATTCCAATAGAAAACGGAGATTGAAAAATCAGTCTCCGTTTTTGTATATTTAGCCTTCCATATGTCTGCCGAGAAAGTTTGCAGCAGCTTCTGCAAGCTTTACTTCGGTTTCAGTAGGATCTGAATCCTTCATTATGAAGATTACAGAACCGATTGTGTCACCTTCCGAGACTATAGGAACAACCACGCCTGCATTATACTGGTCAACACCCTCTGCAACCGAAAGTCCTTGGTCAAAGCCCTGTGATTTAAAGGATTCCTTTTCGCTCATAAGGTTTTCAATATCTGAGCTGACTCTTTTTTCCAAAAGCTCTTTTTTTGAAACACCTGAAACTGCTATTATATTATCACGGTCTGTGATTAAAGTAGGAATACCTGCTGTTTTGTTAAGTGATTCTGCATAAGTTATAGCAAAATCGCCAAGCTCGCCGATAGGTGAATATTTTTTAAAGATTACTTCTCCGTCCTTTTCGGTAAATATTTCCAGCGGGTCTCCCTCGCGTATACGCATTGTGCGGCGTATTTCTTTAGGGATAACAACTCGTCCCAAATCATCAATTCTTCTTACAATTCCTGTTGCTTTCATATATAAATTCCATTACCTTTCTGCTCACGGAGGTTTAGAAAAAATTTCCGCCTTATCCGTGAGCCGATAAGGCGTTAAATGCGGTAATGCCCAAAAAACGGGCAGAATAATACTTTTTAGCTTAAATTTTTTGTCTAAAAATTTGTTATGTAGTCATATTATTTGTTATTACAAGAAATTTATTCTACATTTTTTAGCATAAAACAGAAGAAAAATTAAAAATAAGTATGTAATTTAAGAAACAAAAAAAGCACTTCCGTAGAAGTGCTTCTGGAGCGGAAGACGAGATTCGAACTCGCGACGTTCACCTTGGCAAGGTGACGCTCTACCACTGAGCCACTCCCGCATGTGCATTAACAATTATAGCAGATAAAACCTGATTTGTCAATACTTTTTTTATAGAAATAAAAAAATATTTAACTTGAAAAAAGGAGTGAAAAAGTATACAATATATAGTAGAGTGTTATAAAGGGAGAAAGAAAAATGAAGCCTGTTATTGGTTCGGTTTTTCCGTGGACAAAGGGTACGGAAATTGCCGATAAGCATATAGAAAAAATGAAAATATCCAAGCATCTTCGAAAATTACAGCTTATACTTTCAGAGGATATTGCAGAAGATGTAAAAAAGGAAGCAGAAAAGCTTTTTGCCGAGCATCTGCATCTTAATCGTGTTTCTATAAAAAAAGCGGAGCCTGAGGATGTTTTGAAGGAGTCTGAGGCCTTTGAATTTGGAGAAAATCCTGTAGGTCAAGGAAAGGTTTTAAAGAAGAAGGTTATAAGAGACCTTGGAAAGGCACACTCAGAAGGAATTATCTATGGAAGTGCAATCCGCTCCGACCTTGTTCCTATTTCATCTATTGACGAAAATTCTACCGTTGTATGCTTTGAAGGTATAGTTTTCGGTGCTGAAATAAAGGATATAAAAAGTAAAAAGAGCGGAAAAGAATTTCATCTTGTAATGCTGGATGTGACCGACTTTGAGGATTCAGTTTCGGTACAGTTTTTTATAGAAATTAATGAGGAAAACGAAGAAAAATTTGCAGAGGTTCAGAAGGCTTTTGGCGGTGTTAATAAAAAAGTATCAAAAAACGGACTAAAAGCCGGAGTATATGTTGCTATTAAAGGAAAAGCACAGTACAATGAATATGCAAAAGAGGTTGTTGTAATGGCAAACTCTGTTTGTTATGCCCAGCCGCCGGCAGAAAAGCAGGATAATGCTGAAAAAAAACGTGTGGAGCTGCACCTTCATACACAGATGTCACAGATGGATGCAGTTTCCTCTGCCGCAGCTTTAATTAACCGTGCGGTATCATGGGGGCATACGGCTATTGCAATTACCGACCATGGTGTTGTGCAGTCCTATCCTGACGCACTTCATGCATCTGATAATAATGAAAAAATAAAGGTGATTTACGGCGTTGAGGGTTATTTAGTTGACGATGCTGCAAAAATTACCGAGGGTGAAACAGATATGACCGCAGACGGAAAATTTGTGGTTTTTGATATTGAAACAACGGGACTTTCAAAGGATAAGGATGAAATTACGGAAATCGGTGCGGTTAAGGTGGAAAACGGCGAGATTACAGAGCGTTGGGGAACCTTTGTAAACCCCGGAAGGCCTATTCCGCCTAAAATTGTAGAGCTTACGTCAATTACCGATGATATGGTTAAAGATGCACCCAAAATAGGAGAAGTGCTGCCTGAATTTTTTGAGTTTTGTAAAGATTCTGTGCTGGTTGCACATAATGCGAAGTTTGACACCGGCTTTATTAAGGTAGCAGCTGCGAAGAATAATATTGAATATAGCTTTGCACATCTTGACACACTGCTCCTTGCAAAATGCCTATATCCCGACTTGGGAAATTATAAGCTGAATAATCTTTCAAAGCATTTAAATATTGTTCTGGAAAATCATCACAGAGCCGTTGACGATGCAAAAGCAACAGCCGATATTTTTGTAAAAATGCTTGCGGAACTAAAGGATAGCGGAAAAGAAAATATAAGCGAGCTAAACAGCCATTTTGACCTTCGTGGAGCGGCAAAAAGGAATAAGGCAAATCATATTATCCTGCTTGCGAAAAACCTGAAGGGAATAAGAAATATTTATGAGATGGTTTCAAAATCTCACCTTGAATATTTTTTCAGAACCCCGAGGCTTCCGAGGAGCTTGATTGAGGAAAAACGAGAAGGATTAATCATAGGCTCTGCTTGCGAGGCGGGCGAGCTTTTCCGTGCTGTTGTTTCAAAGGCACCGGAGGCTGAAATAGAGAAAATTGTAAATTTTTACGATTACCTTGAAATACAGCCAATCGGAAATAATGCATATATGAAGCTGTCAGACGAATTTCCGGACGTGAATACCGACGAAGATTTACAGAATTTAAACAGACAGATTGTAGCCTTGGGAGAAAAGTACAATAAGCCGGTTGTGGCAACCTGCGACGTGCATTTTCTTGACCCTGAGGGTGCAAGCTACCGTAAAATTTTAATGAATTACAAGGGATTTTCCGATGCAGATAATCAGGCACCCTTGTATTTTCGGACAACTGAGGAAATGCTTGAAGAATTTGCGTATCTCGGTGATGAAAAAGCCTATGAGGTTGTCGTTACAAATACCAATCTGATTGCGGATATGGTGGAAAAGGTTCGCCCGATTCCTACCGAAAAATGTCCGCCGGTGGTTGAAGGGGCGAAAGAGGGGATAGTAAACGATTCACTTGCAAAGGCAAAGGAAATCTATGGCGACCCGCTTCCTGATGTGGTTCAGGCAAGACTTGACAAAGAGCTTTATTCGATTACAACCTACGGCTTTTCAGTTATGTACCGTATTGCACAGGAGCTTGTAAGAAAGTCGCTTGCCGACGGTTATCTTGTAGGCTCAAGAGGCTCGGTAGGTTCGTCTTTTGTTGCATTTTTGTCGGATATTACCGAGGTTAATTCTCTTCCGGCACACTATATCTGCCCGAATTGTAAAAACTTTGAGCTGGTAGGCAGCGATACCGGTATTTCAGGCTGCGACCTTCCCGATAAGGTTTGCCCGAAATGCGGAACGGAGTATAAAAAGGACGGACATGATATTCCTTTTGAAACCTTTCTTGGTTTTAATGGCGATAAGGAGCCGGATATTGACCTTAACTTCTCGGGTGAATATCAGCCGACTATACATAAATATACCGAGACATTTTTTGGTGAAGGGTATGTTTTCCGTGCCGGAACAATCGGTACTGTTGCGGAAAAAACAGCCTTTGGTTATGTTAAAAAGTATGCCGAGGAACGGGGAATACATATAAGAAATGCGGAAATGAAGAGGCTCGCTGCCGGCTGCGTTGGCGTAAAAAGAACATCAGGTCAACATCCGGGCGGAATAATTGTCGTTCCGTACACAAATGATATTCACGAATTTTGTCCTGTTCAGCATCCTGCCGATGATGTAAAATCAAGCATTATAACTACGCATTTTGATTACCATTCAATTGACCAGAATCTTCTGAAGCTTGATGAGCTTGGACACGACGACCCGACGGTTATCAGAATGCTTGAGGATTTGACAGGTCTTGATGCCAAAACAATTCCTTTGGGCGACGAAAAAACCCTGAGCTTGTTTACATCAAACGAGGCACTTAACATAAAGGACGGCGAGGACATAGGAACATCGCTTGGAACATATGGTGTTCCGGAGTTTGGTACAAAGTTTGTGCGGCAGATGCTTGAGGATACTAAGCCTACAAAGTTTTCCGAGCTTGTGAGAATTTCCGGTCTTTCCCATGGTACCGACGTGTGGCTCGGTAATGCACAGGAGCTTATAAGGCAAGGACTTTGCGACCTGTCTCACTCAATTTGTGCACGTGACGATATTATGATTTATCTGATTGCCTGCGGTGTTGAGGCTCATCATGCGTTTAAGATAATGGAGGCAGTTCGTAAGGGGAAGGGACTAAAGCCTGAGGACGAAGAGGCAATGAAAAATGCAGGAGTTCCCCAGTGGTATATGGATTCGTGTAAAAAAATCAAGTATATGTTCCCTAAAGCCCATGCTGTTGCATATGTAACTATGGCTTTTAGAATAGCATACTTTAAGGTTTATTATCCCGAAGCGTTTTATATAGCATATTTTTCGGTTCGTGCCGATGATTTTGATGCGTCAATAATGACTAAGGGAATAGGCGTGGCACGAAAAGCCATTGAAGATTTAAAGGAAAAGAAGAATAACGGAACAATTTCCCCAAAGGAAGAAAATCTTGTGCCGATACTGGAAATTTGTGTCGAGATGTATGCAAGAGGAGTTGGATTTATTCCTATTGACCTTTATAAGTCTGAGGCAACTAAGTTTTTGCCTACTCCTGACGGAATTCTTCCACCGCTTAATGCACTTCCCGGCATGGGCGACAACGCTGCAAAGGCAATTGTTGAAGCACGTAAGGAGGGCGAGTTTAAGACGATTGAGGAATTCAGAATAAGAACCGGTGCGACAAAGACGATAATTGATATGCTGGTGGAAGAGGGGTGCTTAAATCTCCCTGAAAAGGATCAGGTATCATTATTTGACTAAAAAATCGTATTATTGCATGCCTGAAAAAGGCTATAAAAAGAGGCTGTAAAAAAACACAGTTCCTTTTTTGGGGATAGGAAAAATTGTTTGGAATGGATAAAACGAGCCAAGGCTTTGCCTTGGGTTACCCGATGACGTACGCGTGTACGCCTGGTGGCTCGTTTTATTCATAGCAAAAAGGCATAAAAATAGAGAAATCTCTGTTCTTTTGAGATTTCTCTACCTTACTTAATCAAAAGTCAGGCCTGTAAAAGTTCTATGTTGTCGCCTTTTTGCACTCCAGACTATTTTTACATCCCCTTTAAATGCTAAATTAATCAAACGCAACCCTGAGCCTTCATAGCTTCAGCAACCTTTAAGAAGCCTGCAATGTTTGCACCTGCAACGAGGTCATCACCAAGGCCATATTCATTAGCTGCCTTAACTGAGCTTTCAAAGATGTTCTTCATAATTGTTTTAAGCTTTTCGTCAACTTCTTCAGCTTCCCATGAGTAACGCATTGAGTTCTGAGACATTTCAAGACCTGAAACAGCAACCCCGCCTGCGTTAACAGCCTTTGAAGGAGCAACAATTACGCCCTTTGACTTAAGGTATGCAACTGCCTCGTTTGTTGTAGGCATATTTGAAACCTCAACGTAGTACTTAATGCCGTTTGCAACAATCTTTTCAGCTTCAGGCATATCAACCTCATTCTGAGTAGCACAAGGCATAATGATGTCAACCTTTGTACCCCATGGCTTTTCGCCTGCGAAGAACGGAACGCCAAACTTATCAGCATAATCCTGAACTCTGTTGCGGCAGGAAGCACGCATTTCAAGCAGGAAGTTGATTTTTTCTTCTGTTGTAATACCTTCTTCGTCGTATATGTAACCATCAGGGCCTGACAGAGTAACAACCTTACCGCCAAGCTCTGTAACCTTCTTAACAGTACCCCATGCAACGTTACCGAAACCGGAAATAGCAAAGGTCTTGCCCTTAATATCGTCGCCAAAGTGCTTAAGCATTTCTACTGTGTAGTAAACAGCACCATAGCCTGTAGCCTCAGGACGGATTAATGAGCCGCCGTATGAAATGCCCTTACCTGTTAAAACGCCTGTAAATTCATTTTTAAGTCTTTTATACTGACCGAATAAGTAACCGATTTCACGTGCACCAACACCGATGTCACCGGCAGGAACGTCAAGGTCAGGACCGATATGTCTGTAAAGCTCTGTCATAAAGCTCTGGCAGAAACGCATAACTTCAGCATCAGACTTACCCTGTGGGTTAAAGTCACTTCCGCCTTTGCCGCCGCCCATAGGGAGTGATGTAAGGCTGTTTTTAAATGTCTGCTCAAAGCCGAGGAATTTAATTATACCTGAATAAACATTAGGAGCAAATCTGAGTCCGCCCTTATATGGTCCGATAGCTGAGTTAAACTGAACTCTAAAGCCTCTGTTTACCTGTACCTTGCCGTTGTCGTCAACCCAAGGAACACGGAAAGTAATCTGTCTTTCAGGCTCAACCATTCTGTCGATAACACCTGCCTCAACAAGGTCAGGTCTCTGCTCAACAACCGGTTCAATAGTTTCCAATACTTCAGTAACGGTCTGAATAAATTCAGGCTCGCCTGCATTTCTTTTCTTGACATTCTCAAGAACATCAATTAAGTACTGATTTTTCATAATAACAACCTCCAATGTTCTCAAAAAAGCATACCAGACATGCCGCTTAGTATGCTTTTGCTTAATAAGAATATTATAATAAAGCGAAAAAAAAATGTCAAGAAATTTTTTTCAGATTTTTACAATATTACTGCATAATGTAAAATAAGTTGCTTTTTCTCCTATTATTTGACAGAAATTTTTGTGAAAATGACGAAAAACAGCGTAGCAGTGCAATTAACAGCACTGCTACTATGTTAAATAATTATCATTATAACTGCTTAAATTCAGTCCATTATATAGCTTCCGAAGCCGTTTTCAAGCTCATACCAGGTGTCCTGAATACCGTCATTAGTATACATTTTTATACTATCCTCATCAAGCTTGCCGCCCGAAACCTTTGCGGTCAGCTTTAAAACATAATTTGAAGCCTTAACCTGATTATATTCATCATAGTAGGTCTTATATAGCTTCTGATAATACTCATTGTCATTTTCCTCTGCCATTTTCTTTGCGTCCTGTATGTATTTTACGGTGTCCGGGTCCTTATAGTAATTTCTGTGACGTGCATTCATTACAAATTCAGCCTCAAGAGTGTTTGAATCTTTATCAAATACCTCCTTATAGCCCGAAAGATATTCCACTATTGTAGAATCATAGTAGGGTTTATATGCTTCGGTATATTTCTTTTGCACATAGCTCTTTATTTCGCTGTAAAAACCGCCTGCTGTTTGCTCTAAGGTGTCAAAAACAAGGTCATATGAAATATTCTCCGCCTTTATCCACATATTGTCGATTCCGCCTGCAAGGCTAATTCCCCGCCAGTCACCGAGATATTCATTAATTGTGCAGACCTTACCCTTTGCCTCGATATGAGGATTTCCTTTGTCCTTTATCGGTGCATCATAAACTATTTCTGATGTGATAATTCCCTGGTTGGCTTCTTCAAAGTCGAAGGATAGCTTTTCTTTGGAGATATATCCTTCCTGAGCAGGAGCCTCGGTAACGGCACGGCGGACATAATAAATATCCTCGCTGTGTTTATATAGTATGCCGACAAGGTCATTTGCTTTTAAACTGCTGCTGACAGCGGTCAGGGAAGAGTCTAAGTAAAGAACGGCATCATCGGTTACAATGGCGGTGGTTTTCTCTTCTTGGGAGTTTAGGTTTATAAGTAAATTGGCGATACCGCAAAGCACTGTCAGGGACAGTACAAACAATACAATCCTGTGCCTTAACGATGGACTTAATATGACTTTTAGTTTTTTGTAAAAAATGGATAATCTTTTGTATTCTGATTTCATAATAAACACCCCATATATCTTACTATTTTTATTATGCTGTTTTATTAAGAAAAAGTCAATAGGTTTATAAATTTTTGTATAAAAAAACGGCCCATTCGAGCCGTTTTGATATTAATACATTCCGCCCATTCCCGGGTCCATCTGAGGAACAGCAGGAGGGTTCTTTTCAGGCTTATCTGCAACTAAGCTTTCTGTTGTAAGAACCATTGCAGCAACAGAAGATGCGTTTTGAAGTGCTGATCTTGTAACCTTAACCGGGTCAACAATACCTGCC
>JAZNIV010000059.1:0-14432 GCA_045577675.1 Clostridia bacterium
AATTTCTTTCTTTTCGGCAGACGAGGGGTTAGTTGAGCGGGCTTTGTATGAGTACCTTGTTGATGCTATCGAAGAAAGAGACCTTGCATCCTTTGTGGTTTCGACAAAGGATGAGAGCGGTAATGTGATTAGAGTAGAAAAGCAAGGGATTTACCTTGGGAATTTCAGGATAAATTATGATAGTGAAAGCAGTGCGATGCTTGAAAGTGTCTTTAGAAAGGTGTTTTACTATAATCCGCAGCTTTTAATTGACATCTCGTGGAGTGTATATCATAATGGTGAATACTATATGTATTTTGTAGTAGATTACCTTTTCCCGAACCTTCAAAAAGAAGCCGAGGAAAAACTAAAGCTTGAAAATGCGATAAATGAATATGTAAGCCTGGCAGAAAATGTTCCGGACGATTTAGGCAAGCTGCTTGTGGTTCACGACGCTTTTGCGAAAAACTGCAGATATGCAACGGAGGAGCTTGAAACCGGAGTCAATGATGATTACATATTTGTTGGATATGGTGCATTGATAAACAGGTTTGCAGTTTGTCAGGGTAATGCAATAGCACTTTCAAAGATTTATGAAAGGCTTGGGTTTGAAACTTCATTCTGCCGCAGTGAGGCATTAAATCATATATGGAATCTTGTTAAGGTTGACGGAAAATGGTATCATCTTGACGAAACGTGGAATGACAGTGATGTTGTTTCAGGTGACGGAACACTTTTAGACGGTGTTTTCCATAAATACTTCCTGACTTCGGATGCAAAAAATACTGCAACAGGTCATGGACTTCCGTCAAGCTGGGAGATTTACGGACACACCGATGACATTGTATGTAATGATAAAAGCTTTGAAAGCGGACATATCTTTAACGGCGAATTTGTTTATGATAATAAAAATTACGGCGGATGGTACGGGGATATTTCCTATGAAAATGGCAGATATATGGTGGATTTAAAGATGGTCCATCGCGTAGCTGTTAAAGAAGACGGCGAAGAAAGTGTTTTCGGCTATACAGGCAATTATCCTGAGCTTTATTCAAAAACGATAAAGTCAAACGGTATGCTGGCGTCCGAGCCATATAAAACAATCTTGACGAATGGAGCAAACGTTTACGGAATCAGCTATCTCTCAACACAAAATCTCGGTAAATCAGAAATTATATATGCAAAATATGAGAATGAAAAGTACGTTGGAAAAAATGGTGGAACACTTTTTGAGGGAGTTGGAGCTGCAAGACTGGTTGAGGTAGTATTCCCGAGAGAGGCAAGGAAGGTTATGCTCTGGAAATCCGGAACGCAGCAGCCGATATGCGAGGCAAGAGTATCTGAATAGGAGAATATGCACAGAAATAACCTGTGCATATTTTTATGAAAAAAATTTACCAAATTTCTAATATAATATAGACTTTTTGTAAAAAATGTAGTATTATATAGTTTGGAGTATTCTAATTGGAAAGGATTTAACTTATGGACAGGTTAAAGATAATTGTTAAGGCACTTGACGATAAACGTGCGACAGATATTGATGTACTTGAGATTTCTGAGCTTACATCAATAGGCGACTATTTTGTTATATGCACCTGCTCATCAAATGTTCAGGTAAGAGCCTGTGCAGATGAGGCTGAGGAAAAGATGAAGGAGGCAGGCTATCCGCCGCTTCACGTAGAAGGATACCGGGGCGGCAGCTGGATTTTGCTTGACTTTAATGATATTATTGTTCATGTTATGGACAGACAGACAAGAGAATTTTATGCCTTAGAGCGATTATGGGACGATGCTAAAAAGCTTGAAATAACGGCTGAGTAAATTTCCGTATATCACCATTTTTTGAACGGAGCAGTACAGAAGTACAGCACCGCGATGCTTTAAAATGGCAATCTGCGAAAATTTCTTTCAGCCTTGATAACATATAATTTTCAATTAATGAAAGGGTTGGTTATACCGATGAAGAATTACGATTATAAAAATATCGAAAAAAAATGGCAGGACAAATGGGAGGAAGCAGGCTGTTTCCATGCTGAAAGTGGCAGTAAAAAAGAGCCTTTTTATGCACTTGTAGAGTTTCCGTACCCATCAGGGCAGGGCCTTCATGTAGGACATCCGAGAAGCTACACGGCTCTTGATATTATGGCAAGAAAAAGAAGAATGCAGGGCTATAATGTGCTGTATCCAATCGGCTGGGACGCATTCGGCTTGCCTACTGAGAACTATGCAATAAAGAATAAGATTCACCCAAAGCTTGTTACAGAGCAGAATGTTGCAAACTTTACACGTCAGCTCAAAATGCTGGGCTTTTCCTTTGACTGGTCAAGAGAGGTTAACACAACTGACCCGTCTTATTACAAATGGACACAGTGGATTTTCCTGCAGCTTTTCAAAAAAGGTCTTGCATATAAGCAGGAAATGCCGATTAACTGGTGTACCGGCTGTAAGGTAGGTCTTTCAAACGAAGAGGTTGTAAACGGAGTTTGTGAACGTTGCGGCAGCGAGGTTGTGCAAAAGAGAAAGAGCCAGTGGATGCTGAAAATTACAGAGTATGCACAGCGTCTTATCGACGACCTTGATGAGGTTGACTATATCGAAAGAGTTAAAACTCAGCAGAAGAACTGGATTGGAAGAAGTGAGGGTGCCGAGGTTACCTTTAAGCTTACCTCGGGCGACGACGTTGTGGTTTACACAACTCGCTGTGACACACTTTTCGGTGCAACATATATGGTGCTTTCACCGGAGCATGAGCTGGTTCAGAAGCTTTTGGATACACTTGAGAATAAAGATGAGGTTGCAAATTATATAAACGAAGCTGCTAAAAAGTCTGAGTTTGAAAGAACCGAGCTTGCAAAGGATAAAACCGGAGCACAGCTTAAGGGCGTTAATGCAATTAACCCTGTTACCGGCAAGGAAATTCCGGTGTTTATTTCGGACTATGTGCTTGTAACCTACGGAACCGGTGCGATTATGGCAGTTCCGGCACATGATGCACGTGACTGGGATTTTGCTAAAAAGTTTAATCTTCCGATTATTGAAGTTGTCGGCGGCGGTGAGGATGTTCAAAAAGAAGCGTATACCGATGTTTCAAGCGGTACTATGGTAAATTCAGGCTTCCTTGACGGAATGAGCGTAAAAGAAGCAATTCCGGCAATGATTAAATACCTTGAGGAAAAGGGTATCGGAAAGAAAAAGGTAAACTTTAAGCTTCGTGACTGGGTATTCTCACGTCAGAGATACTGGGGCGAGCCTATTCCACTTGTATATTGTGAAAAGTGCGGCTGGGTGCCGATTCCGGAGGAGGAGCTTCCTTTGGAGCTTCCTGAGGTTACAACCTTTGAGCCGGGCGAAAACGGCGAATCACCGCTTGCAAAGGCAACTGACTGGATTAACACAACCTGTCCGCATTGCGGAGGAAAAGCTCAAAGAGAAACAGATACAATGCCGCAGTGGGCAGGCTCAAGCTGGTACTTCTTAAGATATATGGACCCGCATAACAGCGAGGCTTTGGCATCAAAAGAAGCGCTTGAATACTGGTCGCCAATTGACTGGTATAACGGTGGTATGGAGCATACAACTCTTCACCTTCTTTATTCAAGATTCTGGCATAAATTCCTCTATGATATTGGCGTAGTTCCTACAAAGGAGCCGTATCAGAAGAGAACATCGCATGGTATGATTTTGGGTGAAAACGGCGAGAAGATGTCAAAATCAAGAGGAAACGTTGTAAACCCTGATGAGGTTGTAAACGATTACGGTGCAGACGCAGTGCGTACCTTTGAAATGTTTATCGGTGCGTTTGACCAGTCAACACCTTGGTCGGAAAAGGGCCTAAAGGGCTGCTATAAGTTCCTGGAGCGTGTATGGAACCTGCAGGATATGCTGACAGATGATGAAGGCTATTCCAAGGAGCTTGAAAAGAATGTTCATAAAACAATTAAAAAGGTCAGCGATGACTTTGAAAAAATGAAATACAACACTGCTATTGCTGCACTTATGAGCCTTGTGAATGATTTCTATAAGGCAGAGAGTGTAACAAAGGGTGAGTACAGAACATTAATAACACTTCTAAACCCTGTCGCACCGCACATTACCGAGGAGCTTTGGGAAATGTACGGTAAGGGCGGACTTCTTTCGGTATCGCCGTGGCCGGAGTTTGACGAGGCAAAAACAATTGATGATGAGATTGAGGTTGTTGTTCAGATAAACGGCAAGATAAAGGATAAGATTATGCTTGCAAACGGTCTTGGTCGTGAGGAAATGGAAGCTGCTGTTCTTAGTGCAGAGAAGATTAAGGGCTTGATTGACGGTAAGACGGTCGTTAAGGTAATCTGCGTTCCGGGCAAGCTTGTAAACATTGTAATAAAATAAGTAAAAAATTACGGGGCGGATTTGATTGGGTCAGGTCTGCCCTGAAATTATATGAAAAGAGGTAATTTTAAATGGCACAAGGTAATATTTCGGTTAATTCGGAAAATATTTTTCCGGTTATAAAAAAATGGCTATATTCTGATAAGGACATCTTTCTTCGTGAATTGGTTTCAAATGCCTGCGACGCTGTAACAAAGCTGAAAAAGCTGTCGGGAATAGGTGAAGCAAAGCTTTCACAGGATGAAAACTATCGTATTGACGTTACTATAGATAAGGATAATAAAAAGCTCATTATTGAAGATAACGGTATCGGTATGACTAAGGAAGAGGTTGAAAAGTACATTACGGATATTGCGTTTTCGGGAGCTACTGACTTCCTTGCAAAATACAAGGACGAAGAGGATAAAGGGACTCAGATTATCGGTCATTTCGGACTTGGCTTTTACTCTGCATTTATGCCAAGTGAAAGGGTAGAAATCGAAACACTTTCATATAAAGAGGGTGCAAAGGCTGTTAAATGGTCCTGTGACGGCGGTATGACATATGAAATCGACGAATGTGACAAAGCATCACGTGGTACAAAAATCACACTTACAATTGCTGAGGATTCAAAGGAATTTTTGGAGGAATACACAGTAAGGTCTGTGCTTTCAAAGTACTGTTCATTTATCCCTGTTGAAATATACCTTACCGTTGCCGGTGAGGAGGAAAAGAAGGACGCAGAGGGAAATGTAATCCCTGAAAAGCCTATAAATGACACAACTCCGCTATGGATGAAAGCACCTAAGGACTGCAGTGAAAAAGAATATAAAGAGTTTTACACAAAGGTATTTATGGACTTTAATGAACCGCTTTTCTGGATTCATTTAAATGTGGATTTCCCGTTCAATTTAAAGGGCATTTTGTACTTCCCGAAAATCAACCACGAGTTTGCGGCAAATGAAGGACAGATTAAGCTGTTTAATAATCAGGTGTTTGTAGCGGATAACGTAAAAGAGGTCATTCCGGAATTTTTAATGCTCCTAAAAGGCGTTATTGATTGCCCTGACCTTCCGCTTAATGTATCAAGAAGCTTTTTACAGAATGACGGATATGTTAAAAAGATTTCTGCTCATATCACCAAAAAGGTTGCCGACAAGCTAAAAGAAATATATACAAAGCAGCGTGAGGACTATAACCGTTACTGGGAGGATATTAATGTATTCATAAAGTATGGCTGTATGCGTGATGAAAAGTTCTATGAGAAGGTTAAGGACTATGTCATTTATAAGGATATAGACGGCAAGTACTTAACACTTTCCGAATACCTTGAGGGCAAGGAAAATAAGGACGTTTACTATGTATCGGATGAACAGCTTCAGTCGCAGTATATCAATATGTTCCGTCAGCAGGGCATCAATGCTGTTATCCTTCCGGCTATGCTGGATACGCATTTTATCTCCTTTATCGAAATGAAGGAGGAGGGTGTTAAGTTCAGAAGAATTGACTCGAGCCTTTCTGAGAATGTGACGGAAAACGCTGAGCTTGATGAGGATTTCAATAACAGACTGATTGAAGCATTTAAGACAGAGCTTGGTGACGAAAGCTTAAAAATCGAGGTTCAGTCACTTAAAAAGGAGGATACATCGGCGGTTATTCTGCTTTCGGAGGAATCACGCAGAATGCAGGAAATGTACCGTTCATACGGTCAGCAGTTTGCAGGAATGAGCGAGATGTTTAAGGATGAGTTTACTTTGGTTTTAAATGCAAATAATTCACTCATAAAAAAGGTTGACACTCTTTCGGGTGAGGACAGGAAAATGGTTTGTGAGCATATTTATGACCTTGCAATGCTTTGCCACAGGCCGCTTTCGGGCGAGAAAATGACAAGGTTTGTAGAACGCAGTAATAAGCTTATTGAAAAAGCACTCTAATCGGGAGCTGAGTTATAACTATTGTAACAAGAAAATAATGGTGCAAACCGTTATTTTCTTGTCATATTTTGGAAAAGATATTGAAAAGTATCGGCAGGTTATGGTATACTTTAATGTATAAATACTTTTAAGGAGCTGTTTTCTATGAATATTCTACATATGAAATATGCCGTTGAGGTTGCCCGCGCCGGCTCGCTGAGCAAAGCATCGGAAAAGCTTCTGATTGCGCAGCCTAATATAAGCCGTTCCATAAAGGAGCTTGAAGCAGATTTGGGGATTACAATATTTGACCGCAGCTCTAAGGGAATGTTTTTGACTCCTGAGGGTGAGGAGTTTATAAGCTACGCTAAAGGAATACTGCATCAGATTGACCATGTGGAAAAGCTGTATAGGGACGGAGCCTTAAAAAAGCAGAAATTCTCAATTTCTGTGCCGAGGGCGTGCTATATTTCGGAGGCATTTGCTCAGTTTTCAAAAAGCATAGGCGGGAGTGCGGCAGAAATATTTTATAAGGAAACTAATTCAAAGCGTACTATAGATAACATCTTAACTCATGATTATAAGCTGGGAATTATACGGTATGCCGAAAATTATGATAAGTATTTTAAGGCAATGCTGGAGGAAAAGGGATTATGCTATGAGCTTGTTACCGAATTTTCTTACCGTCTTATGATGAGTGCGGAAAATCCGCTTGCCAAAAAGGAAGAAATCACCTTTGACGATTTATCAAGCTATATTGAGATTGCTCACGCGGACCCTTATGTTCCGTCTCTGCCGGTTACAAAGGTTATAAAAGAGGAGCTGCCGGACAATATTGACCGCAGAATCTTTATCTTTGAAAGAGCCAGTCAGTTCGAGCTGCTTACTGAAAATAAGCAAACCTTTATGTGGGTATCGCCAACGCCTCAAAAGCTACTTGACAGATACAGCCTTGTGCAAAAGACCTGCAGCGACAACAAAAAGGTGTATAAAGACATTTTGATTTATAAAAAGTCTTACAAGCTTACTGATATTGATAAACAGTTTATAAGCGAGCTATACAGCGCAAAGGAGAAATATTTATGATGTCCGGCTGCTAAAGAGGTCAGGGTTTTCGTATAATTTACAGGGGTATATCAATAGATATAATGAAGATAAAACATTTTAATAATTCACAAACCAAGAAATCTGTGTTAAAATATTAACAAAGTCCGGAGGATGGAGGGTTATATTATGAAAAAGAAAAATTATGACGTAATAGACAGCGTAGAAAAGCTTGAAGAAGCAATTTTGCGTATAAAGGAGGCACAGAAGATTTTTGCCGGCTTTACGCAGGAGCAGGTTGACAAAATCTTTTTAGCCGCAGCATCTGCTGCAAATAAGGCAAGGATTCCGCTTGCAAAGATGGCAGTGGAAGAAACCGGTATGGGCGTTGTTGAGGACAAGGTTATCAAGAACAACTATGCCGCAGAGTATATTTATAATGCATATAAGGACACAAAAACCTGCGGAGTAATTGAAGAGGACAAGGCTTATGGAATTAAGAAAATTGCAGAGCCTATCGGAGTGGTTGCAGCGGTTATTCCTACAACAAACCCGACCTCTACGGCGATTTTTAAATGTCTTTTGGCACTTAAAACAAGAAATGCAATTATTATTTCTCCGCACCCGAGAGCGAAAAATTGTACTATTGCAGCGGCGAAGCTTGTTTTGGAGGCTGCTGTTAGTGCAGGTGCACCGGAGGGAATTATCGACTGGATTGACGTGCCAAGTCTTGATATGACAAACACGGTTATGAAGGAAGCGGATATTATTCTTGCAACAGGCGGTCCGGGAATGGTTAAGGCTGCTTATTCTTCAGGAAAACCGGCACTTGGCGTAGGTGCGGGAAACACACCTGCAATTATTGACGACAGTGCAGATATTCTCCTTGCAGTAAATTCAATCATTCACTCAAAAACCTTTGATAACGGAATGATTTGTGCATCTGAGCAGGCAGTTATAGTGCTTGAAAAGGTTTATGATGCAGTAAAGGAAGAGTTTACAAATCGCGGATGCTATTTCCTTGACGAAAAGGAAACAGAAAAGGTTAGAAAAACAATTATTATAAATGGTGCGCTAAATGCCAAAATTGTTGGTCAAAAGGCTGCAAAAATCGCTGAGCTCGCAGGAGTTACAGTGCCTGAGGGAACAAAAATCCTGATAGGTGAGGTGGAATCTGTTGAGCTTTCAGAAGAATTTGCACACGAAAAGCTTTCACCGGTTTTAGCTATGTATAAGGCAAAGGATTTTGCTGACGCACTTTCAAAAGCAGAAAGATTGGTAGAGGACGGAGGCTTGGGTCACACATCGTCTGTATACCTTAACGAAGTTACGGAAACCGAAAAAATTAATGAGTTTGCAAAAAGAATGAAAACCTGCAGAATTTTGGTTAATACACCTTCTTCACATGGTGGTATCGGTGACCTGTATAACTTTAAGCTTGCTCCGTCATTAACCCTGGGATGCGGCTCATGGGGAGGCAACTCGGTATCTGAAAATGTTGGTGTAAAGCACCTTTTAAATATCAAAACAGTAGCAGAAAGAAGGGAAAATATGCTGTGGTTCCGTGCACCTGAAAAGATATATATTAAAAAAGGCTGTCTGCCGGTAGCACTTGACGAGCTTAAGACGGTAATGGGTAAAAAGAGAGCATTTATCGTAACAGATACCTTCCTTTACGAAAACGGCTATACAAAGCCTATCTGCGACAAGCTTGACGAAATGGGAATAAGTCATACAACCTTCTTTGACGTTCAGCCTGACCCGACACTTGAGAATGCTAAAAACGGAGCTATGCAGATGCAGGCATTTAAGCCGGATACAATTATTGCACTCGGCGGTGGCTCGGCAATGGATGCGGCTAAAATTATGTGGGTACTCTATGAGCATCCTGAGGCTGACTTTATGGATATGGCGATGAGATTTATCGATATCAGAAAGAGAGTTTATTCCTTCCCGAAAATGGGCGAAAAGGCATACTTTATTGCAGTTCCGACATCAGCCGGTACAGGCTCGGAGGTTACACCGTTTGCAGTTATTACAGATGAAAAAACAGGTGTAAAATATCCGTTGGCAGACTATGAGCTTCTTCCGAATATGGCTGTTATTGATACAGACTTCCATATGTCGGCACCAAAGGGCCTTACTGCTGCATCGGGAATTGACGCAGTTACTCACGCAGTGGAGGCATATGCAGCGATGCTCGCTACAGACTATACAGACGGTCTTGCATTAAAGGCATTAAAGACAATATTTGAATATCTTCCAAGAGCTTATGAAAATGGTGCGACAGATGTATTGGCAAGAGAGAAAATGGCTAATGCCGCAACAATGGCAGGAATGGCATTTGCAAACGCATTTTTGGGTGTATGTCACTCAATGGCACATAAGCTTGGAGCGTTCCATCACTTACCGCACGGCGTTGCAAACGCACTTATGATTGAAGAGGTTTTAAGATTTAACAGTGCAGAAGCACCTGTCAAAATGGGAACATTCTCTCAGTATGACCACCCGTATACACTCAGAAGATATGCAGAGATTGCGGAGCATCTCGGAATAGGCGGAGACAGTGATAAGGATAAGCTTGAGGGCTTGATTAATGCAATTAATGACCTTAAAGCAAGAGTTGGAATTAAGGAAACAATCAAGGATTACGGTATTGACGAGAAGGCGTTCCTTGAAAATCTTGATGAGATGGTAGAGCAGGCATTCGACGACCAGTGCACAGGTGCAAACCCAAGGTATCCGCTGATGAGTGAAATCAAGCAGATGTATTTGAATGCTTATTACGGCAAGCATTTTGAGGAACCTGAAATGCCGAAAAATGTCTGATTCAGGGAGGATAAAGATATGAAACTTGATAAAGTAATTGCGAAAAGAAATAATAAAACCATTTATCGTGACGGAGACAGGTGTATTAAGGTTTTCGGCGAGGATTTTCATAAGGCGGATATTCTCAATGAAGCACTCAATCAGGCACGAATCGAGGAAACAGGGCTGAATATCCCGAAAATACTTGAAGTAACAACAGTTGACGGAAAATGGGCAATTGTAACCGAGTATATTGAGGGAAAAACTCTGGCACAGCTTATGGAGGAAAATCCAGATAAGGAAGAAGAGTATCTTGAGCTTTTGGTAGACCTTCAGCTTGACGTTCATTCCAAAACCTGTCCGCTTTTAAATAAGCTGAAGGATAAAATGAACCGAAAAATAAGTGCATCAGACCTTGATGCAACAACACGTTATGACCTGCATACCCGCTTAGAGGGAATGCCTAAGCACAAAAAGGTTTGTCACGGCGATTTCAATCCGTCAAATATAATAATTTCAAAGGACGGAACACCATATATTTTAGACTGGTCGCATGCAACGCAAGGGAATGCGTCAGCAGATGCGGCAAGAACCTACCTTCTGTTCTGCCTGAATAAGGATGAGGCTGTTGCGAAAAAGTATCTCGACCTTTTCTGTGCAAAAAGCAACACAGCCCGTCAGTATGTCCAGAAATGGATGCCTATTGTGGCGGCATCGCAGTCGGTTAAGGGTAACAAGGAAGAGCGTGAATTCCTGCTTTCATGGGTTGATGTTGTAGAATACGAATAAAAAATAAGGCTTGCATTTTGCAAGTCTTATTTTTTATTTGAAAGTCTTTTTAGGTCCCGTAAAAATTTAATCCCGAAGGGTAAACAAAAGAGTGACGATAAAAGGTCCGCTACAGGCTGCGATAATTGCAATCCTAAAAGACCGAATCTTGCCGGCAAAAGCCAGATGAGCGGGATGAAAAATATCCCTTGCCTTGTGCAGGATAATAGAGTTGCCGTCCAGGACTTTCCTATAGTTTGGTAGGTCATATTACAAACTGTGCTTATAGGAATAAAAAGCAGTGCAAGGCATTGAAGCCTTAGTGCAAGTCTGCCGATTTCGATAACCTCCATATCGTTTTTCGTAAACCTCTCCATAAGCCAGTCAGCGGCAAAGTACACAGGTGTTCCAAGAGTTGCCATTACGATAAAGCCTAAAGCTAAAGTAAAAAGAAATGCCTTTTTAACTCTGTCATATTTCTTTGCACCGTAGTTAAAGCCGACAACGGGCTGGAAGCCTTGTCCTATTCCAATCATAACCGCAAAAATCAGCATAAATATCTTGCCTACAATGCTCATTGCAGCAACAGCCGGGTCTCCGTAAATTCTTGCACTGCGGTTTAAAAACATAGTGGCAACGCTGGATAGCCCTTGTCTTGAAAGGGACGGAAGTCCGGTTTTTAATATCATAAGATATACCATTGGCCTGCGTGATATTTTTGTAAGCTTGAATTTTGCAAGACTTTTTCCCCTCAGGCAGAAGGTCAGGAGGATTAAAAAGCTTATGCATTGGCTTACAAGTGTTGCAATAGCCGCACCGGAGGTACCGAGCTTAAAGGTGAAGATAAAAAGCGGGTCAAGTGCAATGTTTAGTATGCCGCCCGAGGCAATGCCGAGCATGGCATATTTTGCCCGTCCCTGTGAACGCAGGATATTGTTGAATATAAAAGCACCAATCATAACGGGAGCACCGATAATTATATACCTTGCGTAGCTTACGGCATATGGAAGAATAGTATCTGTGGCACCGAAAAGCAGCATCAGGTCTTTTATTTTAAAGCAGGACAGTATGGCAAGCACTGTTCCGAGACTAAGCCCCATAAAAAGTGCACTTGATGCTGCTTCTGTTGCTTCGTCCTCCTTTTGTTCTCCCAAAAGCCGCGAAATCATACTCCCTGTTCCCATTCCGATTGTAAAGCCGACAGCTTGAATAATCGCCATCAGCGAGAAAACAACACCGACTGCACCTGATGCACTTGTGCCAAGCTTTGAAACAAAATATGTGTCCGCCATATTGTAGACCGAGGTTACAAGCATACTGATAACCGTCGGGATTGCGAGGGTGATAATCAGCCTTGGAATGGGTGTTTCTGTCATTTTTTTAAACTGTACTGCCTCGTTTTTCATTAGTTACTCCTTAATATTCTTTGAGGTTTTTCAGATACCGAAAGGTTTTCTCCTCTCCGTCCTCCATCAGCATTATAAGTAATTTTTCAATTAAATCTGAGGTTTCGTGATGAATAAGCCTTCTGTCCTTGCCGCCGATAAAGTATTCATAGGGGTGAGAATCCATATATTTTTCGCCCTGATAAATCTTGCTTGCGGCGACTCTGTCACAAAACATTTCCTTTACATGCTTTAAAGGCATTTTTACCGGCCCGTATTTTCGGGTTATCGGGTCATAGTCGGTCCAGTACTCAAAATGATGCTTATTTCTGCCCTTGTGGTGCATCCAGGCCGCCGAATAGCCGTGCAGACTGCGTTCCATATCGTTAGGACTTCGGTCACCCTGAAAATATCTTGCACCCGATATAAACTCGGCAGGGGTATATTTGGATAAATCATGCCCCAGCCCTTGCCAGAATATTCCTGCCTTTCGGCAATTTTTTATAACCTCATGGCGATGCCTTGTTATAGTCTTAAAATGTCCAAGTGCGTTCATAAGCAGCCCTCCTGAGGCAGCTCGCTGCCAAGATAAGTAAATCGCTTCTGGGTTATACCGTCTTTTGTTACCTCTTCTTCCCACATATCCGCAGGTCTTACCCATAGTTCTCCGCCGGCATAGCAGGCACGGTATATAACCATATCCTCGAGATTTTCGCTGTTTTTGGCGATATCCAGAAGCTCGTAGATATTGCCCTTAAAATGCCTGTAAAAACCCTTTTTTAACATAAAACCAATTCTCCTGTATCATTATTATTTCAGTATATCACTAAAATATCCTTTTTTCAAGATGTTATCTTTGACAAATGGCATATTTTTGTGTATAATGGATATGTATGTAAATTTTCAGGCAAAATAACAAAAACGGCTAATAAAAGGAGTTCGCTATGCATAAAGAGGACAGGACAATTTCATATGTTGAGCCGGGCTCGCTTGCAGAAGAGGCAGGACTTATAAAAGGAGACAAGCTGCTTAAAATAAACGGACACGAATTTCACGATATTTTGGAATATCGCTATCTGATAAGTGAGCCGGAGGTTGAGCTTGAGGTTTTAAAGACGGACGGAGTTACCGAAATAATCAGTATAGAAAGCGATTATGAGGAGCTTGGAATAGAATTTCGTCAGGGACTTATTGATACGGCACAGGCTTGCAGGAACAAATGTATCTTCTGTTTTATTGACCAGCTTCCAAAGGGTATGCGGGAAACAGTTTATTTTAAGGACGATGATACAAGGCTGTCCTTTTTGCAGGGCAATTATGTAACACTTACGAACCTTTCCGACGAAGAAATTGACCGCCTCATCAAAATGCACGTTTCGCCGATTAATATTTCGGTGCATACCACAAATCCGGATTTGCGTGTAAAGATGCTTAAAAACCCCAATGCAGCAAAAATTTATGACATAATGAAAAGATTTGCGGAAAATGGTATCTATATGAATACGCAGATTGTGCTTTGCCCGGGATATAATGACAAAGACGAGCTTGACAGAACAATTTCCGACCTTGCCGTGCTTTATCCGTATGTTGCAAGCTGCTCGGTTGTTCCGGTGGGGCTTACAAGATACCGTGAGGGACTATGTGAATTAAAGCCCTTTGATGCAAGGTCATCGCTTGACGTCCTTCGTCAGCTTGAGGAGCATCAAAAACAGTTTAAAAAGGATTTTGGAATAAATCTCATCTATGCCTCCGATGAGTTTTATATAAATGCAAAGCTTCCGCTTCCCAAGGCGTCCGAGTATGACGGCTTTCCGCAGATTGAAAACGGAGTGGGCTTAATTGCATCTATGCAGGAGGAGTTTGACAGTGCTATAGAGCTCATAAAGCCGGAAAAATATAACCGCAATATTGCCATTGCTACCGGTGAGATTGCATATAGCTTTATAAGTTCACTCACCGAGCGGCTTATGGCAAGGTGTGACGGACTTAAAATAACTGTTTACCCTGTAAAAAATGAGTTTTTCGGTGGCGGAGTAAATGTTTCGGGGCTGGTTACGGGCGGAGACATCCTCCGAACACTTCAAAACGAACCGAAATATGATGAGCTTTTTATTCCGGACAGTATGCTGCGTGACGGAGAGGATATTTTCCTTGACGATATAACACTTTTGGAGCTTTCGGAAAA
>JAZNIV010000060.1:0-4548 GCA_045577675.1 Clostridia bacterium
TTGGCACCGTTATAACGATTTCTGATTACACCGATAATTTCGGTTTCTGTTTCTGTCTCGCTGATGATGTCGTATTCGCTGCGTTCCCATAAAGAGGGTTTTTCCTTTTTGTTTGCCATAGTATTTTCTCCTTTCGGTTAAATATTATGCGGTATGGGTTGTACCGCTTTACTTTTTTATAATGTTAAGGTATTTTTTTCACCTGTGGCAGCACTTTGCTGCTTGTGTTTCAATTTTGCGAAACTCAATATGTGTATTTTTCTGCACCTCCTTTCTTTATGATATGAGCCTAACGCCGCCAAATCCCGATATGGGGTTCGGTCTCACGAAGCGTTTTTTTGTGTGCTTAATGCCGGTCAGTTTTTCAAACTGTGCCTTGAATGCGTTATAAGAGTCGGCACTGAAACCGTTTTCATCGCAAAAACTCTTATAAGCTTCGTAAAGGACCTGAACAGGTTCGCCCTTAAATTGTGAATCAATTTCACACTTTTCGTCGATGAATTCCTTGACGGTCGGGAGTGTCGCATTGCTGAATTGTGCCATTTTTCGTTCGATTTCAGGTGTTGTGGGGAAGACAAAGTTGTTGTCAATTAGGGATTTTGCGTGACGCAAAGCAATTGTAACAATGGAATCCTTTTCGCTAATAAATTTGTCTAACAAAGTTTTGTCTTGTAGCTCGTGGGGGATGGATTTGTTAAAAGGTATATAAATTAATCTGTTCCAAAAAGCCTCATCCGCTTCGCTGATTTTTACAGGGTAATTCGATGCAAAAAGGAGCTTTGCGCTGTTCTTGAAAGAGAACGACGGTTCATATTTTTCCTCGGCATTGATAACATCTCCGCCTGTCAACATTTTCAGCTTTGATACAGCAGTCGGTTTTAATTCGCTTGAGGGCAAGTCGAGGGAAACGTTCACCGCAGCTCCTACAAGTTTGACAAGCGAGTATTTGCCGTTAAAGTCGTTCAGGGCAATGTTACTTACATGCTCTTGGGGGAAAAGGTTCTGCACAAAATTGCCAAGTAAGCTTTTGCCACTGTTTGGAGCCTCGCCCATTACAAAGAAACATTTTCCGTCGTTGGTATGCATGAAAATATATCCCAACATTTGCCATACTCGCTCGATTAGAGCCTCATCGTCGTCAAAGGTTTCTGCGAGAAATTTCTCAAAGTGAGGGCAATCGGGGTGCTTAATATATTTTGATTTTACATACGAAAAAGTAATGAATTCAGGTGAATGAGGGTATAATCTTTTGTTTTGTACATCGTA
Source organism: Clostridia bacterium (assembly GCA_045577675.1). Taxonomy (GTDB): domain Bacteria; phylum Bacillota; class Clostridia; order UBA1381; family UBA1381; genus UBA1738. The sequence goes on from JAZNIV010000060.1 coordinate 1,267, forward strand.
AATGCCATTTTCAAGTGTGCAAAGGTACTGATTTTCCTCTGTCTCTGTGATGATGTTGGGGTCGCTCAACAAGAAGCTATATAGCGGAGAAATATGCGATAATGATGTTGCACCATGCAGAGTGTAATCGACTTTCCTACGATACAGTCGAATAAGCTCTCTTTTGTTCAATGGAAGATAGCACTTACCGCTGTGGTAGTATAATTTGTTATCTACGTTAATCAAATCGACTTTCTGCTGCAGAAGTTCGCTATACCCAAAAAGAGAATCGGGTTCTGCAGCGGTAGGTTGTGAAAACTGTTCTTTTTCCGTAGAATTTGAAGGCTTGCTTTCTTCGCTGGTTGTAGCTGCATGGTATTCTGCAGCGTGTCGGAAACATTCACTCGCATCAATTATGTTGAAGTTTTCATTAGAGTTGAATGCGTTTTTTTGCTTTTTCTTTCCTTTCTTTCCCTTCTTGTTTTTGGTATTTCTCTGCTTGTTGTGCTGCAGGTCTCCAAGAGTAAATGTGCTTTTGGTGAACTGGTCATCGTAATTTTCAATTTTCATTTGAATTTCCTCCTTTTTTTAAACGCTATTTGCGTCTCCATCTATATTATACCTTATCCGCAGATAGAAAGATAGATGAAGAAAATATTTTTTTACTATTAAATTATTGATATAAAACATGGTTAATTGACAATATCTTACTATATATCTTGACTTTATATTAAAATTATGGTATGATTTAAGAGGAAAATAATATATTTTTATGGAGGGTGCTTTATGAATGATTTAACTTTAAGTTTGTTGTGTGGCAGTGATATGAATAATCAGGCTCGTAATGAAATATTGAAGTACATATACTGTGTTGATGTTGAGAAAATAACCAATGATGTCCTCGGAAATTATTATTTTTCGGAAGAGATTGATGGACAAAGGCAATTAACTTCAAATGGTGTAGATATTTTTAAGTTAATTGGTTTAGTTTATGATGAGGTGCGAGAGTTATGGAAAAATGATTATGGAAGTGATGAATTTGAGTATTATTCGAATTTACTGAAAACTTCCTTGAATTATAAAAGGTATTTTTCTGATGTAGAACTTGTGAAAATAACAGGCAAAGAAATGGATGCTGTACTTGAAAAATATTTGGATTGTGTGCTGTTGGAACATCCGGAACGTGATATGATTATTAAATTCTTGACTGAGTGCAAGCTTAAGTCAAAGGATACAGATAAATGGATTTCTCATAATGCGAAAGAATTAGTTGAAAATGCAAAAGATGTGTTGTATCATGTTCTCTCGGATTTTAACAGTAAAAGTATAGATGATAAGTTTGAGTATAATAGATTTAAAAATCCAGAATATAAATGTGATGAAGATCAAGCATATATAGACTATAAATATAAATGTGAAAATGATATAGACTATAAAATCAATGTGTTTCTTAAAAATGATATTTTTCATATTAGTGATTTTAGTATCTATCTTGAAAAAGAAAAAGAGCTTTATACTGAGATGGCTGCAAGAAATATATTACAGCTCTATTTGTGTGATGTGTATAATGATAAAGTTAAATTTACTAAAAGTTACGTTGGCTCGTTGTATAATGTAGATAAAGTAAGAAACGATTTATATAAGAATTACAAAAATTCAAGATTAAGGAGCATTTTATATGGAAACGACGAGGAAAAGTCACGGCAGACTTATAACGCAACGTGTTTTTTAGAGTATATGGCGATGAGAACAACCTTGTTTTCAAGATTTGATAGGGAAATGATCATTATTGCATTTGCGAATTTATATGAGTCTGATTTTATGACTCAAGATGATATTGACTTTTACAATGATATTAATAATCAATTTATGGCTGTTGATGAAGATCTTGATGAAAAAGAAGAATATAAACAGATGTCTTGCATAGCAAGTAAGAATTTCAAGAAATTGAGTGGCTTGTTAGAAAGAAATTACAAGGGAGATAAAACTGAATTATACAAAGTTAACTTTAATAAATTATGTGATCGCTTAAACAAATCCCGAAATGAAATTATTGAAGCGTTTCCTTATATTATTAATACGGCTGAGAATGAAGCCAAGAAGTTATGGAAAAATGAGAGAAAGATGAAATCAAATAACTCAGAAATGAATAATAAGAAGAAGTTTAATCCAAACGAATTTAAAGAAGATTTAAATATGCTTTTATATTGTGCGGATTATATGATAGAGAGGTTATATGCAGTTAATCAGATACATAATTTGGTGGCAACAAAGAAAAGTATTAATGAAGGTGATTCGGAAAGAATAATCAGATTAATAAAAAATCAGAATCTCTATATGCGTGATATATTTTTTAATATGAGGACATCTGACGCAAATTTTTATGACTACGCAACATATGAAGCAGAATTCTTTTACCCGTTATTTATGCATGTGGTGCAATACACTTTAAATAGGTATATTGAAAGATTCGAGGGTGTTGAAGAAGTTGATGCAAAAAGAGAGATATCAAGAAAGCTGTTTGCAACTATGAAGTCTAGGTATAACATAAAAATCTGTGAGAAAGATATTAAAGAACTTGATTTAAAGCATAGTAAAGAGGAAATAGATAAAATATATAAAAGAATTTGGAATTACTATGATAAACAACTTTTTATTACCAATTTTGAAAAGTATGTTACAAGTGCTTTCGAGAAAGATATGGCATCAAAAGTAGTTAATGAACATATTTTGGGTTATTAATAATTGTGATTGTTCCAGTGTTCCAGGTAAATATAAAAACTCCTATAAATAGCGAATTTTTAAAACAAAGGTGATATTTATTGAAACACTGGAACATATCAGAAATACCAGCGGTTGTCAAATGTATAGCATTGAACATTTCACGGAACAGCAAAATGATATGATTGATATAGTAATCAAGAGGATTTAGTGTTCCAATGTTCCAGTGTTCCAGGTGGATATAAAACTCCTATAAACAGCGAATTTTTAAAACAAAGGTGATATTTATTGAAACACTGGAACATATCAGAAATGCCAGCGGTTGTCAAATGTATAGCATTGAGTATTTTACGGAACAGCAAATGATATGATTGATACAGTAATCAAGAAAATTTAGTGTTCCAATGTTCCAGTGTTCCAGGTGGATATAAAACTCCTATAAATAGTGTCTCCTCAAAAAACAAATATTCACCGAAATATCGACAAAATATGAAAAATATGATATAATAGAAGTGCAAGGAAAAAATAGAAGAAACAGAAAAAAGCTTGCACTTCGGAGGATGTTATGTACAGATTTGAGGA
>JAZNIV010000061.1:0-3551 GCA_045577675.1 Clostridia bacterium
TGCATGGGCAGAGGGCAGGTGGAAAACCAATAAGTCCGGAACGATAGCGTATAAAGCACTTTATGATGAGCTTTCGGAAAAGGTTTCGGTAAAGTTTGTAAAGGTTAAGGGACATTCGGGAGATAAATATAACGATATGGCAGACGCTCTTGCAAAAGAGGCTGCAGGAGTAAAATAAAAACTGATGCGGACATTAAAAAAGCTATGGCAAAGTTAATTGCTATAGCTTTTTTTGGTTCAACTGTTTCTTGTAAGCATTTCCAAATCAGAGTGGTCGTAGCTGCTTTCGTTAAGAGCTGTTTTGCCCTGTTTTGCCCTGTTCTTGAATTTGCGGTTATCCTCCTCGGCATCCACTATGGTAGAAATACCCTCCTTGCTCCAACGAGTGATAATTTTATCCATATACGGGAAGGACAACTTTGCAGTCTGGATTATACAGTATTCATATGCAAGAGCAATCATTTCTTCGCTCATCTGCATTTCGTCGTGCCACTTAGTGAGATATTTTTCCTCGATATGCGAAAGGCTTCTGTCTGCAATACCCATAATTTTACGGATTGAGTAAAGAAAACCTGTTTTCTGTGATTCGTTCTCTATATATGTAGTTACGCTTTCCGAGGTATTAAGTCCCATTTCATTCCAGGATACTGCAACCTTTTCTATGTAGCTCATTCTGTTTTTGCCTTTGGACACGCAGTACTCTAAAAGCAGCAAAATCACCTCTGCCGGCATTTTCAGCTCGGAATAAAACCAGTATATTGTTTCCATATCCTTTTCGGTTATAGTTTTGCCGAGAATTTCCTGAGATACCATAAACATATCTTTAAGACTTACATCGTTTTCGATGATTTGTGCAAGGTTTTCAACCCTTCGCCTTGGCGGTGCTTCATTATAAGTGTTTTTTTCGGGAGCCTTTGAAAAATCTTCACAAAAACTAAAGGTGTCGCCGTTTTTAAACATCACTCCCTGATTTTCCCAATACTTAATGGCGTGCATAAGGTCGCTTTCCAAAAGCCCTAAGGTTTCTGCGATGTCGGCAAAGTCCGCACCCTCATTTTCTGATGCAAGCATTAAAAGATACAGGTAAACCTTAACAAAGGTGGGGTTTGCCTGAGGAAGCTTGTCCTTAATAAACTCTGTCGGAACAGGTACAAGCTTGCTGAAATTTGTAAAAAATGGCATATTTTCAACTCCCGGTAAAATATATTTTTTAAAAAAATGGAAAAAAAGTCAATATGCCTGTTGACATATTGAAAATTTTGTGATAACATTGTATGTTGTACTATGGTGATAATATGGGATTAATATCCGCTGCTCCCCCATCGGTTGTTATTATAACACAGTGCTTTCAAAAAATCAAGAGCAGAATAATAAAAATTGATATGTATGGAGTTCCCGTAGGAAAAGAAATTTTTTGACGAGGTGATAAAAGAATGGTACATGAGGTGCATTTAGGGAAAAACACCAGACTAAGCTATTCCAAAATTAATGAAGTTTTGGATATGCCAAACCTTATCGAGGTGCAGAAAAATTCCTACAAATGGTTCCTTGAGGAAGGCTTAAAGGAAGTATTCCACGATATTTCCCCTATAACCGACCACTCAGGACATTTGAGTCTGGAGTTTTTTGACTACACTATCGATTACAATTCAAAGTATTCTGTAGAGGAATGTAAGGAAAGAGACGCAAAGTATGCGGCTCCGCTTCGTGTGAGCGTAAGACTTATTAACCGCGAAACCGGCGAAATCAAGGAGCAGGAAATCTTTATGGGAGACTTCCCGCTTATGACAGAGCAGGGTACCTTTATTATTAATGGTGCTGAGCGTGTTATTGTCAGCCAGCTTGTAAGATCTCCGGGTATGTATTATGAATTTACCCGTGATAAGACAGGTAAACCTCTTTATATGTCTACAGTAATTCCGTACCGTGGTGCGTGGCTGGAATATGAAACCGATTCCAACGACGTTTTCTCGGTAAGAGTTGACCGTACAAGAAAAATTCCGGTAACTGTATTAATCCGTGCAATGGGTGTGCAGACAAATGCGGAAATTCTTGAGCTTTTCGGTGAGGATCCACGTCTTAGTGCGACCTTTGAAAAGGACCCTACCGATAACCGTAACGATGCACTTCTGGAAATCTATAAAAGACTGCGTCCGGGCGAGCCTTTGAACGTTGAGAACGCAGAAAGCCTTATCACCAATATGTTCTTTGACCCTAAGCGTTATGACCTTGCGCATGTGGGTAGATATAAATATGATAAAAAGGTTGCACTGGCAGGAAGAATTGCCGGCAAGATTGTTGCTGATGGTGTTGTAAGTCCGTTAACAGGCGAAATCTTAGCAAATGCAGGCGACGCACTTTCTCAGGAGATGGCAGATGCTATTGAAAGAGCCGGTGTAAACAGTATCGACCTTATCGTTGAGGAAAAACGTGTCAGAGTTATTTCAAACGATATGGTTTATATTGACGAATATTGTGATTTTGACGTAAGCGATATTCATTATAAAAAGGTAAGAAGAAGTGTTCTTTTGGAAATCCTTGAAAATGCTGAAAATGACGAGGATGCAAAGGAGCAGATTCTTTCAAGAATAGACGAGCTTACACCAAAGCACATTACAGTGGAGGATATGCTTGCTTCTATTAACTATGTAATGTGTCTTGCAAATGGTATCGGCGAAACAGACGATATCGACCATTTGGGAAACCGTCGTGTAAGAAGTGTCGGTGAGCTTTTACAGAACCAGTTCAGAATAGGTCTTTCAAGAATGGAAAGAGTTGTTCGTGAGAGAATGACAATTCAGGACCTTGAAATTATCACTCCTCAGACACTTATCAACATCAGACCGATTATTGCTACCATAAATGAGTTCTTCGGTTCATCACAGCTTTCACAGTTTATGGACCAGCCGAACCCACTTGCAGAGCTTCGTCATAAAAGACGTATCTCTGCCCTCGGACCGGGCGGTCTTTCAAGAGAAAGAGCCGGCTTTGAGGTGCGTGACGTTCACTATTCTCACTACGGAAGAATGTGTCCTATCGAGACTCCTGAAGGCCCGAACATCGGTCTTATCACGTCACTTGCAACCTTTGCAAGAATTAACGAGTACGGCTTTATTGAAGCACCGTACCGCAAGGTGGACAAGGAGACCGGCGTAGTAACCGGCGAAATTGTATATATGACTGCAGACGAAGAGGATGCATACACAATCGCACAGGCAAACGAGCCGCTTGATAGTGAGGGACATTTCCTTGACAAGAAGGTTTCAGCACGTTTCCGTGATGAAATCATCGAGGTTGCTCCGGAAAAAATTGATTATATGGACGTATCTCCAAGACAGCTTGTTTCTGTTGTTACAGCTTGTATCCCATTCCTTGAAAACGACGACGCGAACCGTGCACTTATGGGATCAAACATGCAGTGTCAGGCAGTTCCGCTTCTGACAACAGATTCACCTATCGTAGGAACAGGTATGGAATATAAGGCTGCAAGAGACTCAGGCTCGGCTGTTCTTGCTAAAGAAGCAGGTACTGTTGTTAAGGTTTCTGCAGAC
>JAZNIV010000062.1:0-13310 GCA_045577675.1 Clostridia bacterium
GAGAATATTCCGGACGGGATAACAATGAATATAGTAAATGGGCAGATTATGTTTGAGTCTGCCGGATATATGCGTGGGATTTATTATTCCGATACCGGCGAAGAATTTACTTGTCTGAATATTGAGGGATATGATGATTCATCAGGATTTTTCCGTATATCCTACAATGGCAGCGAGTATGTCCTGTATGACTACTGGAGAGAGGCAGACGGCAGCACCGAGGAAAATCGGTTGCTTTACCGCTACAGTTCGCCGGATTTTGTAAGCTGGCAGTCAGAGATTGTTTCAATAGCAGATGCCGGCAATGTTGACAGCTATGGTTGGATTGAGCCTTCGGGAAGTGTTGTGAACATTAACGGAGAATGGAACTCTTTTTCTCAGAATGGCTATAATCACGTTTACAGAGATGGAAAATGGGAAAAGGGCGAATATTACGGCATAACAGGACTTAATGAGACAAATCAACCCTTTGTGTATTATAACTTCACCGACTACGGCATTTTTATGTGGTCAACCAATCACAATGCTGCATTTATTAAAAATAGCGGCGAGGTGATTAAATATAACGGTCAGGAGCGCAATATAGCCTCGTTTTTTGTCAAGGACGGCAAATTTGTCGGTCAGAGTTGGCTGTTAGATGGTCAATGGGAAAGCAAGGATGGCAAGAGTTGGACAAAAACCGAGTTAAAGGATGACTATAGCTCATACTATAGACAGGTAAATGCAACAAACGGATTAGCCGGCTTTGAAAGCGAAATAATTGAACGCGGAAGCTGGCGGTTCCACGAGGACAACAAGGAAATCACCGGAACGCTTACAGAAGCAGACGGAAGTGTAAAAAAGGTAGTGTTTGAAAACACAAAGCACAGCGACTTTATTACTGCTTACAGCGGCAACGGGTATTTTCTGCTTGGTGACTATGACCGCCGTTTCTGGATTTCACACGACGGCATTACAAGGGGTGAATATATTTATCTTGACGATATAGAAAGCGCTGCAAACCTCTATGCAAACGATAAAAGCTTTATTATAACAACGCAGGCAGGTATTCAGTATGTCGGCGATATGTCGCAGCTTGAGAAAATTCCGGCAAATGATGCAGTTAAGGTAAAGCTTTCCGGCGAATACTTAAGCTTTGAGGTTGCGCCTGTGATTGAAAACAGCAGAACTCTCGTTCCTATGCGGTTTATACTCGAGAAAATGGGAGCCTTGGTCGGTTGGTCTGATGAACTTAAAATTGCATCTATACTTTACGGTGAGAGCCTCGAAAATTATATAGAAATTCAGATAAATTCCAACATAGTCAAGGTAAACGGCATAGAAAAGCCGCTTGATGTACCTGCACGGCTTATAAATGACAAAACAATGCTGCCGCTCAGATTTATTGCGGAGGAAATGGGATATACAGTTAATTATATTCCGGAAACAAAAACTGCAGAAATTACAAAATGAGGTGGATTAACGTGAAAAAATGGCATTTTGGATTGGTTACAGCAGCAATTACACTGCTTTTATCTACGGCTGTGCTTGCAGCCCCCGGAGATATTCTGGGAACCGTCTATAAAGGAGGAAATATTAAAGCATATGTAAACGGTCAGCTTGTGACCTCCTACAATATTGGCGGAAAGACAGCAATTATATTAGAGGACCTATGTGCAATCGGCGCAGACACCTTTTACAATGATTCATTAAGGACTTTAATTTTCATTTCTGATAAGCTGCAGGCAGATGAAAATGTAAATATTTACAGAAACGATACAATACGCAAGTATTACGAGACGGATATTGTAACCTATGTCAACGGAAAAATCGCAGAGGGCTATTCCTTTAACGGCTGTATGGCGGTTGTGATTGAGGATATCGCCGACGACAACGCCTATTCAGAGTATGGTGCAAAATATATCTGGAATCCTCAGGAGCGTACAATTTCCCTTGAATTTGTTACAGATAATTTAAGCCGTCTTGCCGATAAGGCTGCAGAAAGAAAGCTACAGATTTCTATTGATAATGACACAATACACCTTACCGACAATTCCTTTGCTAAGGGCAGCTACGGTATGATATATGATTCGCAGGAGTTTCTTGAAAATCCGGGTGTAAAGGATGTTTTTATCCAATACAAGGACAGAAAAATTCCTATAGGAAAAACACTCTTTTTCCGGCATATGCAGTTTACAAGATGGGACGAAGAGCCGGTTTCTCTTGAATATTTCGGCAACACATATCTGACGCAGGTAGACGAGGAAAGGTTTTTAGAATTTATAAATTCCATTGAAATTCCCGAAACTACCTATGAAGAGGTTCTGGCACACTTCACAAGCGGAGCGAACTGGATAGATGTGGTCGAACGCATTGACACCGAGGACTGCACCTTCCTGCACCTTATGCAGCCGTCAATGCACGGAGCATACAATTTCCTCGTTCGTATTGCAAAAGACGGAACATACCGCGATTATTCCGAGGATTTTGAGTCGGTGAGCCTTTACGGAACAAAGCGTTTTGACAATCTGACCATTCACGAGGATACCGAAACAGTAACCTTCCGTTACGATACAAACTACGTTATAGACTTAAAAACCGGAGAAATGACAAAGGAAGAGTAATTTTTCTTATCAAAAATGGCAGTTGCTAATTGCAACCGCCATTTTTTACTTATAGGCCGGCATTTTCAGCATATCCTGACCGGGTGTATCGGCAAGCACCGGAAATGCATAGCCCGTAATTTGTGTCCACACATTTGCGTCGCCTGTCTCCCAGCCTAAAAGTCCGCCTTGCGCAATACCTTTAAAGTAAAAGTCCGTTCCTTTCAGGCTTTGAAGAGTCTTGACCGTTCCGTTTTCCGTACTTGTCTTTACATATTTTGAGTTAATCAGGGTTTTATCACAGGAATAGTTGTCACTTACTTCACTCATTGTGGCAGTGCCGACAACCGCTCCGATTTGTCCGCTGCCGCCTATAGCAGGGTTAAGTGCCACATTCTGCATAACAAAGCCGTTTTCCGAATATCCGCAGATACCTCCAACCGAAATATTACCCACCGCAATAACATTACCGGAGGAGTATGTATTTTGCAGATTTGAGCCGGAATTACAGCCGGTAATTCCGCCAACATATCCTTCTTTTCCCGAAATATGAATATCAGCTACCGACAAACAGTTATAAACCGCGGAGCTTTCTGCAAGTCCGCAGCTTCCTCCTACATACATATTCTTTTCACCTTCTGCAACAATTCTTCCTGCCGATGCACATTTATATACCTGTCCGCCGGAGGTAATTCCGCAAATACCGCCAATATATGCTGTTTTGTTTTCCGCTTTAATTTCGGCATTTGCAAAGCTTTCAAAAACATAACCGCCTGTATTATAACCACAAATTCCACCAACAACCGCATTTGCACCGCTTGATGATATTTGCCCCGAATATGAGGTTCTGATTATAATTCCGCTGTTTTCAGCACAGATACCGCCTGCTGTTGCATTATCAAAGCTGTTTATAATTTCTGCCCAAACCCGACAGTCCGAAATTTCACCATAGTTTTCACCTGCAATAACACCCAAAAGACCTGCTTTTTTTGTATCTATCCTGCCGCAAACGGCACAATTTTGAATGTATCCGTAATTACACGCGGCTAAAATCGCACCGCCCGAGCCGGGGCTTGCTTTAGCATTTCTTAGTGTAAGATTTCTGACCGTTCCTCCGGTTATATTGGAAAACATTCCTGTATCACTTTTTAAGTTAAGGTTATATATTGTATATCCGTTTCCGTCAAAGGTGCCGGAAAATCCGTCCTGTGCACAGATTGTTTTCCATGGCAAATTAAGCGTTATATCCCCTGAAAGGATATAATGCCCCGATTCATTTTTATCAATCGCCCGAAGCTCCTCTGCATTTGTAATCTTCTTGGGCATATACGCAGTTCTGCCCGGTTCCAGCTCGGCCACCTGTGCATATCTTGGGCATATCAGCCTGTAGCCGTTTTCAGGAACAGCCCAATCCGATACTCCAAAGCCCAGACCCTCGTAAAACTCAAAGCCTATAAGCTCCTCCCACTCGGCATCATATCCGTTTTGCGAAAACCTGCCCGGCTCTTCGTATGCCGCATTTGAATATACATCAGCATAACAGTAATTGTTTTCACATATTCCGTTTTTCTTATTCGTTGTCAGCCGTCCGCTGTTCAAGGTCATCGTGTCGTAAACCGTCATACACGCGGACACACTATTTTCAATCCTGCCGTTATCATTAGCTCCGGCAATTCCGCCGGCATACATATCCGATGCCACCGTTTCACTTGCCGCAATACATTTCTTTATAGTTTCGTAATTTTGACCTGCGATTCCTCCTGAAAAAGAGCCTGCCTTAACCGAATATACCGCTGACAGACAATTTTCTAAAGCTCCGCTGTTTGTACCGCAAATACCGCCGGCATTATTGGTGCGTGCTTCAACCGCTCCGGTAACAGTACATCCGGATATTTTTCCGCCCTCATTTCTTCCGGCGATAATGCCCACATTCTTTTTAGCACTCACCTGTGCGTCCACCGCAAGATTTTTTACTTCTCCGCCCTTTATAACCCGAAACAGTCCTGCATCCTCATTATCATCGTCAATAACCATTCCGCTTATTTTAAATCCGTTTCCGTCAAAAATTCCCGAAAACTCACTGATTCCCTGCCAACTTTCGCCTAAATGAATGTTGTCCCCAAGACTGTAATAGCTTGACGGGCTTGTTTCAATATCTAAAAGCTGCCGCGCAGAATAGATGATATACGGCGATTCTGCTGTTCCGTCACCTGATGCGACAGAAAAAGGCAGAACGTCCTTTATGACCGACACTCTTGCCGGGATTCCGTCCGCATTTACCAGCTTTAAGTATACATCATAGCGTTCATTTATATTCGCAGGGATGTTGGCTGTAACAGTCTTATTAAGCACCGTAATGTCGCACAGCTTTATGTCGGCTGCATAGTACGGATTTCCGGCTTTTGCAAGACCATAATAAACCGCACAGGGCTTGTTGGTTCGTAGCTCAACCGAAATGCTTCCAAACTCACAATTCTGGGAACGCTTTGGATATCCTCTCATAAAACGCACACTTGCCGTACTCTGACGGTCAAAATTATATAAAAGAGCCAAAATATCTCCTTTTGCCGCAAATACCTTTGGTTTGGTATTAAAGCAGCCTTCAAAAAGCCTGTTTTCAAGGGCATATGCATAGTAGCTTTTTGCGTACTCCGACACATCCTCTGTTCCTGTTCGATTCTCACTCTCGCCTCTGTAATAACGGCCTATAACCGTAACTGCATCCTCAAGTGTGATAAAGTCAAGCGGTCTTGCCCTGCCGTCCGAATCGCCTAAAAGCAGTCCGTGATGCCGTGCCGCCGTTACCGCATCGTAAAACCAATCGTTATCCAAAACATCGGAAAAGGAATTAATTCCGCCCTTTAAATCAAGAAACCGCGTTAGCATTACCGCAAGCTCGGCACGGGTAGCTGACCTTGCCGGCTCGAAATCACCATTTTCGTTTCCCGAAATAATTCCACTTTCAAAAGCTGATTGTATGTAACCTGAAAGAGGACTTTCTGCCGCTGCGCTCGTCAAAAAAGCCGTCATCGAAAGCAGCAGAAAAAACAACCTTTTCATAAGCAAGCACACCTCCTACATAATAGGTGAAAACAGTCTGAAAAATCCTTCCTTTATTATCTTTATGATACCTCTTTTTTTATAAGCCTCCATCGTCAGCTCCTCACAAACACACTGGTCAGCCTCAAAAATTTTGCGGCATTCCTCCGCTGTTTCGGGGCTATACATAAACGCATTAAGCTCAAACAGCAGACGAAAGCTCCTTATATCAATATTCGTGCTACCGATAGTGGATATTCTTCCGTCCACCGTAATAGTTTTTGAATGAATGAACCCCGGATAAAGGTAGACCTTAACACCGGCAGATAAAAGCTCTCCCATATATGACATAGTTGTATGATACACATACTTTTTATCCGGCATACCGGGAATCATAATCCGCACATCAACCCCCGACTGTGCCGCAGTCTGCACAGCAGTCATAAAAGCCTCATCCGGTACATAATAAGGTGTCTGAATAAACACATACTTTTTAGCACTGTAAATCATACGAAGCATTCCGCATTTTATCTCTTCGTTTTCCGAATCGGGGCCTGATGCAACGATTTGTATACCTACATTTCCGTTATCCCCATCTTTTTTTACATAGCCCTTAACAGGAATAGTACGTCCTGTGGAAAATTCCCAGTCCTGTGCAAAGCACCTTTGCACATATTCAACTGCATCGCCCACAATGCGGATATGCGTATCTCTCCACGGCAGATTTCGTTTCGGATTTCCGCCCATATACTCGTCTCCGACATTCATTCCGCCAAGATATGCAACAGCATCGTCCACCACTACGATTTTGCGGTGGTTCCTGTGGTTTATTTTGGACATCGACAAAATCCGTACAGGAAAGAACTCCACAACCTCACTCGCCTTTTCCTCACGCAGCCTGTTAAAGAGCCGCCTCGGAGTTAAAATTGAGCCAAAGCCGTCGTACATAAGCCTTATCTTAACTCCCTCTTTTGCTTTTTCCACGAGAAGGTCTATAAGCTGATTGCCTATAACATCATTACGAATTATGAAATATGCAATATTTATGCTTTCCTTTGCGTTTTTTATATCCTCAAAAAGTGCATCGTACTTTTTTCGTGCATCGGTAAATATTTCAACTTCGTTTTCAGTGCAGTAAACACAGTTGCAGTTTAAAAAATAGTTTATCATTTCAGAGTACGGCAAATTTCCGTCCCGCTGCTTTTTTATAATTTCCTTCTGCTTGTCCAGTATAGAGCTTTCGTTAAGCTCAAGCTTTTTCTGATACTTATGCTGTGCATAATATTTAAGACCGATTCCAAACACTAAAAACAACACTCCACCGACTACAGGCAGCAGAATAAGGCACATAATCCACGCCATCGAAGAAATGGGATTTTTTCTTCTGAAGCAGACAATGGCTATTATGATTACAATATTAAGCAAATAGGAAATCCAAACCATATTGTTCAAAATCTCCATACACTATTTCCTCCTGAACTTATATGAAATTCCGGCAATCGCCGTACCTATAACCGTTCCTGCAAAATCGACAAAAATATCCTGCACCATTCCTGCTCTGCCGAACGAGAACAGCTGGATATATTCATCTATACAGGCTGTTAAAAGCCCGAAAAACAAAATATATATGATTCTTCGCTTATATTGCATTTCAAAGCAGTTTGCAAGGAGAATCCCATGAAGAGTAAATTCCGCGATGTGTGCTGTCTTTCGTACAAATAAAACAAGCAGCTCCCTCTTTGGGTAAACCTTTACCAAGCCTAAAATATCAGCAAGAATATTCACAAGACGTCCGCTGCTTTCTGCTGAAACCTCCGCACTCTGCAGCGAATTATTAAATATAAAAAAAGTAGTTATTATGGTAGCAATAATAAACGGTATTCTTCTTTTCACAGTTTTTCTTCCTCGTATGTATTGTTTCTTAAGAATATTATACCACAAAAGCAGAATTTGTGAATAGTTTTGACGATAATTTCAAAAAAATTAACATTTTAAAAGCAGCCCGAAAATCGGACCGCCTATCGCCTTGTCTTACCCTTATTTTTTTCTTTATATTTTTCTACGATGTGCTTGCACACAGGACAATCATCCTCATTCCCCGGCAGACAAAAGTTTTTAAGTATGATTTTCGGAGGGTGCTTTCTGCCCATAAGGCATATCATTTCTCCGTCCCATTCTTCATAAAAAGTGCAGCAATTTTTCCCCATACCATTCATCCTTTATTATAAAATGTTCTTTTTTTACTTGTTAATAATATAATTTTACTACAACATTTTATTTTAGTCAATATTTTTATACATAATTAGATATTTTTAATTCAATTGTTGCATAGTATAGTTATCATAGAGGTGATAGAAATGCAACAATTCAGCGAAATATTAAAACAGTTGAGAAAACGTAATAATATCAGCCAATATGCACTTGCCAAACAGATGGATTTGACGCGGGCAACTATTAATGCGTGGGAAATGGGCATAAATTACCCTAACGCACAGTCCTTAATTATATTATCTGACTTCTTTAATGTTACTGTCGATTATCTGTTGGGATTGGACGCTGCCGAAACAATCGACATAAGCAAGCTTAATCCCAAGGAAAAAACAATGATTTGCGAAATGGTTAAATATTTAGGTGATATAAAATCCGAGTTATAACAAAAAATTTATATCAGAACGACGTCGTTTTTTACGGCGTTGTTTTTGCTTCAAACATTCTGTTCCAAAATTTTCAAAATATATTGACAACAGGAAAATTTTGTGATACTATATTTTCAGCACACACAGTGCTAAGTGTTGGGAGGTGTTGATATGAATACAAAAAATACCCGTTTAATTCATGACAGCATCTCGGAGGACATTATAGAAATTGCCGAGCGGCTTGCCGTTAAGGACGGTGCAAGAAACGTAACAGTCCGCAAAATTCTTAACGAAATGGGTGTTACCAACAGAGTTTTCTACAACCGCTACCATAACTTAAACGAGGTTCTTGAGATTGTTTACCGGCGTGCTGTTTTAAAAATGCGGGAAAGCATCAAATCGGAATATGACATTACCACCGATTTTTATGGCTACGTTATGGACGTCGCCGTAAAGGTACTCGTTAATACATATGATGTAAAAAAAGAATTCAGCCAGTATATGTTTGAATTCGACTCAGCTTCCGATTCAAACCGAAAATGGTGGACAGAGCAGATTACAAAAATGATTGATGCCGCCAAAGCAAGCGGGCAGATAAAAGACAGCGTAAGCTCCGAAATGCTGAGCTACACTGTCTGGGCATTTTTCAGGGGTTATAACGCCGACGCTGTAAACCGCAAGCTTTCAAAGGAGGATGCCGTAAAATATTTTAAATTCGGTCTTGACTGCCTGATTGACGGCATAAAAAAATAAAATAGAGCAGATTTTTAATCTGCTTTAATTATACTCAGCACACTGTGTGCTAAATACGACAGGAAACGACAGGTTTCCTGTTAAAACCCTCAGCACACACAGTGCTGAACAAGGAGGACATAGCATTTATGGCAATACAGGTATTGGGAACAGGCTATTACGTTCCGGAAAATGTAGTAACAAATGATGACCTGGCAAAAATGGTTGACACATCAGATGAATGGATTATGCAAAGAGTGGGTGCAAAAAGCCGCCGCATATCAACAGGTGAAACAGCAGCAGATTTTGCGGCAAAAGCGGCAGTAGATGCATTAAAAGCCGCAAATGTTGAGGCAAGTGAACTGGATCTTATAATTGTTGCCACCATAACCTCTGAAACTATCTGCCCTACTGTTGCGGGGACTGTCCAAAAGGCTATCGGCGCAAGCTGTCCTTGCTTTGATTTAAGCTCTGCCTGCAGCGGATTTTTATTTGCACTTGATACCGCCGTTTCATATATTATGCGTGGCGGCATTAAGAAGGCACTTGTTATCGGTGCCGAGCGGCTGAGTAAAATAGTTGACTGGACCGACCGCAACACCTGTGTAATTTTCGGCGACGGTGCCGGTGCGTTTGTAATTGGTGAGGGCGAAAATTACCTTGCCTCAACTCTTTACACAAAGGGCGGAGATGAGGTTCTTTCAATCCCCGGCTTTTCAGGCTTCTCACCTTTTTATAAGGGCGAAGAACACAAGCCCGTTATCCATATGGACGGTCAGGAAACCTTCAAATTTGCAGTTAATAAAATAGTTGAAGATATAAGGTATGTTGCTGATAAAGCAGGTGTCTCACTCGATGAAATCGACCACGTTGTGACACATCAGGCAAACATCAGAATTATTGATTTTGCATCAAAAAGGCTCAAAATGCCTAAGGAAAAATTCTTTGTAAACATTGATAAGTACGGCAACACCTCTGCAGCAAGCGTCCCGATTGCTGCGGCAGAGCTAGAAAGAACGGGACGGCTTAAAAAAGGCGATATAGTAGTTATGTCTGCTTTCGGCGGCGGTTTATCAAGCGCTGCCTGTATTATAAAGTGGTAAAATTTATTTTAGGAGGACAAAAAAATGACTTTTGAAAAAATCAGAGACCTACTGGCAGACCATCTTGAAATGGACGCAAACGAAATCACAATGGAAACAACCTTTGAAGATTTAGGCGTTGACTCACTGGACACAGTTGAAATCATGATGGAAATGGAAGACGAATTCGGCATTGAAATCAAGCCGGCAGAAGCAGGAAAGTCAGTTTCCGAGCTTGTTGCTTATATTGATTCAAAATTAGCCTAATCGCCGTGAGGTCAGGAAAATGATTTGCACACCAATTTGTGAATTACTGGGTATAAAATACCCTATCCTTCAGGGCGGTATGGCACATATATCCGATGCACGTCTGGCGGCAGCGGTAAGCGAGGCCGGCGGTCTTGGTATAATTTCCGCAGCAAGCGGAGATATTACCGGGCTTACAAAACAGATTGATACCGCCCGAAATCTGACCGACAAGCCCTTCGGTGTTAATGTAATGCTGATGGGTGCGAATGTCGATGAAATCGCGGAGCTTCTGGCACTCAAAAAGGTGGCTGTTATTACAACAGGTGCCGGAAACCCCGAAAAATTTGTTCCAATGTGGAAAGAGGCCGGAATCAAGGTTATTCCGGTTGTTCCGTCAGCAGCACTTGCAAAGCTTTGTGTACGCAGCGGTGCAGATGCAGTTATTGCAGAAGGCGGCGAATCAGGCGGTCACGTTGGTGATATGACTACAATGGCACTTGTTCCGCAGGTAGTTGATGCTGTAGATGTTCCGGTTATCGCCGCAGGCGGCATTGCCGACGGCAGAGGAGTTGCTTCAGCATTTATGCTCGGAGCACAGGGCGTTCAGCTCGGCACACGTTTTCTTTTAGCTGAGGAGTGTACGATAAGCCGAGCATATAAAGATAAGCTTTTAAAGGCAAACGATACCTCAACAATCGTAACCGGAAAACGCCTCGGGCATCCGGTAAGAAGCCTTAAATCACCCTTTTCAAGAGCCTACCAAAAGGCTGAATACACCGCTATCACAGATGACGAGCTTGAGCAGATGGCTGTCGGCACACTGCGTGCTGCAGTTATAGACGGTGACGAGAAAAAGGGCTGTTTCCTTGCCGGTCAGATTGCCGGTATGGTTAATAAGGAGCAAAAAGCAGCCGAGATGATAGAAGAAATTTTTAATGAAACCGAAATTATATTAAACGGAGCAGGAAAATGGATAAAATAGCATTTGTTTTTTCAGGACAGGGTGCACAGTACAGCGGAATGGGTAAATCCTTATATGAGCTTGGCGGCTCACCAAAGGAGCTTTACGACACAGCCGAAGCACTTCGTCCGGGCACAATGTCGCAGTCCTTTTTAGGCAGTGACGAGGAATTAAAAATTACATCGAATACACAGCCGTGCTTATACCTTGTGGATTTGGCAGCAGCACTTGCACTAAATGACAATGGTGTTTTCGCAGACGGCGTTGCAGGCTTTTCGCTTGGCGAAATTGCGGCTCTTAGCTATGCAGGAGCATATACAAAAGCTGACGGATTTTCCATTGTAACTAAACGCGGCGAGCTTATGAGCAAGGCGGCAGGCGATATAGATACCGCTATGTGTGCGGTTTTAAAGCTGGACAGCAAAACAGTATCCGATACAGCAGGTGAATTTGAACAGCTTTATGCCGTAAACTTTAATTCACCAGGGCAGACAGTTGTTTCAGGACTCAAAAGCAGTATGCTGGCTTTTGAGGAAAAAATAAAAGAGCTTGGCGGAAGATGTATTCCGCTGGCTGTCAGTGCCGCTTTTCATTCGCCTTTTATGGCTGATGCGGCAGAGGAATTCGGAAAAGCACTTATTAATTATGGAATAAAATCACCGGAAATTCCGGTTTATGCAAACCTGACAGCTGCACCTTATGATGAAAATGTTATCGGATGTCTTGAAAAGCAGATGAAAAGCCCTGTAAGATGGCAGGAAACTATTGAAAATATGATTGACGATGGCTTCGGTATATTTATCGAGGTTGGTGCAGGAAAGACACTTTCCGGTCTTATTAAGAAAATATCAAAGGACGTGAAGGTCTATTCTGTTGAAGATGCGGCAACTCTTGCTGAAACTGTAAAGAAGGTGAAGGAAAATGCTTAAAGGAAAAACTGCGGTTATTACCGGTGCATCACGTGGAATCGGTGCGGCTATTGCGGAAAAGCTTGCATCATACGGTGCAAATACCGCTATTTTAGATATAGGAAATGAGGATAAAGCAATTGAGCTTAAATCCCTGATAATGGAAAAATACGGCGTTAAAGCAGAGGTTTATCACTGCGATGTTACCGACTTTGCCGCATGCAAGGAAACCGTTGAAAAGGTGACAGAGGAGCTTGGCAAGGTGGATATTTTGGTAAACAACGCCGGAATCACACGCGACGCACTTTTAATGACAATGGACGACGCCGACTTTGACGCTGTTGTAAGCACAAATCTTAAGGGCTGCTTTAATAAGACAAAAGCATGCAGCCGCGGCTTTATCAGAAGTAAATACGGCAAAATCATTAACATATCCTCCATTTCCGCTTTAAGCGGAATCCCCGGTCAGGCAAATTATTCTTCGTCAAAAGCAGGAATAATCGCCCTTACAAAGGTTACAGCAAAGGAGCTGGGTACAAAAAATGTGTGCTGTAACGCAATTGCTCCCGGCTTTATTAAGACGGATATGACTAAGGATTTAAACAAGGATGACGAATTTTTGAAGTCAATTCCATTAAAACGTCTTGGAAACCCTCAAGACGTTGCAAATCTTGCAGCATTTTTGGCAAGCGACCTGTCCGGCTACATAACCGGCGAGGTTATACGCATTGACGGCGGCCTTGCAATGTAAGGTCTGAAAGCTGAAGTTGATACATATCAATGTGAAAGGAATAATTATATATGAGACGAGTAGTAGTAACAGGACTTGGTGCAATCACCCCGATAGGCTGCGACAAGGATACCTTCTGGAGCAGCCTTAAAAACGGAAAAAGTGGCATTGATTATATCACACGTTTTGACACAACCGATTTTCGTGTAAAATTAGCCGCTGAAATCAAGGATTTTGACCCAAGCCTTTATATGGATAAATCAGATATAAGAAAGTCGGACAGATTTGTGCAGTTCGCTGTTTCCTCTGCTGTTCAGGCAGCAAATGACAGCGATATTATCGGCAATGTCGAACCTACACGCTTTGGTGTATATTATGGTTCGGGAATAGG
>JAZNIV010000063.1:0-7595 GCA_045577675.1 Clostridia bacterium
TACAGAGGTTTGCGGTATTCTCGAAAACCACTACAGAGATATGCAGGATATGGAATTTACTGTTGAGCACGGTAAGCTCTATATGCTCCAGACAAGAAACGGTAAGAGAACAGCTCAGGCTGCTCTTAAGATCGCTTGCGATCTCGTTGACGAGGGTATGAGAACAGAGCAGGAAGCTGTTCTTA
This sequence comes from Clostridia bacterium, assembly GCA_045577675.1. Taxonomy (GTDB): domain Bacteria; phylum Bacillota; class Clostridia; order UBA1381; family UBA1381; genus UBA1738. The sequence continues at coordinate 186 of JAZNIV010000063.1, forward strand.
TGATCGACCCCAGAAACCTTGACACACTCCTCCACCCCCAGTTCGATGCAAAGGCTCTTAAGGCTGCTACTCCTATGGGCAAGGGACTTGGTGCTTCACCTGGTGCTGCTTGCGGTAAGGTTGTATTCACAGCTGAAGACGCTGAAGCTTGGAACAACAAGGGCGAGAAGGTTGTTCTCGTTCGTCTTGAAACTTCACCTGAGGACATCACAGGTATGAAAGCTTCACAGGGTATCCTCACAGTTCGTGGTGGTATGACATCTCACGCTGCTGTTGTTGCTCGTGGTATGGGTACATGCTGCGTATCAGGCTGCGGCGAAATCAAGATGGATGAAGAAAACAAGAAGTTTGAGCTCGGCGGAAAGACATTCGTTGAGGGTGACTTCATTTCTATCGATGGTTCTACAGGTAACATCTACGATGGTATCATTCCTACTGTTGATGCTCAGATTGCTGGTGAGTTCGGAAGAATCATGGCTTGGGCTGACAAGTACAGAACTCTCAAGGTTAGAACAAACGCTGATACACCTACAGACGCTAAGAAGGCTCGTGAGCTCGGTGCTGAGGGTATTGGTCTCTGCCGTACAGAGCACATGTTCTTCGAGGCAGACAGAATTGCTGCTTTCCGTGAGATGATCTGCTCTGATACAGTTGAAGAGAGAGAAGCTGCTCTTGCAAAGATTGAGCCTATGCAGCAGGCTGACTTCGAGGCTCTCTACGAGGCACTCGAGGGTACACCCGTTTGCATCAGATTCCTTGATCCTCCTCTCCACGAATTCGTTCCTACAACTGAAGCTGATATCCAGGCTCTTGCTGACGCACAGGGCAAGTCCGTTGAGGCTATCAAGGCTCTCATCGCTTCACTCCACGAGTTCAACCCCATGATGGGTCACCGTGGATGCCGTCTTGCTGTAACATATCCTGAAATTGCTGCTATGCAGACAAAGGCTGTTATCAAGGCTGCTATCAACGTTAAGAAGAACCACCCCGATTGGAATGTTAAGCCTGAAATCATGATTCCTCTCGTAGGTGAGGTTAAGGAGCTTAAGTACGTTAAGGCTGTTGTTATCGCTAACGCTGACGCTGTTATCGCTGAGGCTGGCGTTGAGCTCGAGTACGAAGTTGGTACAATGATCGAGATCCCCAGAGCTGCTCTTACAGCTGACGAGATCGCTGCTAACGCTGACTTCTTCTGCTTCGGTACAAACGACCTTACACAGATGACTTACGGCTTCTCAAGAGATGACGCTGGTAAGTTCCTCAACGCTTACTATGACGCTAAGATCTTCGAGAACGATCCTTTCGCTAAGCTCGATCAGACTGGTGTTGGTAAGCTTATGGAAACAGCTCTCAAGCTTGGTAGACCTGCTAATCCCAACCTCCACTGCGGTATCTGCGGCGAGCACGGCGGCGATCCTACATCTGTAGAGTTCTGCCACCAGATCGGTCTTGACTATGTATCTTGCTCACCTTTCCGTGTGCCGATCGCAAGACTTGCTGCTGCACAGGCTGCACTCCGCTAAGGTAGTCAATCATAAATTTGCATTAATGTTATGTAAATAAATCAACGCCCTTGTTCTTTTGAACAGGGGCGTTTTATGTTAAAAAAGAATTGCGAATGTGATGTAATTAGTTTATGATTAGTTATAAGTTGTGCTGAAAGGGCTGTATATTGCGAAAATACAGAAAGCTTATAACAATCCCTGAAATAACAGAGGTTGGCACCACTCATAAATTAACGGGTATTAATACTAATCCCAATAAATCCTGTAGACACAGGATTTATTAGAAACGACCGGTATAAATGAGTGCTACGTGAGTGTTACTTGAATGCTACCGTTCAAATTTCATCAATTTCCACCAATTCAAAGATAAAAGAAAAACCACGCAAAATATGGATTTGCGTGGTTTTGTAATTGTTGTAAAAGATAAAATCTTATCTCTTTGAGTAATGAGTTTGTCTTTCTCTATTATTTCACAACTTTTCAAATACCTCCAGTTTATGCAGTTTTTCATCCATGCACTTTTTGTATTGTTTGATTGCTTTTCATGTCTTTCCATAGTTTTTCACAACAAAATCACAACAAAAAAAGCGTGTGCATTTTTTAGCACACGCCATTATTATCTATTATTTGTTATACCAGCCGTAATCAATATTCTGCGGATCATATTTCTTGTTTTTTTCTTCAATCAGTTGTGTTTCAATCTGCTCAAGTGTTGACTTGTCGACTTCATCTAAATGTATTTTTAATTTAATAAGCTTCGCCTTAGCTTCCCGTGCGTATTCATCAGCATTCAATGCACTCATCATAAAAGCTTCTGTTTTTGCTTGTCCCTGTTCAGCCATTATTACAGGAGCGTGTATAAGTTGCTTGAAGGTTTGGAATATTCGCTTTTCGCTTTTACCGTCCGATGCTGCTCGGTATATCATTATTGTATCAGTATCTGACAGAACTATTTTTTGTTCTGTTGCGTATCTGCCAATAATACGTAACATTGTAGGGTTTTCAGCGTATTTTGTTATCATAGCACTAATTTCGTCAGCTTTCATAATTCCACTTGAAAGCAGTACCTGATCTGCTGCATTAATTGATTCACCGCTTGGAGTGTAAAAATTTTTGAGCTCTTGAAGAAATTCGTTTTCTACAATCGCAACTGATTCATTCAGATTCGCCACAATCGCTTCCAGGTGTTCTGCCTGGCTCTGATTAATCAGGTTAAACTCTTCCTTGGCTGCTTGTTCTGAGAGCCTTGTAGCACGTTCCTGAAAGCTTATGAAGGCTTCCTCTTTTGCTTTTGCATGTTCATCTAACTTGCTGAATGCTTTCTGATAAAGACTTAAGATTTTGTCAATGTAAATAGTAATGTTCATCTACTTAATCTCCTTTCGGCGGTCTGTAAAATTTCCTTAAAACGTTCTGATGTAATATTGCCGGATATAATTTCCTTAAGCTCGGGCGTTGTCATTTTTTTTATGATTGAAATGAGCTTTTTTTCTTTTAAGATTTCTGCTTTATTTGAAGCGGAAACAATTCTTTTTTTAATATCGTTACTAATCGTTATTAATCCCTCCTGTAACTTCTTCGATATGTTCAAGTCTTGCAATTATATCAGCTGTTTCTGTCAAGGCTTTGCAGTTAGCAAAAACGACGTTTATTGCATTAATCTTTACTTGATCAGATGTATTGGGACTTTGTATTATTTCAAGTAGCTTTTCACTACAAATCGAAAGACTACTCTGTAAGAAGCGCACTGTATCACAGATGCATTCACTTCTACGTTTGGTAAGCTCTGCTTGAAAAACCTGGTCACGTAAGTATTTATAGGCTGTAGCTCTTGAAATGCCAGCTGACGCAGCAGCTTTTGCTATGGTGCTTTTTTCAAGCATAGCTTGAAGAAAGGCAGTTTGTTTTGCTGTCATATAAACACCTCTCTTTGTTTGTTGTGGTATGAATAGACATTTACACCGGGTAAAATGTCTATTTATGTTAGCTGCTTTTTTCTGTGTTGTTCTGCATAAATTTTCGTGCGCTTCTTAGTGCTATGAATGTATGCTTTGCACGACTTTCTAATGTGCGGATGAATTCAGCAACTTCTTTTGGATCGTTGCTGGTAAAATAACCGCCTGTACTGCTAGATAGAATTAATGCTCCTTCATTGCGTTCTTTTGCAATCAGTTGTTGAAGCTCTCTCTTGTTGTGTAAGTGAAGAATCTGAACTAGGAGTTCACTTTTGATTGCGTTCTCTTTGCCTATTGGGAGCAGGCTTTCAATATATTTTGGTTCTGTTTTCAAATCATTATCCTTTCTTTTAAACTGATATTCATAGTTATCCTTTTCGCTCGGGATATATGGTGCAATCTTTTACGATTGCACTATGCTATTTGCAATAATCTTAATGAAAAAGATCTGTTTTTATTTGGTCTGTTTTTATATTTAAATCACTTCTTATATACGCAGTATAAAATTGATACTATAGCCAAGGTGTGTTTTTGAGCTGTTATTTGGTATCTTTTTTATACTTTCGCCCTAAGTATCAGATTTATACTTTTGCCTGTTATAAAATACGATAACAGGAAAATTTCATTTCTGATTTTTGACCGTTTTCATATACAAAGTGACCGTTCCACATTTCTACTAATCCACTGTGACGCAATTCGGCTTTATAACGTTTTAATGTTGCAAGTGAAATAGAAGCATCTTCGGCAAGTTTAGCATCAGTACGATAAAAGAAGTTTTGTTCTTTTCCGGTGAAGCGTTGCTCTAATTCATTTAAAACGACATAAAGCCATTTGGCACCGTTGGATAAATAGTTATATTCATCTGTGAAAATTTTTCGTGGCAACTCCAAATAAAAAGTGTTTCCGTGTTTCATGGTCTTTTTTCGCCGTTCAGGTATTCCGCCAGCTTTTCCATATTGATATACCAACGGTTGCCTACTCGCATACATACAATTTCATTACGCAGACAGAGCAGCCGCAAATGATTGTAGCTTAATCCAGATATAGCAGCGGCATCACGCAGCCTTTTCATTGTTGGCATTAAACATCCTCCTTTCTATGTTTGGTAATTAAATCTGCAAGGTTGTGCTGTTCCTCTTCTGGAAGTTCAACACGCAGCTTTCTGTACATTGTCTGTTCGGAAACGCCTAATATAAGCGCTAATTCCCACTGACACATACCGTACTTTTTTAATGCTTGTCTTACTATAGCATTCTTCATTGTTACACATCCCTTCGAAATATTTGCTTTAGGGCTTGACTTTTTCGTCATCACCTGTTATAATTATAACAGTTAGAGTTGAGTTATACAACTAACACAATAAATAAAAGGAGAGTTAGGGTTAATGATAGAAGAGACCAGGAAGATTAAAGGCTCACATCTCAAAACAATACGACAGTATTGCGGAATGACGCAAACAGAATTCGGTGAAGCACTTGGTGAATACGGCATAACATCCAGAGACGGCAGTTTGCCAGGTAAAGATGAAAAAATTATTGCTTCATGGGAAAGTGGGCGGCGTGATATTCCTACTAAAGTATTGAAAGCTATTCAGAAAAATATTTTATATGAAGGATATCCGATTAGGTGGGAATATCTTATAGGGCAAGATGAATTTATTACTATTATGGAATGTATGCCGCAATCAGATGAAATGCTCTCAATTGTAAAACACAGTTTTGATATATTAAAAAATTTTGATGAGTCGTTATTGAATTCAATAAAAACAGAATTTAGAATAGCTGCTATACAGCTTTTGAACACTAAGGCTTTTTCTGAATTTGACCTCTCGCAGATTCAGAAAAAAACTCATTTTTTGGATTTCTTGGAAGCTGAAATAAAGCGTTCCATTGAAACATATATAAAATATTTTATTCAACGAAAGGAAGATTAGTAATGAAAAAAGAAACCATGATTACAAAAATCAATGACATGCTTAACGGAATGCCAGAAGAGGCTGTGCAGCTTCTATATGATATGTGTGCAATAATGTCAGATCGTGTGAAGTTTCAGCTACATATTACTCCAGAACTGGAAGCAAAGGAAAGGCAACGAGAGCAGGAAGTAGCAAAAAGAAAGGAGCAGGAGGAAACCAAACAACAAAAACTCATAGAAGAGCGTGAAAAAAGCACTTATAAAGAATGCGAATTTATATGCTACCATTGAAGCTGTAAATGTGCCTGACAAATATAGCCTTTTCATTTCAGAAATGAAAGCTATCGATGTACGACACGGTCAGATTAGCAGTTTTTTTCCAGACTATGCTATAGGTGTAGGTAATGATTATTTTAATCTTGGTTTTATGAAAGGTGTAAAATATGCAAAGGCGGAAGCCAGAAAAAAGGCTAAAAAAGAAAGCCGCTGACGGCAATCAGCGACTTTACATAACATGAATCATCAAAGGGAAACTCTGATATATTCACGCTGCAATAATATTATATCAGATTTCCCTTTGCAAGTCAAGAAAGGAAGTTCTGCAATGGGAAAATCAAGACGGGTTGATACAGGAATTGTAAGGCGTGCTAGCAGCTATACTTTCACTGTTGCATTGGGTATGGATGCAAACGGTAAACAGATACGAAAAACAACTACGTTCAAGCCGCCAGAAGGCATAACAGAAAAGAAAGCGGATAAGCTGGCTAAAGAAGAGTACATTCATTTTAAGAACAAATGTAAGGGGATGTCAGCATTTAATGAGAATATGCGTTTTCGTGACTTAGTCGAAGAATATTTCAAGATATACGCACCTAATGAATTAAAGCCAATCACTGCTTATAATTATCGTAAAATGATTGAATATCGCTTTATTCCATATTTTGGTAATAAGAAGTTAAAGGATATGAATACAGCTATGCTTACAGACTTTTTTAATAGTCAGAATGATACTGATAAAAACGGAGAGAGCCGACCTTTAGCTGCAACTACAGTCAAACGATTATTTATTATGATGCAAAGCGTTTTCCACTTTGCAATCAAGCAGAAGTATATAAAAGAATCGCCTTGCAATGGTGTTATACTTCCTAAAAAAGATGTTACCGCAGAGGAAAAACGGCGTTTTTTAACTGAATCGGAATTAAAACGATTTTTACCTTTGTTTGATGATTATTCAGTATTGAATGTAATTGTGAAGTTACTGCTATATACCGGTATGCGATCAGGTGAAGCATTAGGGTTGCAATGGCGAGACATCGACTTTAAAAATAACCTAATCACTGTAAAGCACACTTTATCTGATGTGGGCGGAAAGCACTTTCTTACAACGCCTAAAACTAAAACGAGTAAGCGAACTATTGCAATCAGTACAACTGTTGCGGAGCTTTTGAAGGAGCATCAGACACACCAACAGGAATTGCAAATGATTATAGGGACAGACTTTGCACACCCTGAAATGGTTTTTACATCAGATCGAGGAAATTATAAAGACAGAAGCAGCTTGAATACTTCTTTCAGACGTTTTCTGAAAGGAACGGAATTTGAGTTCTTGACTTTACATTGTTTACGACATTGTAATGCTACGTTGCTTTTGAATGCTGGAATCGACATTAAAATAGTTTCAGATCATTTAGGACATTCTACAATAGGAACTACAGCAAATATATATGCAGATGTATTAGATGCAAGTAGGAGAAAAACAGCAGATGTTCTTGAATTCACTTTATCAAATGGAGCATAACAAAAAAGGCAGTGGATAAAAACCACTGCCTTTTAAAATGTTTCACAACAAATTCACAACAAATCGACTGTGATATCTCTTGAATATGCCGAAAATACGACGTTTCGAGAGGGGTATAATTATCTCTTTGAGAACTGAGGAGCACGACGAGCAGCCTTGAGACCGTACTTCTTTCTCTCCTTCATTCTTGGGTCACGAGTGAGGAATCCAGCCTTCTTAAGAGCGGGACGGAGCTCAG
>JAZNIV010000064.1:0-6535 GCA_045577675.1 Clostridia bacterium
AAGGTCAGAAGATCATGGTTTGGTTTTCTGAAATACGGGTCCATAGACATATACCGAAGGGTATCGTTCATCCAGCCCATATTCCACTTATAATTAAATCCAAGCCCGCCTGCATCTGTAGAACCTGTTACCATACTCCACGCAGTTGATTCCTCGGCTATCATTAAAATATTCGGGAATTTTGCAAACATTATTTTATTTAAATTTCTCAGGAAGTCTATAGCCTCAAGATTTTCGTTTCCGCCATAGATATTTGCTGTCCATTCGCCGTGGTTTCTGCTGTAGTCACGGTAAAGCATTGAAGAAACCGCATCAACACGCAGTCCGTCAAAATGATATTCCTTTACCCAGAAAAATGCAGAGGATAAAAGAAACGAAACAACCTCGCTTTTTGAATAGTCAAAAACCATCGTGCCCCAGTCCTTATGCTCGCCCATCCGAGGGTCAGCATATTCATAGGTTGCAGTTCCGTCAAAACGGAAAAGCCCGTGCAGGTCACGCGGAAAATGTGCCGGAACCCAGTCCATAATAATTCCGATTCCGTTTTGGTGGCACTTATCCACAAAATACATCAAATCCTCCGGTGCACCAAAGCGTGAGGTTGCTGCAAAATATCCGGTAACCTGATACCCCCATGAGCCATCAAACGGATATTCGGTAAGCGGCATTAATTCTATATGTGTATACCCCATTTCGGTAACATACGGAACAATTTCGTCTGCAAGCTCTCTATAGGTATATGGAATTCTGTCCTCATGGGTTTTCCACGATGCCGCATGCACCTCGTAAATATTCATCGGCTTGTCATAAATAGGATTTTTTTCGCGTGCCTTAATCCAGTCCTTGTCCTGCCAGCGATACTTCGGTATATCCCTGACCACCGACGCAGTATTCGGCCTTAGCTCATTGGCAAAAGCAACAGGGTCCGATTTTAAAACTGTTTTGCCATCTCTGTCCGTTACGGCATATTTATAGAGCATACCCTCTTTTATGTTATCAAATACTCCGTACCATACGCCGGTTGTGCCGATTTTCTCAAGCGGCATACCGTCGCCTGTCCAGTCGTTAAAGTCGCCGGCTACCGAAACAGCCTTAGCATTGGGTGCCCAAACAGCAAATCTCCACCCTTTATTTATTCTATGTGGGCCAAGCATTTCATATGATTGAAAATTTGTACCTTCATTATACAAATATAACTGAAATTCATTTATCCCTGCCCACTGTTTTTCTTCCTTTGACGGCATCTTATGTTGTCCCCTCTCGTTCTATGCTCCTTTTATTATATCATATATATTTTATGCAGTAAATACTAAAGAAGTAAATTTTTAGAAATTGTTTTTATGCAAATCTTACAAAAGATTTGATTTTAACTTTACATTTTACATTATGTCCCGAAAATTTACAATTATCTTACACTTTTACAGTTTTTTAATATTCTCTTGACATACACCAAAAAATAGGATAAAATATACGTATGCTTGTTATTTCTTTAAACTATTTATTGGGAATGTTGAATTTTTGATAGTAGTTTATGAAAATAGATTTTTGAATAAATTTACAGTAATTTCATATATTCAGCATCCCCGATTTATATTAAATTTTTACAATGGGGGTGGACAAGATAGAAACATTTGAAATCGTACTTATAATTGCTGCGGTTGTATTTGCATTACTTAACATTGCATCATTTTTCGGTGGTATTGCTTACAGAAAGAAGATTGCAGAAGCCGAATTCGGTTCAGCTGAAGAGAAGGCTAAAAGTATTGTGGAGGAAGCAAGAAAGAACGCAAAATCCAAAGCACGAGAGCTTGTTCTCGAAGCAAAGGAGGAAAATCAAAAGCTGCGTGCAGCTTTAGACGCAGAAATCAAAGACCGCAGACGTGAATTATCAATTCAGGAAAAAAGAGTTAACCAAAAAGAAGAAAATCTTGAGAGAAAAAACGACGCTTTAGAGAAGAAGGATCAGGCACTTAATCAAAAGATTAAAGAATATGACAAGAAAAGTGCTGAAATTGACGAATTAAAGCGTAAGCAGGTTGAGGAGCTGGAAAAAATTTCCGGTATGTCACAAGAGGAGGCAAAGGACCTCTTAATCCGTGACCTTGAACAGGAAGCCCGGCACGAAGCCGCAATTATGGTTAAAGAAATTGAGCAGGAAGCAAAGGATACAGCAGAGAAAAAAGCAAAAAATATCGTGGCAACATCTATTCAGAAGATTGCTGCTGATCACGTTGCTGAAACAACCGTTTCGGTTGTAGCTCTTCCTTCAGACGAAATGAAGGGACGTATCATAGGCCGCGAAGGTCGAAATATCAGAACACTTGAAACTCTTACCGGTGTTGACCTTATTATTGACGATACTCCGGAGGCAGTTATTCTTTCAAGCTTTGATCCGGTACGCCGCGAGGTCGCAAGGATTGCACTTGAAAAGCTTATAGTTGACGGACGTATTCATCCGGCAAGAATTGAAGAAATTGTTGAAAAAGCAAGAAAAGAAGTTGACGCTACAATTAAGCAGGAGGGCGAGGCCGCAACCTTTGAAACAGGCGTGCATGGGCTTCATCCTGAGCTTGTTAAGCTGCTTGGACGTCTTCGCTTCAGAACCAGCTATGGTCAGAATGTTCTAAGACATTCAATCGAGGTTTCACACTTGGCAGGTGTTATGGCAGGCGAGCTCGGCGTTGATGTTACTCTTGCAAAGCGTGCAGGTCTTCTTCACGACATCGGTAAAGCGGTTGACCACGAAATCGAAGGCTCACACGTTACTATCGGTGCAGATATTGCTAAAAAATACAAAGAAAACAACGATGTTATTCACGCAATTATGGCACACCACGGCGATGTTGATGCTACAACAATTGTAGCACAGCTTGTTCAGGCGGCAGATGCTATCAGCGCTGCAAGACCGGGTGCAAGACGTGAGAACATTGAAACCTATATCAAGCGCTTAGAGCGACTTGAGGAAATTGCTAACAGCTTTGGCGGAGTTGACAAGTCCTTTGCAATTCAGGCAGGCCGCGAAATCAGAATTATGGTTAAGCCTGAGGTTGTAAATGATGCAGGTATGATACTTGTGGCTAAGGATATTGTTAAGAAGATTGAGGCAGAGCTTGAATATCCGGGTCAGATTAAGATTAGTCTTATCCGTGAAACCCGTGCAGTGGATTATGCAAAATAATTATCTTAAAAACGGTTATCTTATTTGATAACCGTTTTTTATAGAAAGGCTATTTATATTATGAAAATTCTTACAATAGGCGATATTTTCGGCCGCGTGGGCAGAGACGCAGTATTCGAGGTTTTGGAAACACTCCGTGACAAGGTTGATTTTATAATCGCCAATGCGGAAAATGCCGCTCACGGAAGAGGGCTTACAAGACCGGTTTTCGGTCAGCTTAAAAATGCCGGAATTGACGTTTTTACAACAGGCAACCACACATGGGGCTGCCCTGATATTGCGAATGTGATGCGGTATAATGACGAAGTAATCCGTCCTGCCAATTTTGAGGGCGACGTTCCCGGAAAGGGCAGCGTTATTATGACCGCAAAAAACGGAGTTCGTGTAGGTGTTATAAATCTTATCGGCAGAACGTATATGCAGTGCGTTGCAGCTTCGCCTTTTTTCGCAGCCGATGCAGAAATTGAAGCTATGAAGAACAAATGCGATATTATTTTAGTTGATTTCCACGCAGAAGCAACAAGCGAAAAAATGGCTTTAGGATACTATCTTGACGGAAAAGCTTCTGCGGTTTTCGGAACGCACACACACGTGCAGACAGCGGACAATAAAATTTTGCCGAAGGGCACCGGTTTTATTACAGATTTAGGAATGACAGGGCCTGCCTGCTCGGTGCTTGGCGTGGATAAAAACACGATTGTTGAAAGGTTTTTAAACGGCATGCCGCAAAAATTCACCGTCGCAAACGGCAAAGGGCAATTCTGCGGAGCAATATTTGAAATTGATGAAAATACAGGCAAAACCGTAAATATCGAAAGAATTTACAAAGAACTTTAAATATAAAAGGCAGCTTTTAGCTGCCTTTTGTATTTAAGATTAGCTCGAAACCAAAAATAGCACTAAGGACATTTAATAGGAAGAAACTCAGACAAATCTGCTTGCAATAAATATTCCTATTCCTATTAAAATAACACCTAAAGACAAAATTCCGGCTGTTAATTTGTTATTGCTTTTCGGCATAAGAGCCGGCTTTGTGTTCATATATTTCTCCACAATCCGTTCTGCTTCTTCCATTAGGTTTGTCTCATTTTCCCGCACAGAATCCTTTAAAATCAGTATTGCCTGTGAAATCATATCAGAATTTACATTTTTTAGTATAACCACCCTATGAGTAGTGTTTTTCATCAAGAAAATCCCCTTTCATATCTATATGTAGTATTTTTGTCTTAATATTTTTGTAACATTTTAATTTGATTCTTCTTAACACCTATTATGGCATAAACACACCTTTTATATACCATTTTTACTCTATTTTTGCCCTTATTTCATCAAAAATATGGGTAAAACACTTTTCTTATAAATATTACCAATTGAATAAATTGTAAAAATTCTATTGCATTTTGCACAAAAACTCTGCGATTTTATGTAAATATTTTCACCCTTTTTCGGCGATATGCAACAATTTTGTAATAAAATGCTTGACTTGGACATAATATAGTTATATAATATGCGGGAAGGTATAGGAGGAAAGAAAAATGTTTTTTAATAAAAAAAGCAATAAATCTCTTGCTATGAGATTTGCTGCCGTATTTATGTCAGTAGTAATTTTCAGCCTGCTGACCGGTGCTGTGATTGACCTTCAGTCAAAACAGGTTACACTGGTTATGGTTGATGCATTTGCTGACAGCGAGAAAACACAGGAACTGACCACCAGACAAAACACCGTTTCAGAATTTTTAATTGAAAATGGCATACAGCTCGGCGAATTTGACAGAGCAAGTATGCTAATGGAGGACGAACTATATAACGGCGCAAGGCTCGTTATCAGAAAAGGAAGAAATTTCACACTTAATATTGACGGTAATATCGAAATAATTACCACTACCAAAAAGACCATTCGAGAAGCTTTCCAGGAAGCAGGCGTTTATATCGGACAGGCTGACAGGGTTGAGCCTGAGCTTGACACAAACGTTACTGAAGATATGAATGTAACTGTATATCGCATCCAAAGCAAGGAAGTAACTGTTGATACAGAAATTGCCTTCTCCAGCAAAGAGGTTTCCGATTCAAGTCTTGAAAAAGGAAAAACAAGAATTAAAACAAAAGGTGTTAACGGCTTAAAAAGGACAACTTACTCAATTACGACCGAAAACGGCATTGAGGTAAGCAGGCAGGTTCTTAATGAAACTACCATAAAAGAGCCTGTGACACAGGTTGTTGCTGTGGGAACAAAAGCAAAGACTAAAGCCAAGACAGCTCAAAAAATTGTTACAACCGGTTCAGGCAAGAACCTTAGCTATTCCAAAAAGCTGACTGTTACCGCAACCGCATACACAGCAGCAGCCGGCAAAAAAACCGCATCCGGAAGAGTTGCGCAGTACGGCGTTATTGCAGTTGACCCAAAGGTTATTCCGCTCGGAACAAAGCTATACGTTGAATCCACCGACGACGGTAAATCATGGCAATACGGCTACTGTATAGCAGGAGATACAGGCGGTGCAATCAAAGGAAACAAAATAGATTTATACTACGACTCCAAAAGCCAATGCTTGCAATTTGGCAGAAGAAGTGCTATAGTATATGTATTAAACTGAGGATGATATAATCATCCTCTTTTTTGTGAAAGGAAAAAAATATGGACTTAACATCACCAAGAGTAATTAAAGATATCGCCGAAAGATTCGGATTTAACTTTTCAAAGGGGCTGGGACAAAACTTTCTTTTGGACGACAGCGTTCTTGACCGGATTGTAGAAGCCGCTGACATTGATACCGGTGTTTTAGAGGTAGGCCCCGGCTTTGGAGTGCTTACAAAACAGCTTGCCGAAACGGGCAAAAAAGTGGTGTCGATTGAAATTGACAGCCGGCTTATTCCGGTTCTTGATTTCACCTTAAGCGAATATGATAACGTTAAAATTATAGAACGTGACATCCTAAAAACCGACGTAAAGGAGCTTATTGCCTCTGAATTTGCCGGCGAAAAAATCAGCGTTGCAGCCAATCTTCCCTACTACATCACCACACCGATTATAGCAAAGCTAATAGAAGAAAGGCTTCCTATAAAAAATATTGTTGTAATGGTGCAGAAAGAGGTGGCAGAACGGATTTGTGCAAAGCCCGGCAAAAAGGACTATGGTGCAATAAGCGTTATGTGCCAGTACTACACAAACCCTGAAATGATAACAATTGTTCCGGCAGGCAGCTTTTATCCTGCACCAAAGGTAGATTCTGCCGTTTTATGTATGAAGGTTTGTGAAACACCAAATATCGAAACAAAGGACGAAAAGCTTTTCTTTAAGGTAGTAAAAGCCGCCTTTGCACAACGAAGGAAAACACTTTTAAACTGTCTTTCAAGCGG
>JAZNIV010000065.1:0-5243 GCA_045577675.1 Clostridia bacterium
TAAAACATTATGAAGGCACATACTTCCCCGAATATATGGAAAACGCAGGCAAAGCTTCCTATGTGGAACGCAATCAGGAAATGATTATCCATAGTAAATTCTGCGTGGTCTATTACGATGAAAACTACCTTCCCCCAAGGCGTAAAAACAGTAGGCGTGATTTATTTGACTATCAACCCAAAAGCGGAACTGCTGTTGCCTATGACTACGCCGTAAGAAAGAAAAAACAAATTATTAACATACTGACATAAATACGGCATAATACTACCAAATTTCCCAAATATCTTGTATAACGACAAAAAATATGATAAAATAATATAAAAAATTAAGGAGGTGTATTTTCCAATGAACAAGACAGAACTTGTTGCACTTATGGCTGAAGAAGCAGGCATCACAAAGAAAGATGCTGAAAAGGCATTAAATGCATTTATCGGCGGCGTACAGAATGCAGTTAAAGCCGGAGATAAGGTTTCCTTAATCGGCTTTGGTACATTTGAAGCACGAGACAGAGCTGCTCGAGAGGGCAAGAATCCGCAGACAGGCGAAAAAATTAAAATCGCTGCTTGCAAGGTTCCTGCATTCAAGGCAGGTAAAGCTTTTAAAGATTTAGTAAAATAATCTATAAAAACAAAACGAGCCTCCGGGGAGAAATCCTCGGAGGCTTTCATCATATATTTTAGTTTTTATCGCCGTATATAATCCAGTCTTTATCATATCCAAATTCAAGGGCGATGAGCTTTGCAAGAGTTTCGGATATGGTGGTCAGCTTTTCTTGGCTTCCTGTGAGCTGATAGATGTAGTTTTCGCTGACACCCAAGGTTTTTGCAAATGCTCTTTTTGTAAGTCCCTGTTCATCAATGATTTTATTCAGTCTGTCTGCAAGTGTCATAAAACTCCTCCTTCTTTTTTAAGCATAGCAGCATAAAGCAAAAGCTCTTTTCTGCTCGTAACACCGAGTTTTGAATATAAGTTTTTGTTATGATACTTGAGTGTGTTCTGATTGATTTCCGTTATCTCCTGAATTTCCTTTGCAGTTTTTCCCTCAAGATAGAGCCTGAATATCTGTGCTTCCTTTTGAGTGAGCTTGGATACATTTGACTTGAATATCTCATAAAATTCAGGATCGGCACCGGATTTATGTCGTTCTACCACCTTGTCAAGCTGCGTCTGAATCTTTGTGTATTCATCCTTTGCCTCGTTGCGGAGGCGTGTAAGCTCGGTTATTTCGTCCTCGTGACCTTTATCCTTATCTGCAAGGAAACGGAAAAGGTCGTTGATTTCAGGAATTTTAACCTGATCTGCGGGAACGGAATTTGTCTTTATATGCTCAAAGCTTTTAAGAATCGGCTTCATATACTTGTGGCTGAAATAAAGGCAAATCAAAACCATCAGCATAAGAACAATAATGAGCACCGCAAGCATTCTGATATACGATTCGGAAAGCAAGGACTGATATTCCTTTTCGGGAACCATAACGGTTAAAATATGCTTGCTGTTGCCCAGTGTAATCTCTCCGTACTTACCGATAAAGGTTTCGTTTCCGTATGTAAAGGTATCAAGATTTTTGCCCTTCTTTATTGTCATTACGCCTGTGTCGGACGGAGAATACCCCGAATGATTGACGGACATCTGCCCGGTATATGAATCCTTCTCGCTCTCTGTAAATAAACCGTGAATGATGTTGTCAAGCTCGTCATTATGCGTTTCGTAGGTCAGGCTGAAATAAAGGCTTGAGATTTCAAAGCCGCATACACCGATAAGCTTGTCGCTTGTGTCAAACACGGGAACACATAAAAACCTCACATTTTCCCACGTGCCGGGAATCTGATATACACCCGTCAGCACATAGCTGTCATTAAAGTCTGCCTTTGAAACATGAAACACATCATCAAGCTCGTGATAAATGCCCTCCGGCATCTCTAAGTGCCATTCGTTGTAATAATCCGCACCATATTCCTTTGCAACGGCAGACGAGCCGTAGAGCATTGATGTTTTGTGGTTTATCATACTGTTTGAGTGAAGATAGGAAAACTTCAGGTAAATGCCGCTGTGGTATTTTTCGGGAAGCTTACTGTTTACTGTCGTGTTAAGCATAAAGAATGCACCGCTGCAATCGGCATACTGCATATTTGCAGCTACAATATTGTAAACCTCTGCCTCAAGCCCGTCAATCAGCGCCGCATTGTTTTCCAAAGCTTCAAAGCTTATGTTTTTTGCGGCAAGATAATGCTCTGTTTCCTTAGAAAGATGCTCTGCAAACAGAATTGCATGAGCAGCCTTTGTATCAATAAAGGTTTCTGCACGGTAGTTTGTTTCTTTAAGCTCCCGATGAAAGGTTTCTCTCAGACGAAACGGCGTAATATTGAGAATGCCTAAAAAATTCAGTGCAATCCCGATAACAACAAGGAACAGCATCAAAAGCACAGCAATATACACAGCGAGTCTTCTTTTCATAGAAAGACCGCTGTTTTTTATTTCCGCCAAAGTGGCTTTAATCTGCGGCAGCTTCATTTCTGCTCCTCCTTATCCTTTAATACTTGCTTTTAAGTTCATTGAGCGCCTTTTCACAAAGCTCCGGTAAAACGGTGTTTTTATCCTCGCCTGCGGACACTCTCGCCTGATACTCTGCCCGTGCCTTTGAAAGTATATTGGTAACATTGCCGTCAAATTCCTTTTGAACGGCAGAAGAATTTTCAAATACGGGAAGCGGCTTGAAGGTATATTTGCCGTACATATCGCTTACAGCCTCATAAAGCATACGGTATTTGGGATTTTCCACACCTTCAAGATTTGTAAAAAGTCCTTCAAAGGCTTCGTCTGTTCCCGGAATATAGCCCGATGCAGAGGCAAATTCAATGTTATTGTCCTTTTCTGCAAGGAAATCAACAAATATTTCCATTGCCTTGTTTTTCTTTGCGTCGTCTGTTTTATGAGCAAAGAGCGTTACACCCCTTTGCATAACGGTAGGTGCAGCACCCTCAAAAACAGGATATGCAAGAACCGACAGCTCAATCTTTTCCACGCTGTTGTCAGGATAGGTTACATCATCACGGGTATAAAGAATACCGGCAGACGAACCGATGTAGGATATAATATCGCCTGTTTTCCAAAGATCGCTTCCGAAATTATCATAAAGGCTTATACCGCCTTCAATTCCGGGCTCGGCAATCGCATAAAAAACATCCTTAAATTCGTTGGTATCGCAGTTTACCTTGCCGTTTTTGATAAGCTCGTCACCCTTTGCGGCAACATTGATAAGGAAATAGTTGTAGAAATCATCATACTGGAATAAATCCTTGCCGCCCGACCATTCATAATAGGCGGATGCCATTTCAAAAAGACCGTCAAAGGTTTCAAAGTCCTTGACTGAAAAACCGCTTTCATTTGCAAAACGGTCAAATAAGGTTTTGTTTACAAAAAGAAGCTCTGTCGATTTGGCAATGGGAAGCGTGAGCTGTCTGCCCGAAATATTGCCCTCCGCAAGAAAGTCATCAACAAAGACGGAAAGCTCCTCCTCGGAATATATCTCGTTCCAGTCTGTAAGCAATTCTTCACCTATACCCTCGGCAACTCTCGGATATGCAGTAAACAAATCGGGGAAATCACCGCTGCCCGGTACACCCTTTGCAGCGTCAAAAAGGTGCTGGTCAATGGAATCGGAATCAACCATAGAGGTTACGGAAACAAAAACACCCTTTTCCTTGCCGACAGTTGAATTAAATTCATCTATTGCATCGTTAAACGGCGACTCGGATTGATTTCCGTAAACGTGCCAGATGGATAAGGTCGTCGGGCTGCTTGGATTAAGTCTTGTATTTTGACCGCAGCCGACAAGTGAAAATGTGATTAAAATTCCCGTGAGAATGAGTGCCGTTAATTTTCGCATAAAAATATGTCTCCTTTACGAAATTTTTCAAATTTCCCACCCCTTTTCCCACCCCCTTGAGAGAAATTTTTTAAATTTTTTTGATTTTTCTCATCCTTTTGGCATTTGGGGGGGGGGACAAAAGTAAAAAAATATGCATAATTAAGCTTGTAAAGTACATCAAAAAATCATTTTCCGATGAACCTTACCAATTCTGATTATTTATATTATATCAGATAATGTTGAAAAATTCAATACTTTAGAAAAATATGTTACTTTTCTAAGGAAAAATTTTCTGAAAGGAGGATGCGTATGCCGGAGAAAATTGCTTCTTATAAAATTATAAACGGAAATCGGTACAGCTTCTTCTGCGATTTATCGGGAGCGAGAGTTTTTCTAACCGAACCGATCGTGGGCGGCACACCGGAGGAAAGATTAAAAAGAGCATGGGAAATTGCAAAGCCGGAAATCAGCAGATGCGAAAAATGCGGACGGTTCGTATGCGACGCAATGTATAACGCAGATACTTTTATGTGTGTTGACTGCTCCCCCTGGGAGAACCCGCCGAAGTTTTGCAGACATTGCGGAAGCAAGGTTTCAATATCTGATACATTTTGCACAAGCTGCGGCTCGGCTCTGCGCTATGAGGAGGTATGAAGAATGAGACTGATTTTAGCGGAACAGGTACGGCAGGAAAGTATGGACGAATACGGTTTCGGTCCCCGTGCTATGAAAAGACTGAAGGTTTGCAAATCCTGCGGACGCGCATCACCTTCAACAGAAAGCTTCTGTACCGAGTGCGGTGCAAAGCTTCCTGAAAAGAATATGTTTCAGGAATATAAGGAAAGACACAAGTTTTGTAAAAACTGCGACACGGTTGTAAAGGATGACACCGAATACTGTCCGCAGTGCGGAGAAAAAATGTAGTCAAAAATTTTTACCTATATATAAAGGAGGCATAAGTTATGAGTTTCTTTGATTTGGAAAGAGCAATCAGACGAGGTGTGAGTCAGGGAATCGGCAGAGCCGTTGGCGATGCTATAGGCAAAGCAATCGAACCGACAGCCACAGACCTTGCAAACAAAGCGGCAGGTCATATAGATAATGCCGCAGGCAATCAAAACGGAGGTGAAACGAAAGCCGGCGGTTTTCAGGGCGCATTTGCAAATTTGGAAAGAAGCGTAAATAATTACGCAACCGAGGCTGCAAAAAATATGAAGGTTTGCCCGAATTGTGAAAAGCCGACCACGGCAGATAAAAAGTTCTGTCCCGAATGCGGAACGGCACTCCCCGAACAGACGGTAGCCGAAGGTGCAGTTTGTACCGCCTGCGGAAAGCAGAACGCCATCGGCACAAAATTCTGTCAGGACTGCGGAGC
>JAZNIV010000066.1:0-5543 GCA_045577675.1 Clostridia bacterium
TTATAATATTCAGCCAAAGCCTGTGCATCGTTAATAGCCGAAGTCTTTGAAAGCTCGTTCTCTAAGAGAGTAACATCCTCATACATTTTATTTACAAGAGCTGTTACCTTCTTTATCAAATCCTCCTCGTAAGTACATTCAATTCCGCTGACTGCAGCTTTTTTTGCCACCACAGCATCGGAAATGCTTTTAACGAATGAGGTTACAGCAGGAAGTATATCCTTTCTTGCCATATCAATCATTGTAAGTGCTTCAATATTTATAGTCTTTGAATAATTTTCAAGATTAATTTCATATCTTGCACGCATCTCTGTTTCTGTAAAAACCTTATGGTCTGTAAAGAGCTTAATGTTCTTAGGATGAACATAATACGGCAGACAGTCAGGAGTTGTTTTAAGATTTAAAAGTCCCCTCTTCTCTGCCTCGGCAAGCCATGCATCATCATAACCGTTACCGCTGAAAATAATCTTTTTATGTTCTTTTATTGTACGTTTAATCAAAGCCTGAAGTGCGGTGTCGAAATCAGTTGCCGTCTCAAGCTCGTCAGCAAACTGCTTAAGGCTTTCCGCAACCGTTGTATTAAGTACAACATTTGCTCCGGAAATTGAAGCTGTTGAGCCAAGTGCACGGAACTCAAACTTATTTCCCGTAAATGCAAAAGGACTTGTTCTGTTTCGGTCAGTTGTATCTTTTGGGAATCTTGGCAGAATATGTACGCCAACCTTCATTATAGTAGTTTCCTTTGCGTCGTAGCCCTCATCCCTTTCAATAGAATCAAGGATTTCGGTAAGCTCTTCACCAAGGAACATCGAAACAACAGCAGGAGGTGCTTCATTCGCACCTAATCTGTGGTCATTACCGGCAGATGCAACGGACACTCTCAGCATATCCTGATAATCGTCAACAGCCTTGATAACAGCACACAAAAACAGTAAAAACTGTGCATTTTCGTGAGGTGTTTCACCCGGATCTAAAAGGTTTTTTCCGGTGTTTGTTGAAATAGACCAGTTATTATGCTTACCGCTACCGTTAACTCCTTCAAACGGTTTTTCGTGCAAGAGGCACACCATATCATGCTTTTTCGCAATTCTTTGCATTAATTCCATAGTAATCTGGTTATGATCGGTAGCAATATTTGTGGTTGTATAAACAGGTGCAAGCTCATGCTGAGCCGGTGCCACCTCATTATGTTCGGTTTTAGCTAAAATACCAAGCTTCCAAAGCTCCTCATCAAGCTCTTTCATAAACCGCTTTACTCTTGATTTTATTGTGCCGTAATAGTGGTCGTCCATTTCCTGCCCTTTAGGCGGCATAGCACCAAATAGAGTTCTTCCTGTAAACATCAGGTCAGGACGCTTGTCATACATATTTCTGTCAACAAGAAAATATTCCTGCTCTGGTCCGACTGTTGTTTTAGTTGATGTAACATCGGTATTTCCAAAGAGCTTTAATATACGCATTGTCTGACGGTTTAAGGCCTCCATAGACCTAAGAAGCGGGGTTTTCTTGTCAAGTGCCTCGCCGCCGTAAGAGCAAAATGCAGTAGGAATACAAAGAGTATTTCCTTTTATAAATGCATATGAGGTCGGGTCCCAGGCTGTATAGCCACGTGCCTCAAAGGTAGCACGAAGACCGCCCGACGGAAAGCTTGATGCGTCAGATTCGCCTTTGACAAGCTCCTTCCCCGAAAACTCCATAATAATATTTCCATCATCTGTCGGAGAGATAAAGCTATCGTGCTTTTCCGCAGTAATCCCCGTCATAGGCTGGAACCAGTGAGTAAAATGCGTTGCACCGTTTTCAATAGCCCAGTCCTTCATTGAGTTGGCAACAACATGTGCAATATTAATATCAAGATGCTTTCCATCTTTGATCGTTTTCTGCAAAGCCTTATAGGTTTCCTTAGGCAAACGCTTTTTCATCGTTGCGTCATTGAAAACCTTACTGCCAAACAACTCTGTCAAGTTTTCCATAACTTCCTCTCCCTTTCCTCTGTTTATATACAGCTTTAAAAAGAAAAGGCAAGGTCAGTCCAGATGCTCTCTGCGGCTTCCTTACCTTAAAATTCAGTATAACATTACAAGAATAATTTGTCAATAAAATTTTTAGCTGCTTTTTGCTTGCATTAATATTTTTGTGCAGTAAAAATAACTTTTTCAGCAGTTAATTTTTCAAAAACCGACATATTACATAAAGCTACTTCATATTATCAAGACTCCTGAATTCAAAGCCTCTTTCCTTTGCATAATTAATTATATTTTCAAGGGCATCTGCGTTATCCCTTGACACTGCGTGCAAAAGTATAATTGCACCGCTGTGAAGATATGGCGTTACTGCATTAAAAGCATAATCGGCACCGTTATTTACATCCTTCATCCAGTCCTTATAGGCAAAGCTCCAGAACACTGTTTTATACCCTGCATCCTTCGCCGCTGCAAGAACTCTTTCACTGTACTCACCCTCCGGCGGACGCATATATTTCATATGCTCTCCAAACTGAGCATAATACTTATCATCAAGTAGCTTTAATTCCTCCTTCATTTTTTCTGCATCATTAAGCTTATGTAAATTAGGATGGTTTTCCGTATGGTTTCCCACTATATGACCTTCGCTTACCATTCTCTTTATAAGCTCCTGCTCCCGGTCGTAATATGAGCCTGTAACAAAAAAAGCAGCCGGAACATTACATTTTTTCAGAGTATCTAAAATTTGTCCCGTATATCCGTTTTCATACCCTTCATCAAAGGTCAAATACAAAACCTTTTCCTCACTTAAATCCATATAATATGAATCGTACTTGGTCAGCATATCGGTAACCGACTGCGGAATATCCGGCTTCTGTCCCTCTATTTTCTTAAATCCCCAACCCGAGCCGCTATTGTCAATGCTGTAGTAATCAGTTGCATTTGAAACTTTTGTTTGTTCTTCTCCCTCTTTTTGCTCTTCAAGCTTTACCGTGCTTCCTGTCTGTTTTTCATATCCGCCACACGAACATAAAAGCATTGCTGTTATAATTGTCAGTATAATTCCCTTCAATTTCTACCCCTCCATGCTTGTAATTATTATAATATATTCATCAGAACAAACAAAAATAATAAAAAGAAAAATTTTTTCAAAAAAGTATTGACATTTTTGTAAGTTTGAGGTATAATGACTCTTGTCGTTTGACAAGGCGGTATAGCTCAGTTGGCTAGAGCATACGGTTCATACCCGTAGTGTCACTAGTTCGAATCTAGTTACCGCTACCAAGGCTCATTGCAATTGCAATGAGCTTTTTTATTGATTAAATGTCTAAATATTTTGTGTTATTTTTATTTAATTTTTACAAATATATTTCTTTTAAAACTTACCCCTTGACAAATATTTTGTGTTGTATATAATAAACACAACCGGTAAGAAAATCAAACTAAAATATTAAGTTTCCGGGGGGTATTTAATATGAAAAGGAAGAATTCAAACACTATTGCAGACTATATTAAAAATTACAGCGAAAACCGGGGACATCCGGCAAAAATTCTTTTAAACTTTTACCGCGGAAGGATTCCAACCCTTTTAAAAAGCACATTTTTTCTGACTCTTCAGAATCTTCCGTCCTGGGTAACTCCGATAATAACAGCAAACATAATCAACATTGCTACAAATCCGGATGGACACAAGACTATTGAAATCTGGATAAATGCACTTCTGCTTGCCGTTATTATTCTGCAAAATATATTCAGTACCTATACTGTATCCAAAATTTACGACAAGGTCATACGTCAGATTGAATATTCACTCCGCAGCAGCCTTATACAAAAGCTTCAGCAGCTTTCAATAATGTATCATAAAAACACAAACTCCGGAAAGCTGCAATCTAAAATTATGCGTGACTGTGAAAATATAGAAAATCTGTTATCAAATTTGTATCGTTCTCTTTTTGTGATTATTGTCAGTATAATTATAGCAGTTACCGTTACTTTAAAAAACAGTCCTGTTGTTATGCTCTTCTTCCTTATTACCATTCCTTTTGAGATTCTGCTTTTGAAGGTTTTAAGCAAGAGAATTCGCCTGAGAAACACGAGGTTTCGTAATGAGATTGAAGAAACACAGTCTGACGTGTCAGAAATGATTGAACTTATTCCCGTAACACGTGCACACGGTCTGCAAAGCCGTGAAATAAACAAAATGGACAAACGTCTTGAAATGGTGATGAATGCCGGCTACGACCTTGACAAAACAACCTGGTTCTTTAATGCCTGCATATGGGTTCTTATGCAGCTTGCACAGCTTGCATGCCTCACCTTCACAGGCTATCTTGCTTTTATCGGCAAAATTTCTGTAGGAGAGGTTGTTCTCTATCAGACTTATTTTGGTCAGATTGTAGGTCATATAAACGCACTTTTAAACCTTTACCCACAGATTACAAAAGGTCTTGAATCGGTCAACTCAATAGGCGAAATATTGTATGAAAGAAATATTGAAACGAACAACTCTATTCTTCCGCTTTCGGATATGACAGGACGTGTAGAATTTCGCGACATTTACTATAAGTATGAGGATGGAACTGACTGGATCTTAAATAACTTCAATATATCTGTTAATGCCGGCGAAAGTATCGCTTTTGTAGGCAGCTCCGGTGCCGGAAAATCAACTATATTAAACCTTTTGATTGGATTTGACAGACCACAGGAAGGCAAAATTTTAATTGACGGAATTAATATGCAAAATCTTGATCTTAACGAATTCAGGCGACAAATTGCAGTTGTTCCGCAAAACACTATTTTGTTTTCCGGTACTATACGAGACAATATAACCTATGGTACAGAAAATGTGACAGATGAACAGCTTTGGAAAATCCTAAGAGATGTCGGTCTTGATGACATTGTAAAAAGTATGCCAAGAGGTCTTGATACACAACTTGGTGAGCATGGAGGCAAGCTGTCCGGCGGACAACGGCAACGAATTTCAATTGCACGTGCACTACTCCGTAACCCGAAAATTATTATATTCGACGAGGCAACCTCAGCACTTGACTCAGTTTCAGAAAAGAAGGTGCAAGCAGCTGTTGATAATATGATGAAGCATTGCACAACGTTCCTTGTTGCTCATAGACTCTCTACCATAAAAAACGCAGACCGTATTGCAGTTGTTGACCATGGCAAAATTGTGGAAACCGGAACATATGATGAGCTTATTGAAAAACAAGGTGAATTTTATAAATTGAAAAAGCTTCAGGAATAGTTAAATTGTCAGAGCTTTTACATATATAAAAACTGATATAAAAGGCAACAGCTTCCAGAAAACAGAGGCTGTTGCTTTTTTAAAGCTTGGAATAAACGAAAATTACATAAAATTTAAAAGAAATGATAAAAAACTATTGACAAATGGAAAACTTTGATGTATAATTTAATACGTTGTAAATAAATGCCCAAGTGGCGGAATTGGCAGACGCCCAGGACTTAAAATCCTGTGGGAAGAGATTCCCGTGCCGGTTCGACCCCGGCCTTGGGCACCACGTCGGAGTAAGCTCAGCTTGCTCCGATTTTTTGTTCAAAAATCGTCCG
>JAZNIV010000067.1:0-25583 GCA_045577675.1 Clostridia bacterium
TTATCAGTTAAGCCCAGCTCCGCTCTTGCAAGAGCCTTATTCGCCTTCAAAATTTCTGTACGTACAGGATTTCCGGTGACCTTGCATTTATCCGGATTTTTCATATGTGCAATCGTTTCTTCAAAGCTCACCGCAACACAGTCTACGTACTTTTCAGCACCCTTAACCGTAAGCCCCGGATAAACATTCTGTTCGTGAATTATTGCCGGCACCCCTGCCTTTTTCGCAGCCATCAAAACAGGCCCCGAAACATATCCGCCGGTACACACAACTGCATCGGGCTTAAATTCCTTAATAATTCTGCGGCAATCGTTCTTCGACTTCTGCAGCTTATACAAAACAGAAACATTCTTCCATAGACACTTTCTGTCAAAGCCGCGAATATCAATATATTTAATTTTATACCCCGCTGCCGGAACAAGCTTTTTCTCAAGCCCTCTTTCTGTTCCGATAAACAGTGCCTCAAAATCTTTTTCCTGTTCTTTAAAATAATCCGCAACCGATATTGCAGGATTAATATGTCCTGCCGTACCGCCACCCGCAAATAATATTCTCATATAACAAACTCAGTCCTTTCAGGTATTTTTCGCAGAAAACCTCGAAACACTCAAGACAATTCCCATTTCCGCAAGCAATATCATTACCGCCGTACCGCCGTAGCTGAAAAACGGCAACGAAACACCGGTATTAGGTACAGATGATGTGGCAACGGCAATATTTAATATTGTCTGAATTGCCACCTGTGCAACTATTCCCACCACCATAAGTGAGCCGAATACATCAGGTGCCTCAAGGGCAATTTTAACACCACGCACAACAAGGCAGATAAACAGCCCTATAATGAATGCCGCTCCGATAAGTCCCAGCTCTTCACACACAATAGCAAATATAAAATCATTATACGGTTCAGGGATATAAAACTTCTGAACACTCTGACCTAAGCCCTTGCCGAAAATTCCGCCTGAGCCTATTGCATAAAGGGATTGTATTGTCTGATAGCCTTCACCCAGCTTATCGGCAAACGGGTCCAAAAAGCTTGTTATACGTGACATACGTTCAGGGTTTAAAGACAGGAACGCATACGCAGCGGCAACAAGTGCACCGCCTCCTCCAAAGAGAATTTTCCAGTCAATCCTCGCACCGCCAACCAGCAGAACGCATCCGGCGATACCGCAAAGCACAATGGTTCCCGAAAGGTGAGTTTCGCACATCATCAGTGCTGCAACAACCCCAATCCAGATACAGCTTTTCATCAGCTCCTTAAAATCGGTAAGCTTGTAAACTCTATCCTCAATCATAGCCGCATAGAACATTGAAACTGCAAGCTTGGTAAACTCAGAAGGCTGAATTTCGGTTACTCCGAGGTTTATCCATCTGCTCGAGCCGTTATGGGAAACACCTATTCCCGGCAGGAACACACAACCAAGAAGTGCAATACACACAATCATAAACAGTCTTGCAAACGGCTTGTATTTTCTGTAGTCTATGTTGGAAAGAACTATCATAAGAACCGCCCCGACCGCAACATATGCAAACTGACGGATAAAGAAATAATAGCTTTTGCCGAACTTTATATCCGCAGTCGGAGTAGATGCCGAAAGCAGCATAATAAGACCAAATGCCACAAGCACTCCCACAAGCAGCAAGAATGTATAGTCAAGGTCGCCGCGTTTTCTGTCCGAAGCAAAAAGCATACCAAAAAAGCCGTTTTGCCTCTTTTTGACCGTGCCGCGTCTTTTAGCCGCACTCATTGCCGACCTTTTTACCGCCGGCCTTGCCGCAGCACCTCTTTTTATATTCTTTTGGGAAACGACAACTCTTTTTGTACCCTTAACCTTTGTACGGCCTGCGGCTGTACTTCTCTTCTTTTGTATGTTTTTTTTAGTTGGAACAGCCTTTATAGCCATATACTATCTTCCTTTCATTAAATTCTGCTTGCCGGTAATATTGCAAAAAGTGCAATCACACATAAAATCAGGGTAACGGCAGTAAATACCGAAACAATCCTGACTTCCTTCCATCCGCACATCTCAAAATGGTGATGAATAGGTGCCATTTTAAAAATACGTTTTTTCGTCAGCTTATAGCTTGTTACCTGCATTATAACCGAAAGAGTTTCAAACAGATACACAAAGCCTGCAATAATCAAAATTAAAGGCATTTTTAGCCCAACCGCCAAAACCGAAATACTTCCTCCTAAAAACAGCGAGCCTGTATCGCCCATAAACACCTTTGCAGGATGCTTATTAAATATCAAAAATGCAAGACATCCTCCTAAGAGTGCCATTGAAAAATATACAGAAACCGTATCAGATAAAACAATCGCAGCCGCTGCAAAAAACAAAGCAACAACACTTGTAATACTTGCAGCAAGCCCGTCAAGTCCGTCGGTTAAATTCACTGCATTTACCGTGCCGGTCACAACGAACAAAATAAACACAATATACAGCCACCACGGCATAGCTACCGACTTTTGCATAAACGGAATTATAATCTCCGCAGAGAGATTTCCGGTTTCTTTAAGTACAATCACATATATTACCGCCAAAATCGCCTGAAGAGCAAACTTCTGCTTTGCGGTAAGACCTAAGTTTCTTTTTTTAACCACCTTGACATAGTCGTCAATAAAGCCGATAAGACCAAACCCCAGAGCTATAACCAGCATCATTAAAAGGCGTATGTCAAATCCATTTGTCAACGCAATAGCCATCGCCACGACAACTCCGGCAATAAACATTACACCGCCCATTGTGGGTGTTCCTGCTTTTTTCTTATGCCAGTTCGGGCCTATTTCCAAAATCTGCTGACCGAATTTCAGCTTAGCGAGCCACGGAATAAGCACAGGCCCCAAAACCGCCGTTACTAAAAATGCTATCAGCATCGGCAAAAGCAAAAGCCACAGACTTCCTGCAGATTTGTTAATCATATCCATTACAAAATCAAAGTAATTATTCATAGAAAATCATCTCCGTTACTTTTTAAGTGCTTCAACAATTCTCTCAAAATGCATACCTCGTGATGCCTTTACAAGAATGTTGTCACCATCCTCTATAAATTCCGGTAAAAATTCAAGAGCTTTTTCAACAGTTTCAAATCTTATAATGTTTTTAATTCCTGCAAAATCCGCACCCTTTGCGATATATTGTGCGTTATCTCCGACAGTAATTAAAACGTCGATATTATCAATGCCTGTTCCTACCTCATAAAGTGCTTTCTCGGCAAACCCGCCCATTTCAAGGACGTCGCCAAGTATTGCAATTTTCCGCCTTGCCTTAACATCTCCAAGCACCTTAACCGCTGCACGGATTGAGTCAGGTGAGGCATTATAGCAGTCATCAATTACAACAATTCCGTTATGCTTCTTAATTTCCATCCGCATATTAGTCAGCAAAAATTCCCGCACGCCGTCCTTAATATCCGCCATAGAAATCCCGAAATGACGTCCTACCGCAATTGCCGCAAGAGCATTATAAACATTGTGAACACCCGGAATTTTTACATATATCTCGTGCTGCTCACCCTCAACTACAGCGGTGAACTTAGTACCCTCAATACCGAGATTTTCAATATTTTCCGCAACAAGGTCACAGCTTTTATTTTCAATTCCGTAGGTAACAATTTTAAAATCGCCCTGTGCTTTTGACAAGAATTTATCGTCTCCGTTAACTACAAGCAGATTGTTTTTACCGAAAAAATCACAAATCTGCATCTTGGACCTGAAAATATTTTCCTGCGAGCCAAGGTTTTCGATATGGGACATTCCGATGTTGGTTATAACCGCAACATCAGGTCGTGCAATTGATGCAAGATAGTTTATCTCATCCATATGCGACATTCCCATTTCCAAAACCGCCATTTCGTGCTTGTGTTCAAGGCGGAACACAGTTATCGGCAAGCCAATATCGTTATTATAGTTCCCTTGGGTTTTAAGGGTATTATATTTCATCGCAAGCACCGCAGAAATCATATCCTTTGTTGTGGTTTTTCCGACACTTCCGGTAATTGCTACGGTTGGCAGTCTATACTTTTCCATATAATAGCGGGCAATATCTCCAAAAGCCTTTCTTGTGTCAGAAACACGGACAATATTTTTTCCCGGTACCGCCTCGGTATCCTTATGTGTTATAACGGCATCTGCTCCTCCTGCAAATGCACCGGCAATGTAATCATGTCCGTCATTATTTTCACCGACGATGGGAACAAAAAGCATATTTTTTCCCGCTTTTCTGGAATCGGTAGTAATCTCTGAAATCTCAAAATCCGGCTCACCGCAGATAAGTCTGCCGCCTGTTGCTTTTATAATGTCGTTTACGTTCAATCTCTGCATACTTATTCTCCCAAAAATTCTCTTACAACTTCCCTTTCATCAAAGTGAGTCTTTTCTTTTCCGATTATCTGGTATGTTTCCTGTCCTTTTCCTGCAAGAAGCACAATATCGTCTTTTTCCGCTACCGAAAGTGCATATCCGATAGCCTCTTTTCGGTTTACTATCACTTTATATTCCCCAGTCTTAACTCCCGACACAATATCGTCAATGATTTTTTCAGGCTCCTCTGTTCTTGGATTATCCGAGGTAATAATCGCCAAGTCCGCAAGCCTTGTGCCGATTTCACCCATAATTGGTCTTTTTGAGCTGTCGCGGTCACCGCCGCAGCCAAACACAACGATACATCTGCCCTTTTTAAAGGCATTTACCGCCTTTAGCACATTTTCAAGACCGTCCGGTGTATGTGCATAGTCAATGATAACCGAATAATCTGCATCAATAGGCACTCTTTCAAGCCGTCCCTTTACGCCGCTTGCCGAGTTAATACCGGCAATTACAGCTTCTATATCTGTGCCGAGGGCAAGGGCTGCTGCCATTGCACACATTCCGTTATAAACACTGAACATTCCCGAAATCGCCAATGCAACCTTATGGTTTTTTCCGGCATAGTGTGCATCAAACTCCACGCCCTTTGCATCTATTCTGATATTTTCCGCCGTCAATTCGGCACTTTCCCTGCCCACACTGACGGTTTTGCAAGGCACGTTCCCGATAAGTCTTGCACCATATTCGTCATCTATATTTATAACTCCAACCTTTGAGATATCAAACAGCTTTTTCTTTGCCTCATAATAATTTTCCATTGTCTTATGGTAGTCAAGGTGGTCACGTGTCAGGTTAGTGAAAACACCCACGTCATAGGTAAGTCCTGCAACGCGGTGCAAATCAAGTGCGTGAGAGGAAACCTCCATAACCACATATTCTGCACCCATTTCGAGCATCCTTTTAAAAATCTGATGAAGCTCAAGTGAATTTGGTGTAGTCGGTGTTGAGGACTTTATTCCAACATCCTTATCCCCCACAAGAATTTCGTTTGTACCGATAATTCCGACGGTTTTGCCGGCAGTTTCCAATATTTTCTTAATAAGATAGCTCACTGTTGTCTTGCCGTTTGTGCCGGTAATGCCAACAAGCTTTAACTGTTTTTCCGGCTCGCCGTAAAACCGCGACGAAAGCTCTGCCATAGCAAGCTTTGTGTTTTCATATTCAATTACCGGTGTATCTAAAGAAAGCGGTCTTTCCGATACAATTACCGACGCGCCGTTTTTTTTGGCACTTTCTGAAAAGTCGTGTCCGTCCCGCTCAAGTCCTGTTATGCAAATAAAGACATAGCCCTCCTTCGCCTCGCGGGAATCAATGGTAATGCCCTTTAT
The DNA here is from genome assembly GCA_045577675.1 of Clostridia bacterium. Taxonomy (GTDB): domain Bacteria; phylum Bacillota; class Clostridia; order UBA1381; family UBA1381; genus UBA1738. The sequence continues at coordinate 5,701 of JAZNIV010000067.1, forward strand.
TTCCATATCCTGTCCTATCCACTTGTCACCGAATAATTTACTTGCCAGCATATTAAATCTCCAATCATAAAAGCAAAATCGGGGCGAACTTGCGTTCGCCCTACCAATGTACCAAATCAGTCTGATGAACTGTGCCTGAATTCCACACTCACAACAGTTGCAGGCTCAACCTGCGTGCCTGCGGCAATGCTTTGCTTAAACGCATACGCACCGTCAGAGGCTGTAAGTCCTGCTCCTGCAATCTCGAAGTTCAGTCCTGCGTCCTCCAGCCGCTTTTTCGCCTGTGCAACAGTAAGACCTGTAAGGTCAGGAACAGACACTCTCTTATTTTCATCTCGTGCTTCTGTATATACAATTATTGTTGAATTTTCTCCGATATTCATACCAGGCTTCGGGAGCTGGTCAAGTACTGTGTCTCCGCCACCTACAACCCTTATATTAAGACGCTTTGAGTCTATACTTTCCTTTGCAACAGTTACCGAAAGCTCACGAAGGTCGGGAACTGTTACTGAAACTGACCTCGCTTCCTCCTCGGTATACTGTCTTTCAACACCCATATACTCAAGAGTTTCTTCTATAATAGAACCAACAAGCGGTGCTGCAATCGTGCCGCCGTATTTGTTTGCAACCTGCGGCTCGTCAAGCATTATAAGGCATATAACCTGCGGGTCATCAGCCGGTGCAAAGCCCACAAACGACGCAATACGTTTATCGTTATTACGGCCTTTTTCCGATGTACCTGTTTTTCCGCCGAGACGGTAGCCCTTGATATATGCATTTTTACCCGTTCCCTTAGGATCGCCTACAACCTGCTCTAAGATGTTTCGCATAGTTGCTGAGGTTTCCTCTGAAATAACGCGGTTTACAACCTCAGGATAAAAGCTTTTTACAATTCCGCCCGAGTTTCTGATTTCCTTAACAATCTGCGGTTTCATAAGGTTTCCGCCGTTTACAACAGCAGAAATTGCTGTGATAAGCTGCATAGGAGTAATTGAAAAGCCCTGACCGAACGCACTTGTTGCAAGATCGGTTTCCGACATCCTTCCATGGTAGTAAACACTTCCCGATTCGCCGATAAGCTCAATGCCGGTTTTCTGAGTAAGACCGAATGCCTTAAAGTACTCCTGGAACTTGCTGCTTCCAAGCTTAATTCCCAAATCCATAAACACGACGTTACAGGAGTTTATAACACCCTGTGCAAAATTTTCTCCGCCGTGTCCGCCCGCCTTATGGCAACGAATACGGCGATCGGCAACCTGCTTTGCACCATTGCAGTAAAACTGTGTGCCAAGATTTGCTACGCCTTCTTCAAGCGCCATTGCAGCAGTCAATATTTTAAATGTTGAACCCGGCTCGTAAGTATCTGAAAGAGCCTTATTTCTCCACATTTTATTTCGGATTTTTGCAACAGCCTCGTTGCTTTCTTCATCGTCCTCCGACTCCGCAGCCTTAAAAACGTCATCCATTTTAATTGCATACTTTTCAAAACGGGAAAGGTCGGTAGGCTTATTAAGGTCAAAATCAGGCTTTGTCGCCATAGCCAGAATTTCGCCTGTTTTCGGGTTCATTACAACTCCGCAGGCACCTTCCTTCAGCTCGTTTTCAACGCATGCCTGTTCAAGATATTTTTCAAGCAGCGACTGAATGGTTTCATCAACCGTCAAAACTACGTCGTCACCCTTTTCGGCTGCATAGTCCTCTTCATACTGATATGCCGTTGTGCTTCCCGATGCTGTTTTCGCCGACAGGATGCTTCCGGCTCTGCCCATAAGGTAATCGTCAAAGGTCAGCTCAATGCCCTGAATTCCGTTATTATCATAACCCGTAAAGCCGATGATATGTGATGCTATATTATACTGATAATATCTTTTTGAGTCCTCCTCAAAGTAAATACCAGAAAAAAGCTTAGCCATTTCCTTGTTGACTGAGCTGTCCTTTAATTCCTTGATTGCGTCGGCCTCTTCCACCGTAACACGCTTTTTTATATATTGAAACTGATTATTTTTTGTTAGCTTATCCAGAATTTCATCCTCGTCCATATTGAGGATTTCTGCCAAAGATGCCGCAACAACAGTCGCTCCGCCGTCTTTTTTAATCTGCTGCGGATTGCAGACAACAGTATTAACTGTGGCACTCTCTGCCAAAACCTTTTGGTTTCTGTCATAAATTGTGCCGCGGCTTGCATTAATTGCAGTCTGTCCCGTCTGCTGCCTGAGAACAATCTCCTTCATTTCGCTGCCTCGTACCACCTGCCAATAGGCAATCCTGCCTATCAATACCACGAGCAGCGTAACCAGTACAGCAAATAAGCAGAGGGACCTTTTTTTCATTTTGCCTAAAGTCATTCTGTACCATTCCTATCATTACATATCTAAATATACTCTATTAATCTTTTCCCCCGAATATTCCAAACAGTCCTTTTATTCCTTCCACCTGATCGGCTGTGACCTCAGTAACATCCTCCTGCTTAATGTTGACATAAACAGTCTGATACTTTTCCGGTCTTACCATATTCAGCTTTGTCTTTGCGATTTTCTCGATGCCCTCAAGGTCGAGGCTTTGGTCAAGCTCAAATGCCTTCTGACTTGAATATTCCTTCAGCTCATTAAGTTCCTTCTGTAAGTCCTCAACATTGTTACGGCTTTCATAAACGGCAACATTTCTGGAAATCATAAATCCTGCACAAAGTGCCAGAATAACAGCACAAATTCCGATTGTCTTGTGCCTTTTTACAGAATCAGCCTTTGCCTTTGATTTAGTTAACTTTTTATGTTCCTGAACCTTTTTTTCAATACGCGCGGAAGCTTCTTCAAACTCCAGCTCATAGGCAAGATTGCCGTTGTACCTCATTGGCATTTCATCCTTTCTTACAGTTTTTCTGCAATTCTCAATTTTGCACTTTTTGACCTTGAATTTTCTTCAAGCTCTCTTTTTGACGGTAAAATAGGTTTTTTTGTAATCACTTTAACTTCCGGTTTTCCACCGCACACGCATACCGGAAATTCCGGCGGACACGTACATCCCTTTGCAAGCTCTGAAAAAGCCTGCTTTACTATACGGTCCTCAAGAGAATGGAAGGTTATCACCGACAACCTGCCGCCTTTTTTAAGACGTCCCACAATGTCGCAGATTGCAGTTTTCAAAATGTCCAGTTCTCCGTTTACCTCAATTCTGATTGCCTGAAACACCCTTTTTTCAGGGTGTGCAACATCTTTTCTTGCCGCCTGAGGTATTGCGGCCTTAATAATATCTGAAAGCTCATAGGTTGTCCCTACCGGCTTTATTTTTCTTTTGTCAACAATGAATTTTGCAATTCGCCGCGACCAGTTTTCTTCACCAAAGCGGTAGAAAATATCGGTCAGCTCGTCCTCTGAATATCCGTTAACAACATCATAAGCTGAAAGCCTTGCCGTTTTATTCATACGCATATCAAGAGGTGCATCCTGCATATAGGAAAATCCACGCATCGCATTGTCAAGCTGATATGATGAAACTCCTAAATCAAGCACCATTCCGTCTATCTTATCAACGCCCATGCCGTCTAAAACGGAATTTATATTACGAAAGTTATCATTTATATATGTAACCCTTTCGCCAAATTCGCTAAGACGCTTTTTGGCAGCAGATAAGGCATCGGTATCCTGGTCAATGCCGATAAGGCGAGTATTTGCCGCCCTTTGTAGTATTTCATAGGAATGACCACCGCCTCCGAGCGTTCCGTCGGCATAAATTCCGCCTTCCTGCACATTAAGACCGTCAACGGTTTCATCAAGCATTACAGAATAATGTTTAAATTCCATAGGCCGCCTCATATATTGATTTCATATTTTGAAATACCTTCAATAATGGCATCTGCATCAATTGCATCATCAATAGCCTTCCAGCTTTCGCTGTCCCAGATTTCCAGCTTGGAGTTTACACCCACAAGAACAATGTCCTTTTTCATATTTGCATACTCAATAAGCTCTGCGGTGAGCGGAATACGTCCCTGCTTATCCACTTCGCAGGAAATGGCTTTTCCGAACAGCTTTCTCTGAAGTGCTGCAGCATTTCTGTCGGTCACGGTAGGAAGTGCTCTTACTTTTTCAGCGATTGCCTCCCATTCCTCCTCGGTATAAAGGTTAAGACAGCTGTCGATAGGTGAACGGGTAACATAAACAGTGCCGGACAGCTTTTCTCTTATCTTTGCAGGCAAAATAAACCGTCCACGGTCATCAAGCTGTCTTGGGTACTCGCCGACAAAGTTAACCATCTTCGCACCGTCCTTTCCGTTTTTGGGATATTTTTTCCAAATCAGGAATTTTCACCCAATTTGCTCCCATTTACTCCATTCTTCACCCATTATATAACATAAATATGAAAAAGGCAATAGTTTTTATTAAAAAAATTTAAGAATTTTTAATTTTTTATTACAAATATTACTTCTATATTATTTAATTCCCATAAAAATATCTGCTACACTTGTCAAATCCTAAAAAAAGTTATATAATGAAGCTAATAATATAATGGAGGAAAATCCAATGGACAAAATCGCACAAACCTTAATGGAGGAATTTAATCTGAAGGAATTTCAGATTACAAATACACTAAAGCTGATTGACGAGGGAAACACCATTCCCTTTATCGCACGTTACCGGAAAGAGGCAACCGGCGAGCTTTCCGACGAAGTTTTACGTAACCTTTCCACGCGTCTTGAATACTTAAGGAACATAGAAGCAAAAAAAGAAGAGGTAACACGTTTAATAGACGAGCAGGGCAAGCTTACAGATGAACTGCGTCTTGCAATAGAAAATGCAAAGACTATAACTGAGCTTGATGACATTTACCGTCCGTATCGTCCGAAACGCCGCACACGTGCCACAATCGCAAAGGAAAAAGGGCTTGAGCCGCTTGCCGAGCTTATCCTGTCGCAAGAATCCGATGAATCTTGCGAAACCCTTGCAAGCGAATATATAGACAGCGAAAAGGGTGTTGAAACCGCTGAGGATGCGATTTGCGGTGCTATGGACATCATTGCCGAGATTGTTTCGGACAATGCCGACTACCGCAAAAAAATCAGGGAGCTTACCTATGACAATGCAATGCTTTCCGTAAAAGCCGCAAAGGACGAGGACAGTGTTTACAGTATGTATTACGAATTTTCCGAGCCTGTCAAAAAGCTTGCAAACCACCGTATTCTTGCAATTAACCGAGGCGAAAAGGACGGATTTTTGTCGGCAAAAATAGACATTGAAGAAGCAATATCTACCGATTATATAAAAAGCGAGGTGCTTTCTCAAAAGGTAAGCCCCAGCCGCAACACAGTTTCTCTTGCAATAGATGACAGCTACAAGCGTCTTATTGCACCATCAATCGAAACCGAAATCCGCAACCTCCTTACCGACAGGGCAGGAGAAGCGGCAATTAAGGTGTTTGCTAAAAATTTAAACGGGCTTCTTCTGCAACCTCCGATTAAGGGCAGAACGGTTTTAGGGCTCGACCCCGGCTACAGAACCGGCTGTAAGGTTGCAGTTGTAGATGATACCGGAAAGGTTTTAGACACAAACGTTGTTTACTGCACCCTTCCTAACCACGACAGGGAAAAAGCTAAAAAGATACTTAGAGCATTAATAGAAAAGCACAATGTAAACCTTATTTCAATAGGAAACGGAACAGCGTCAAAGGAAACCGAAATGCTTGCTGCCGAGCTTATAAAGGAGCTTGACCAAGAGGTATATTATATGGTAGTAAGTGAAGCAGGTGCATCTGTTTACTCTGCATCAAAGCTTGCAACCGAGGAATTTCCGGATTTTGACGTGTCGCTAAGGAGTGCCGTTTCAATCGCACGACGTCTGCAGGACCCGCTTGCAGAGCTTGTTAAAATTGACCCCAAAGCAATCGGCGTAGGTCAGTATCAGCATGATATGAACCAAAAGCTTTTAGGGGAAGCATTAGGCGGTGTGGTAGAAGATTGCGTAAACAGCGTGGGTGTCGATTTAAATACTGCCTCACCTTCGCTTTTGTCCTATATTTCAGGCATCAACTCGGCAATTGCAAAAAATATTACCGCCTACCGCGAGGAAAACGGTAAATTTACCGACAGAAATCAGCTTTTAAAGGTTGCAAAGCTTGGTAAAAAGGCATTTGAGCAGTGTGCAGGCTTTCTTCGCATCACAGACGGCGACAATGTTTTTGACAACACCTCGGTGCACCCCGAAAGCTATCAGGCAGCGGAGGAGCTGCTTGAAAAGCTTGGTTATACCACAGAGGATGTAAGCCAAAATAACATTTCCGACCTCAAAAACAGGCTGAAAAAGCTCGACATAAACAAGCTTGCAGAAGAGCTTGGCATCGGCGTTCCGACACTTCGGGATATAGCAGACGGACTTTTAAAAAAGGGCCGCGACCCACGTGAGGAGCTGCCGCAGCCGATTTTAATGTCCGACGTAATGAGTATGGAGGATTTAAAGCCCGGAATGGTTATGAAGGGCACTGTCCGCAATGTTATCGACTTCGGTGCATTTGTTGACATCGGTGTGCATCAGGACGGGCTTGTTCATATCTCGCATATTTCGAACCGTTATATCAAGCATCCGCTTGACGTACTTTCGGTTGGGGACATTGTAAAGGTGAAAATTCTTGACGTTGACCTTAAAAAGAAAAGAATTTCCCTTTCCATAAAGGAGGCTGAATAGATTGGAGAACGTAATCGGTTTTCCGGGGCTTGGGCTTGTATTTAACATAAACCGCGTCGCATTCACTGTTTTCGGCAAGGAAATCTACTGGTACGCAATTTGCATACTGACAGGCTTTCTTGTCGGAATGGGCTTTGTTTCTGCGACAGCAAAAAAACGCGGAGTAAGCCCCGACGACATCTTTGATATAGCCTTCTGGGGACTTATTTTCGGACTTATCTCGGCACGCATTTATTACTGTATTTTTGATTGGGATTCTATCGGCTCATTTTGGAATGTTTTCAAAATCTGGGAGGGCGGAATTGCAATATACGGTGCTTTAATTGGTGCAATAGCTTCCGCCTATGTCTATTGCCGCAGAAAAAAGCTGAACACACTAAAGGTGTTTGACGTAACGGTTCCCGGACTGTTAATCGGTCAGATAATCGGCAGGTGGGGAAACTTCTTTAACGTAGAGGTTTATGGTCGGGAAACTGACAGCCTTTTAAGAATGACCATAAACGGAAAATCCGGAGTACATCCGCTGTTTTTATATGAAGGACTGTGGAATCTTGCAGGTCTTATTCTTATTCTGCTTTTCCGCGACAAAAAGAACAGCCACGGACAGGTGTTTTTCTTCTACATTTTCTGGTACAGCCTCGGCAGACTCTTTTTGGAGGGAATGCGTCAGACGGAATTTATTCTGTACGTAATCCCCGACGTGCTCGGCATTTCACAGCTTGTGGCATTTCTCGGAATTGTTCTGGGCATCGGCGGAATTGTTTTTCTAAATAGAAAGAGAACAGCCTGAAAGCAATGCTTTCAGGCTGTTCCTCTATTGTGCCGCAAAATGCCGTGCATCTGTATGTAATTAAAAAGGATGCACAGCCAAAGCCATACATCCGAAAAATTCACAGCTTCTTATACTACCACATATAATTTCTAACATACCTTAAATCAAGTAAATATGCCAAAACAAAGCCTGCATTTTTCCAAAACAAAAAATGCATATCTACTCGATTTTTTATTCAAATTATATGTGGTATGAATCTATTGTATCACAAACTTCTAAAATTACAAGTATTTTTTATAAAGACTTTACACTCTGAATTCCAACCTTTTTGGTTTCATTTTTATGTTAAGAGCAAAAATCATATATGGCTTTATCAGAAACTCACTTGATTCTCTTTTTGCTCAACATCCATTCCAACAATTCTTTATTGTACGCATACTCCCACACATTATGACCCACTCCGTCAATTCTTGTATAAGTAATATCCGCACCAAGCTCCTTTAATTTAACAAACATCTCATCAGATTGAGAAACTTTTACAACCGAATCTTCAGCTCCGTGAAAAGCCCATATAGGCATTTTTAACACCTCTGCATTCCAAGCCATACCGCCACCACACACAGGTGCAATAGCTGCAAACAAATCCGGTCTTGCCATTGCAGTAAACCACGTTCCGTATCCACCCATACTTAAGCCTGTGAGATATACTCTGTCCTCATCAACTTCATATTCCTTTATCAGCTGTTCAATAAATTCAATAATTGATTCAACTCTTGCTGCCCAAAAAGTACCAACAGGACATTGAGGCATTACAACGATGCAGTTGTGCTCAGCATTCTTCAAATACTTTGAAAATCCATGTGTATCAACCTTCTCCAGGTCCTCTTTTCCATAACCCCTTTCACCTGCCCCATGTAATTGAATTATTAGTGGCATGTTTTTGCTTTTTTCATCGCAAGAATATTCTACAAAGGGGAATTTCCATTTTGTCTCTCTGTGCTCTATTCTTTTCATAAATATATCCCTCCATATAAATTTCAACATATTTTTTTATAAAGACTGTATAATCTAGATGCCAAAATTTTTATCATCGTGCTTATAACAAGTCAGGAACAAAAAAATTCACTATTTGTTTTTCAAAACAAATTCACATATTTCTTCATTTTCCGTACCCACATTTGAAGTTACGATTACTTTATTTTCTTTCCATTCAATTGGATAATATCCATTTTGCGAGTCTCCTGAAAGTGTGCCAAGCTTCCTTATAAAAAACATATTTTCTCTTTCATACACATTTATCCCCTCACCCATAAGAAACGCCCATTCTTCAATAACAATCGAATGTTTTCTATTTGGAGATGAAAAAGTGTAATAATCTCCTCCTGTTGTAAAGGCACACAGGAAAAGCGAAAATAATAATATCCCTAAAGTTACCAATGTAGAAATGAAAACTATTACTTTTTTATCATGTTTTTTAATAACAATTATCAGAAACAAACTTATAACTATCGAAGCTTCAAGCATATAAAATACGATAGATGTATCCATTCCCAAAAAATAAATCTCTAAATTACATCCATATTCACTATTGAATATTACTCCTAATAATATCAATAACAAGATTGATATTGCCATTGACAGAGTGCACACTACCGCTATTCTTCCTCGATTATTCTTATATTTTAATATGCTTTTTCCTATCATTCCTTCTTTGTAAACTAAAGGTGCATATATCATCAAAACTATTCCTATAAAAAGTACAACAAATAAAACATCCAGTAATAATTCACTCTCTAAAAAGCCATAAAGCCATCTGCTTGAATTTAAGTAAAATGCCAAAAGTACAATTCCGATAACAGAACATGCTAAAGATATTATCCTGTCATATTTCTTTTTATTCTCGCTTCTTTCAGTGCCAATCTCCTTTATTCTTTGTATTATATTAAAACCATAATATTTCATTATTGCAATTGTAATAAATAATATAGAAATAATTAAAAGCATTTTAATAGCTCCTTTCTACAATTTTCGACACTCTTACTATAAAGACTGTATAATCTAGATGCCAATGTTATTAGAGGCACGTTCGTGTTAAGTTAGGAATAAAAAATCATTCTTAAATTACACTAATCCCATACACCACTCAACACAAATGGCAACAATGACTACAAGTGCTGATATTATAAATCCGTGAATCATTGGATTTATTCCGGACTTTTTCATATCCTTAAAGCTTGTGTTTAATCCTATTGCCGCAAGTGCAGTAACCATCAAAAATTTACTTATATCTTTAGCAACTGATGAAACATTTGCCGGTATCATTCCCATACTGTTTACTGCTGCCAAAGCCAAAAATCCCAAAATAAACCATGGAAACAGCCTTAAAATATTAACTTTCTGATATGAAGCATCAGATATTTCTTTTCGTTTTAACCTCAAACTTACAAAAGAAAACACCAAAACTGTCGGGATTATACTAAGTGTTCTTGTCAGTTTAACCATAGTAGCGAAATCGCCTGCACCTTCGCTAAAAGCATACCCTGCAGCAACCACGCTTGATGTATCATTTACTGCCGTACCTGCCCATAATCCGTAAGCCATATCGCTTAGTCCCAAAGCTCTGCCCATTATAGGAAACAATATAATCATTGCCATATCAAACAAAAAAGTTGCTGACATTGCATAAGCAATATCAGAATCTTTTGCATCAATAACAGGGGCAATAGCCGCAATGGCAGAACCTCCACAGATACCGGTTCCTGCTGAAATCAGATTTGATAGCTTCCAATTTAACTTCAAAGCCTTACCTATAAAGAAACCTCCGCCAAAACAAGTCAAAAGAGTGAAAACCATTACCATCAATGATAATTTACCCACGGAAAGAATCACCCCAACACTGAGAGAAGCGCCCAGGAGAATAATAGCAAATTTCAAAACTTTCTTTGATGCAAACTTGATTCCTGCTTTCAAGAAATCCGGCCTCCAAAAATGATTAATTATCATTCCTATAAATAGTGCAATAACCGATGCTCCCACAATATGTATTGGTAGACGGCTTTCAATTGTTTTTGCCACTACTGCAATCAAAATTGATATTGCTAATCCGGGAATAATTCCCCACACCTTTTTTATAATTTTCATATTATACCTCTTTTCAACAAATTTCGACAATCCTTATACGCTCGTGTCAAGTCAAGACAAAATCATCTTTTGCTTATACTTACTATCTCCAAAAAAACATTAGCTCGCAGAACACGAAATTGGCTGACTTTAGAATGATATCATTATATCACATATTTCCAAAATTACAAGTGCTTTATAATCTACACAAAAAAAGACGGCAAATGCCGCCTTTACATCTATTTCCTATTTACAGAACTTGTTTATATAGCTGTCTATTGCATTATTGATGATTTTAACCGACTCTTCCCTGCCGCTTACCTCATTAACCGCCGTTGCCTTATTCTCCAGACTTTTATATACAGTAAAAAAATGGCTCATTTCCTCAAAAACGTGCTTTGGCAGCTCGCTGATGTCCTTATACATATTGTAATTCGGGTCATTAAACGGAATTGCAATAATTTTCTCGTCATTTCTTCCGTTATCAATCATTGAAATAACACCTACCGGATATGCCCGAACCAAGGTCATAGGCTCAATCTGCTCCGAACAAATCAAAAGCACATCAAGAGGGTCATTATCATCGCCATAGGTTCTCGGAATAAAGCCGTAATTTGCCGGATAGTGAGTGGATGTATATAAAATTCTGTCGAGCATCAGATAGCCTGTTTCCTTATCAAGCTCATACTTTTTCTTGCTTCCTTTGGATATTTCTATAACGCATATAAAATCCTCAGCATTTATTCTTTTTGGTGAAATATCGTGCCATATATTAGACATTTTTGTATCTCCTTTTCTTTAATACAGTAATTGTACCACAGACGGCCTTAAATGTAAATACTTATCAGGATTTTCCTCTTGCCGCCGGCATACACTTTAATGCCTTTTAAAACATTTGCATTTTTCTTTCATATATGTTATACTTTTATGGGTGATTTTATGAGAAATGTAGTTATAACCGGCGGTTCACGAGGAATCGGAGCAGCCTGTGCCGAGGTTTTTTCGCAAAACGGGGACAGGGTGTTTATTATATATGAAAAAAATGATGCCTGTGCAGCTTTAGTTGCAGAAAAAACAGGAGCAATCCCTGTAAAGGCGGACATATCATGCGAGGCGGATGTAAAAAAAGCCGCTGACACAATTCACACTATATGCGGCGGGGTTGACGTTCTTGTAAACAATGCCGGAATTGCGGAAATTAAGGTTTTTAATGACATCACAGCCGCCGATTGGGACAGAATTTTCAGTGTAAATGTTAAAGGTGCTTTTTTAATGACAAAAGCATTCTTGTCCGATATGATAAACAAAAAAAGCGGAAAAATTATAAATGTTTCATCAATATGGGGGCAGACCGGCGGCTCCTGCGAGGTGCATTATTCCGCGTCAAAAGCCGCACTTATCGGCTTTACAAAGGCACTTGCAAAGCAGCTTGCACCATCAGGGATATGCGTAAACTGCATAGCTCCCGGTGTCATCGAAACCGAAATGAATGTAGCTCTTGACGAAGAAACAATGGAGGCACTATGCGAGGAAATTCCGTCAGGACGAATCGGCACTCCTATAGAAACCGCAAAAACGGCACTCTTTTTGGCATCTGATGCGGCAAGCTATATTACAGGACAAGTCCTTGCAGTAAACGGCGGAATGTATATTTAAAAATTTTTAAAAAACACTTGACAAACCGGAAAAGGCATAGTATAATAGTACAGTAAAACAAGCAGAATATATCCGTTCTCACCGTACGACGAAGGTTTTGCGGTAAATAATGTTTATGGTACGATTTTGTGCTGTTCATTTTAGCGGATGTATTTGCATCCGCTTTTTTAATTGAAAATTTGCGGAGTGCTTTAATCGGAGGCGCTAATATTTTGAGGAGGGATTCACATAGCTAAACAAGAATTGCAAGCGAACGAAGAAATTCGCGAAAAAGAAGTTCGTGTAGTTAATCAGGAGGGCGAACAGCTGGGCGTTATGTCATCTGCCGATGCATTAAAGCTTGCTCAGTCAAAGGGGCTTGACTTGGTTAATATTGCACCAACGGCAAAGCCGCCTGTATGCAAAATTATGAATTTTGGAAAGTACAGATTTGAACTTCAGAAGCGTGAAAAAGAAAACAGAAAGAACCAGAAGGTTATTAACATCAAAGAGGTTCAGCTTTCACCGTCAATTGACACCAACGACTTTAATACAAAGTGCAGAAATGCATGTAAGTTCCTGTCAAAGGGCGATAAGGTAAAGGTTACAGTTCGTTTCCGTGGCCGTGAGGTTACTCACTCCGAAATAGGAGAGGTCCTGCTTCAAAGGTTCGCCGAGGGCGTAAAAGAGGTTGGCAGTGTTGACAGACCTGCTAAATTAGAAGGCAGAAACATGACAATGTTTCTTGCTCCGATTACACAGTAATATTTATAAATTGGAAGGAGAGAATCACTATGCCTAAAATTAAGACACATAGAGGTGCTGCTAAGAGATTTAATCTTACTAAAAAGGGTAAGGTAAAAATGAACAGAGCGTTCAGAAGACACATCCTGAACAAGAAAACAACTAAGAGAAAGAGACATCTTCGTAAGCAGGCATACTGCGCTAAAGCAAATGCAGCAGTAATCAAAAAGCTGATTCCTTACAAGTAAGATTGAAAGAGAGGTAGTATAAGATGGCTAGAGTAAAAGGTGCTTTAAATACAAGAAAACATCATAAGAAGGTGCTGAAGCTGGCTAAGGGCTTCAGAGGCGGCGAATCTAAGCTTTATAGAGTAGCTAATCAGGCTGTTATGCGTTCAATGCAGAATGCATACATCGGAAGAAAACGCAGAAAGAGAGATTTTAGACGTCTTTGGATTTCAAGAATTTCTGCAGCTGCTAAAATGAACGGTATGAACTATTCAACATTTATGAACGGTCTTAAGAAAGCCGGTATCGAAATGAACAGAAAAATGCTTTCTGAAATCGCTATCGCTGATCCTAAGGCATTCGCAACACTTGTTGAAACCGCTAAAAACGCTTTAAACTAAGCTATAACCAAGCTGTGACAGGCAAATTGCTTTGTCACAGTTTTTTTGTTAATTTTTTGTAAAACTTAATTTCCTATTCCCAAAAATCAATCTCCATAGTATAATGATTATAGAATGGAAGTGGTTTTATGAAAATCGTAAGGCTTGAACAAGACAAAATAAAGGTGGTTCTTTCGGATGCCGACCTTGAAAATATGAATATAGATGCTTCCTCCCTGTCCCCCACCTCTCCCGAGCTGAGTCTGTTTTTATGCGAGGTTATGGACGCAGTAAAAGCACAGACAGGTTTCTCGGCAGAGCAGGGGCAGGTGGTTGTAGAGGCTGCACAGGAGCCGGGGGGCATTGTTTTGCTTTTGTCAAAACACCCGAATACATCCGACAAATGCAAAAATCGTAGTATTCGTACTGCTCGTAAAAACGATTGTGCCGTTTTTGAATTTCTGTCCTTTGAAAACCTCATAGGTATGCTAAGGAATGTTTCCCCTTTATACCTTCTCAATATGCGGCTTTATTCATACAATGATAAATTTTATCTATCTGTGCCGCGGCGGCGTATACCAATACTTATCTACGAATATTCCTTTAAAAACAGGAAATCCGCTGTTGCAGAAAGCATCTTGGCAGAATACGGCAGTCTGTTGGCCGGAGGGTATAAGCTGATGTGCATATCAACAGGACTTAAAAAATTGAATTAGCTATTGCAAATTTCCGACAGATGTGTTAGAATAGTACTATTATATGGAAAAAGGAGAACTTGATATGTTTGATTTATTAACAACAGCAGTGTATGCACAAGAGGCAGCACCGGTTGCAGCAGGCGACCCTGCAATGGCTGCAGGCGGCGGAATTGCAGCATTTTTGCCGTTCATTCTGATGATTGTTATTTTCTACTTCATGCTGATAAGACCTCAGAAGAAGCAGGAAAAGAAAACAAAGCAAATGCTTGCTTCACTTCAGATTGGCGACAAGGTTACAACCGTGGGCGGTATCTGCGGAAAGATTACAAAGCTCAAGGACGACGTTGTTTACATCGAAACAGGCTTTGTGGGAAATCCTGCAGAGCGTTCAACAATTAAGTTTGAACGTGCAGCCATTAAGTCAGTGCAGACAATCCACGACGACCAGGCATAAAAAATAACCTTCCGGAATATACATTTACAAATGTATTTACGGGAGGTTTTTTATTTGGGTCTGGACTTTAAAAAAATCATAAAAGGCGTGCTTTTAGCCCTTGCATTCAGCATTTTTGCAATGGTGGTTCTTTCGATAATTATTTTCTTTGCCGACATTTCGGACAGGACAGTATCAACACTTGTACTTGTGCTTTCTGCCATTTCGGTGTTTTTAGCTGCACTTATTCTTGCAAAAAATATTGACAGCCGCGGACTCTTAAACGGTCTTCTGCTAGGTGCTGTTTATTTTTTAGTTCTTGTTGCCGTTTCCGCCATTGTCTGCGGCTCAGTTTCTTTTGAGTCAGGGAATATCCTTCGCTGCGTTTCCGCTTTAGCGGCAGGAATGCTGGGCGGTGTTATGGGAATTAACACGAAAAAGGCATAAAAACGAAGATTTTGACAAACCCTGCTAAATATGATAATATAAACATAGCCAAACAATTTTTAAAATAATCTGTAATAGTATGAAGTTTTTTGCTTTTCGGCAAAAATGCATACTCTTTATCTTTGTACTATTATTGGTTATAAGAACATTGTTTGGCGACAATCGGAGCTGTGCATTTTTCGGGGTGTGCAGCAGTACACCCTTTTTTAATACATAACACAGCTTCGGGTTCGCAGCAACGCAAAAACGTCCTGCTTTTTTGCAGGACGTTTTTTGATTACTTAATTAAAATATCATTGTAATATAGCTCTGTGCCCATACAACCAAAATTATCAGCGGCAGAACATATTTAACATAAACACGAATCCAATTCGGGAATGCAAGTCCCTTTCCTGTATTTGCCTCGTTCATAAAGTTGCTCCAGCCCCAGCCCCATTTGTTATAGGTACAGAACAGTACGTAGCATAAAGCACCAAGCGGCAGAATGTTGTTGCTTATAATAAAGTCCTCAATATCCATAATTCCCTTTCCGCCCCATGATACCCAGGAAAGTACATTAAAGCCTAAAATCGCAGGCAATGAAAGAACCATCATAAGCACAATGTTTATAATAGCGATTTTGCGGCGATTAAGCTTTGTAAGCTCAAGCCAGAAGGACATAATGTTCTCAAACACTGCAATTACCGTTGAGAAGGATGCAAAAATCATAAACAGGAAGAATAAGGTTCCTATAATGCGTCCTGCCGGCATCGCATTGAAAATGCTTGACAGTGTTGTGAACAAGAAGCTTGCACCAACTGTACCTGCATCTGCTGTAACACCATTATTATAAGTAAAGCATGCCGGAAAAATGATAAGTCCTGACATAAGTGCAATAAATGTGTCAAGCCCTACAATAGTAACCGCCTCGCCTGTAAGTCTGCGTTCCTTTCCGATATAGCTACCGAAAATAGCAATTGAACCCATACCTATAGAAAGTGTAAAGAATGCCTGTCCCATAGCTGCAGATATAACTGTCCATACACCCGATTTTTCAAGATTATCCAAAGACGGAATCAGGTAAAATTTAAGACCTTCTGCCGCATTATCGAGAGTACAGCTGTAGCCTGCAAGTAAAATCATCAGTGCAAAAAGAGCAATCATCATAACCTTGGTGATTTTCTCAACACCCTTTTGAAGTCCTAACGAGCAGATGCCAAAGCAAATCAAAATTACCGCAAAGGTTGACAGTGTAATCGTTCCGAGATTGGTAACTGTTGCGCCGAAAAGCTCTCCAAGCTGCTCGCCCTGCAGGGTCATAATTGAGCCGGACAGATATTTCAGGAAATATATCAGCATCCATCCGGAAATAACGGTGTAAAACATCATCAAAAGATAGTTTCCGGCAATACCCACATACTTCATAAAATGCCACTTTTGTCCCGGTTTTTCAAGCACATCGAAGGACGAGGCAATACTTCTCTGGCTTGCTCTGCCTACTGAGAGTTCTGCAGTCATGGCAGGGAGTCCGAGAAGAAGCAAAAATGCAATGTATATAAGCACAAAAATTGCTCCGCCGTAGCTGCCCGTAATAATCGGGAATCTGTAAACGTTTCCAAGACCGATGGCACAGCCTGCTGAAATCAGGATAAAGCCCAGTCTTGACCCAAATTTTTCTCTTTCCATAAATACCTCCTGTCAGTTAATAACTAACTCATTTTCTTATATAATACCACATTATATATAATTTTACAAGCCTTTATTTCTAAGTGTAATTATCCCAACCTCAGGGCGGTTTCCCCATCTGGGTATCGGCAGCGTATTTCCAATTCCCCGATTTATAATCATTGTTGTGCTCCCGCTTTTTACAGTCCCCCGACAATATTTTGGGAATAACATTCTTTTACCCGAAAGAACTGCTGACGATGGAGCTAAAACTCCGCCAAGTACCGGCAGGCTCATCTGTCCGCCATGCATATGTCCCGACAAAATAAGGTCAAAACCGTAATCCTTTATTTCATCAAACAGGTTTGCCCTATGAAAAAGCAGAATCTTATAGCCGTCATATTCCGAAAGCTTTGAAAAGCTCCTCCTGATATTTTCCGAAATAACAGCCGGCACCTTTGAAAACGGGTCCTGAACACCGAAAAAGGCAAGCCTTTCGCCATTTCTTTCAATTTCGCAGGAAATCCCGTCAAGCAATTTAGCACCCAACTCCTCAAATTCCTCAAAAAGCCTTTTACTGCCACTTCTCCACAGGTCGTGATTTCCAGTAACCATATACACCGGCGAAACTTCCGTAAGCTTTTTTAAAAGCTCCCGAATTTCCTCAACACTCCTATCGTCATCATGAACCAAATCGCCGGTGATGACCGTTAAATCCGGCTTTTGCGACGATATTATCTCATAAACTCCCTTTGCCGGTCTTGAATGTGGGTCTGAAATATGTGCAATTTTAAAACCGTCAAAGGCGGCAGGCAGTAGCTTTGAACAAACAGTATACTCCGTTTTTTCTGCAACACCTGCAGAGAATCTCGGCATTTCCAAAAAATCACTCCCCTTACTTCTTTTTCCGTTATTTATTGTATCATTTTTTTATCGAAAAGGCAAATATATATTGTATTTTTTCGCGAAATATGTTAAAATAAAAGATATTATAAATTGTGGAGGAAATATGGCAAATTATGTAGAGGCAGCCGAAATTGAGCGGCAAAAGGCCTTTCTTTACAAAATCAAAGAAATTAACAACAATTTTTATATTAAAAACGGCAGAAAACCTCTTGCAAACACCGAAACCTACGGCTGTCAGCAAAACGAAAATGACACCGAACGTATACGCGGAATGCTTTCCGAGGCCGGATATGACTTCTGTGATAAGGCAGAGGATGCCGACCTTGTTATTTACAATACTTGTGCTGTGCGTGAAAATGCCGAGGACAGGGTTTACGGCAGACTGGGTATTTTAAAGCACATCAAGGAAAGCCGTCCTGAGCTTGTAATCGGGCTTTGCGGATGTATGGTGCAGCAGGAGCATATCGTTAAGCGAATTAAGAAAATTCACTCCCACGTTGACCTGATTTTCGGCACTCACGCACTCTACCGACTGCCGGAGCTTTTATATGGGACACTAACTGAGAAGAAATCATTAGTTGACATCGAAAACTGCGACGGCAGAATTTTTGAGGATATGCCTATACTTCGTGACTCATCCGATAAGGCATGGGTAAGCATTATGTACGGCTGCAACAATTTCTGCTCATACTGCATTGTGCCTTATGTTCGCGGCAGAGAACGAAGCCGTACACCTGAAAAAATTCTCGACGAGATTAAAGGTCTTGTAAAAAACGGAGTTACCGAGGTTTGTCTTTTAGGTCAGAACGTCAACTCCTACGGCAAGGATTTAGAAGCGGATATTGATTTTTCCGACCTTTTAAAAATGGTGAATGAAATTGACGGCGTTGAACGTATACGGTTTATGACCTCGCACCCCAAGGATTTTGGCGATAAGCTGATTGATACAATGGTTAGCTGCGAAAAGGTATGCCCACAGCTGCATCTGCCGTTTCAGGCAGGCAACAACCGTGTGCTTTTTGAAATGAACCGAAAGTACACCAAAGAGGAATACCTTGAGAAAATCCGCAAGGTAAAGGAGCGTATTCCGGGAATTTCCCTGTCAACCGATATTATCGTCGGTTTTCCTACCGAAACCAATGAGGATTTTTTAGATACTCTTGACGTTCTTAGAAAGGTGGAATTTGACAGTGTATTCTCCTTTATCTATTCACGGCGTGAAGGCACTCCGGCGGCAAAGCTTGACTTTGTTCTTACAGAAGAGGAAATCCACAAAAACTTTAATAAGCTTTTAGAGGTTCAGAATGAGATTTCTAAAAGGAAAAATGATGCTTATGTCGGTAAAATCTGCACGGTTTTAGTAGACGGCGTAAGCAAAAATAACGACGAGATGCTCTCCGGCAGAACCGATACCTCAAAAATTGTAAACTTTAAGGGAGATAAAAGCCTCGCCGGAAGGTATGTAGACGTAAAAATTACCGAGGCTCACACATGGAGCTTAAACGGTGAGCTTGTTAAATAATTAATTATATATAATTTGAAAGGAAGAAACAAAAATGACACTAATTGAAAAAGCACATGAACTTGGAGAAATGATTAAGGACAGCGAGCAGATGAAAAATCTGAAGGTCGCAGAAGAGGCTCAGGCAAATGACGAGGCTGCTCAGGAGCTTGTCAAGGAATTTAACTTAAAGAGAATGAATCTTGCAAAGGATATGCAGGAAGGAAAGCTATCTCAGGAAGATGCTATTAAGAAAAATAACGATGCTTTTAACGAAATGGTGGAAAAGTCCGCAGTTATAAAGGATTATGTTGAAGCAAAGAAGGCTTTTGATAAAATGGTAAACGGAGTTAACAGCATAATCAACCTTTATATAATGGGCGAGCAGGGCGGCTGCACTCACGATTGCCACACCTGCGGCGGCTGTCACTAATATAACATCTATAAGGGAATAACCCTTTATAACCGGCGTGTCAATAATGTTATTGGCACGCTTTTGAAAATTTTTGAACAGGAGACAATTCACATGGCGGAAGAAAAGCTGTCACCTATGATGAGCAGATACCTTAAAACCAAGGAGGAATATCCGGACTGTATACTGTTTTACCGTTTAGGTGACTTTTACGAAATGTTTTTTGACGATGCTCTTACGGCATCCCGTGAGCTGGAGCTGACCTTAACCGGCAAAAACTGCGGTCTTGC
>JAZNIV010000068.1:0-26871 GCA_045577675.1 Clostridia bacterium
GATATATCTGCTATAACCATAAGTGTTGTGGACGAGTTTGTTTTATCAATAGTGTCTCCGGTTTTTGAGTTTTTGGTAATAACAGTTCCGCTTATAGGTGCAGTAATGTTATAGTTTTCAAGGTCTTTTTCTGTTTGTTGCATTGAAAGACTTGCACTCTTATAAGAGAGTGTACTGTCGTTAATTTTGTCGGTAATAGTGTCGCTTGTAAGGGTTGCGATAACAGTTCCCCTCGTTACGTAATCACCGTTTGAGTAATTAACCTTTGAAACTGTACCATCAGTCTCAGTAACAATGCTTCCGCCGGAGGAATTTGTAACGGTTCCGCTTCCCGGACTTATATTTCCGCTAACACTGCCGCCAACCTCCATTCCGTCATAAAATGCACCGGGATTTCTAAATTCAACAGTAACATTATAAAGTGTAGAGCCGTCATTTCCTGCAAAAGCCGCACTTGCCTTATGCGTTACAGTTCCATAAACGGTACTCATATGCTTCGAGCTTGTTATGATAGCTTCATCACCAACATTTATAGTGCCTATCTGTGCCTGAGTAAAGGGCAGATCAACCTCTAAAATTGCTGTATTATCAACCGATGCTATTTTTGTTCCGTTATTTACCTCTTGTCCCACTTTTATTGTAAGACCTGAAATAATACCGTCATTTTTAGCTATTAAGGATAATTTTTCTCTTTCCTTTAGTGCATCGCGGTAATTATTTTCGCTTTGCTGCATTGAAACACGCTGACGCTCAACAGTAAGGTCGGTATCTGATGAGTCAAACATATAAAGTATATCGTCCTTTTGCACGCTGTCTCCAACCTCATACGGACAGTATGTAATATCTCCACTTACCTTAGGTATAATCTCAAATCGTTCGAGCGGTTCAACTGCTGCACTTCCTGTTATAGTAACATCAATGTTTCCACGGATTACCATATCATTTTCACGAACATTATTTGAAACAGTTTTGTTCTTTTTCCCGAATATACCCCCAAAAGCAGCTACAAAAATGACAGCTGCAGCTAAAAATATAATCTTTTTCTTTGTGGGTTTTAATAAAACCTTAAATTTTTCCTTATCAAAATTAACCTTTGCTCTTTTCAAAATAATTCCTCCTCCCGGGACTTTAGCCATATTATAGCAAAAGAATATTATTTGTGTATGTATAATATGTGAATATTTTGTAAATAAATCTGAACAAAAAAATAGTTAGAAACACATATAAGGTAGTTTAAAAAATCTGTTACCCAAAATTACGGCAACAGATTTTTTAATAATCAGGTAACATAAATAGTCGTGTAAAGCGGTACATAGCATACCATCCAGTTTATATCCTCAGGCAAAACCCTGACGCATCCATGAGAAAGCTTTTTCCCTACTGTTGCATTATAATTACTTCCATCAAAATTTAAAAGTGTTGAATGGATGGCATATCCCCGGTAAAACCGCATAATCGGACCGACATAAAAATCCGGATATGTCCATCTTTTTTCTCTTGAAAAGTATTTAAAAGTCCCTGTTACAGTAGGTGTTGAATCTGTTCCTATAGAACATTTACAAGTATATATCAAATCCCATCTTCCTTTTTCCTTAAGAAAAACATTTACGGTGTACTTTGATTTGTTTACCCATATCAGATACGGAGTTTCTGATGTAAGCCCCGCCTTGTTTACATATATTTCCTCTTCACATTCTTCCCCTGCAGGGCTATCCACAAAAACTGTAAGAATACTGTCTTTTTCCTTAATCTGCACTAAAAATCCAAAAGCCTTGCATAAATTCTGCATCGGTGCATAGACTGTTTCGCCAACATAAAAAGGAGCAGAAAAAAGGATAACTTCTTCATCACAAATTCTTGCTTTATCAGAACCTATGTTCATTACAGCGAGTTTTTCGCCATAGGTGATTGTAATTTGATTTTCGCTGTCTACCGAAAAATCGTAAATACCGAGGTTTTCCAAAAACTCCTTAGCCGGTAAAAGAAGCACGTCATTTTCGATAATGGGAAAGCTTTTAAGGGTTATTCCCTTGCCCCAAATATACAGGTCAACCTGTTTGGGTTTTTCATTAATTTGGAAAATGTTTGCTTCATCAGGATTTTCAGGAACAAAATCTGCGTCCGTTTTGGGCGGAGCATCAGTTTTAGAAATAACCTCAGAATCGGTATTGGGGTTGAACGACGAGAAGGTAGGGTTCTCTGCCATCTCAGGCAGAACATCTGCCGTTACTACCGAATCCTTTACAACAGATGATACTGACAGCTTTTCAGTCTTAATGGGAAGACCAAAATTATCGTCTGCTGCTGATTTCGCAACCGGTGCTCCGCCCAAAAAGGACGCAGACACAAGCATAATTGAAAAAAAGAAGGTAAATAATGATTTTTTCACTGTTTGTCCTCCTTAGATGAAATTCTTATAAAAAGCAAATAAAATATCTACTGCTGATTTTATCAGCATATGAGGACATTATACCATTATTATCCAAAATAATCAATATTAAATTTTAAATTTTTATCGTAATAATCTTACATTATTCGAGCCGCTTTGCTGAATTATCCAGAATTTCAAGCAATTCCTCAAGAGAAGTTAAGGTGAAAACCCTGGCTTTTAGTTCGTTGGAATGAGGTATTCCCTTAATATACCACGCAATATGCTTTCTTGCTTCAGGTACACCTCTTCGCTCTCCTTTTTCAGCACACAAAAGCTTGGTATGCTCAATTGCCTGTTCCATTTTTTCACGAAAAGTCGGTGCATACGTCATTTTACCGGTTTTAAGGTATTCCTTTATCTGACGAAAAATGAATGGGTTTCCCTGTGCACCTCTTCCCACCATAACACCATCACATTCTGTATGTTCAAGCATTCGCATTGCATCATTACCGCTTAATATATCTCCGTTACCTATAACCGGAATTTTCACAGCTTTTTTCACAGCCTTAATTGTGTCCCAATCAGCAGTACCCTGATAAAACTGCTCTCTTGTTCTGCCGTGAACAGTTATGCCTTTTGCACCGTTTGCTTCAAGCACCTTTGCAAACTCCGCCGCAGTATCACTATCCCAGCCTTTGCGTATCTTGACAGTAACCGGAATATTTACAGCATCCGAAACCGCCCTTACAATCTTCCCTGCAAGCTCCGGATTTTTCATAAGTGCACTGCCGTCACCGTTATTTACAATTTTAGGCATAGGACATCCCATATTAATATCTATAGCCGCCGCTCCGCATGAGGCTACAATAGGTGCAATTTCAGCCATAATTTCCGGCTCTGAACCAAAAATCTGGATTGACGCAGGCTTTTCCCTTTCATCAAGACGCATTAAGGACGCAGTCTTTTTATCCTTGTAGTAAAGTCCTTTAGCACTGACCATTTCAGTAGTTAAGCCGTCAGCACCGTAGCTTTTGCAAATAAGCCTGAAGGGCAGGTCTGTAACCCCTGCCATGGGAGCTAAGTGTATTCTGTTAATCAAAAAATCATCCTTCCAACCTGATAAAAAACAGTGGATATTCCCCATGCAAGACCAAGCTGCATTGCCATTGCAAGAAAGGTTAATTTCCATGAATTTGTCTCACGTTTTATTGTTACAATACTTGCAATACAAGGTATATACAAAAGACAGAACAGCATCATTGAATATGCATTAAGAGCTGTAAAGCCGTCTGCGCCTAAAATCGCAGCAAGGGTATTCATTCCTTCTTTTGATGATATGTTTCCTATGCCGTATAGCACAGTCATGCTCGATACAACAACCTCTTTTGCGGCAATTCCCGAAATTAGTGCGACGACAATCTGCCAGTAACCAAGTCCGGCAAGGGACATAATCGGCACAAGCCATTTCCCGATAACCGCACCAAAGCTCTGAGACATATCCGTTACCATTCCTCCCGCTCCGAAATTCAGTATAAACCACAGAATAACCGATGCAAGGAAAATTGTTGTTCCTGCTTTTGTCAGGTAGTCCTTAACCTTTTCCCATACATAAATAGCAATTGTTCTCGCATTCGGTGTCTTATACTCCGGAAGCTCAATTAAGAGGTCATTGGTATTTTTATTTTTTTCTGTCTTAGACATAATATATGCCACAATTAATGCTACAACAAATCCTATAAGATACATAGAATATGCAGCAACCAAGGCATACTCTGCAAAAAATATTTCGGACAGCATAACATAGACAGGAAGCTTTGCACTACAGGACATAAATGGTGTTATCAATATAGTTTTCAGCCTGTCACGTTTATCCTCAAGTGCCCGTGATGCCATTACAGCAGGAACTGTGCAACCAAAGCCAAGAAGCATAGGAATAAATGCACGACCTGAAAGACCAAGCTTTCCCATAATTCCGTCCATTACATATGCAACTCTTGACATATATCCGCTGTCCTCCAAAAATGCAAGAGCAAGGAAAAGAATAAATATATTGGGCAGAAATGTAAGTATTCCTCCCACTCCGGCAATAACGCCGTCAACTACTAAAGAAGTAAGCACAGAACTTGCATTAACAGCCGATAACAAGTCCGAAACACCAACTGAAAAGCTCTCCAGCCAGTTTTCAAAAAATCCTTTTAACCAATCGCCTACAGTAAAGGTAAGGAAAAATACAAGTGCCATTATAGCAAGAAAAATCGGTACTCCAAATACACTGTGTGTCAGCACCTTGTCTACCTTATCGGTAAATGCACTCTTTTCCTCTTTATTAACCAGTACTTCTTCAATAATTTCCTGAATAAAATCATACTTTTCATTTATAATCTGCGACTCATAGCTTTCATCGGCAATCCCTTTTAAATCAAGTGGATAGCTGCGGCACACAGCTTCATCATGCTCTAAAAGCTTTAATGCATAGTATCTGTAATTTTGTAAATCCGGATATTTTCTTCTGAGCATCGCAACTATAATATCAAGCTTTTCTTCGATTTCATCAGAATATACCATAGCATATCTGTGGTGCTTTGAATTCAGAGTCACGCTTGAACTGTAGTTCCGCTCAGCTGCCGCCGCATCGTCAAAATGTTCACGCATCGGAAGCTCGTGGTGGTGATGCTCGGTAATATCATGCGGTCTGCCTGCGTGATGCTCGACAGCGTGCATAAGAATATCAAGTCCCGTTCTCTTTCTTGCACTTACCGGCACAACCGGAATACCCAGCATTTCAGGCAGGCGGTGCATATCAATTTCCATTCCCCGTTCTTCTACAATATCCATCATATTAAGTGCAAGCACTACCGGCTTTCCAAGCTCTATAAGCTGCAGGGCAAGATATAAGTTACGCTCAAGGCTTGATGCATCGCAAACGTCAACAATAACATCAACGTCATCTCCCAATATGTACTCACGTGAAAGCTTTTCCTCAAGAGTATAAGAGGAAAGCGAGTAAATCCCCGGCAGGTCAACAAGATTAAAAACCTGACCATGAAATTTCATCTTGCCTTCAATCTTTTCAACAGTAACTCCCGGCCAGTTCGCAACCTTTAAGTTTGCTCCGGTATATGCATTAAAAAGAGTTGTTTTTCCACAGTTCGGATTTCCTGTAAATGCGATATTAAGGTTACTCATCTTATGCCTCCTCTACAAAAATACCTTCACAAAAGCCTCTCCCCAAAGCAAAACGGGTTCCGCGTACCTTTACAATCATAGGCCCTGTTTTTTTAAGGTTAAGTACATTTATAGTGGTACCTGATGTCATTCCGAGTGTATGCAAACGGCGTATAACAACCTCATCAAGCTGTATTTTACCGATTTTATAGCTTCTGTCTTTTTTTCCCTCTGAAAGTCTCATATTTCATCATTCCTTTTCTACAATATATACTTTAACATTTAAAAAGATTATTGTCAATGTAAATTGTTATAAAAAATACTGTATAAAATGTTTAAATTTTGTTAAAAAGCATAATGCTAAAATTGCTATACTTATTTGACAAATATGCTGTTTTAGTGTATGATTATATATTAGAAAGGTGGAATGAATATGAATCTCTTATATGCAACATCCGAAGCCGCACCTTTTGTTAAAACAGGCGGTCTCGGCGACGTAGCAGGCTCTCTTCCTGTTACACTGAAACAAAAAGGCGTAGACTCAAGAGTAATTTTACCACTATACAGGTGTATAGACCAAAAATATAAGGATATGATGACCTATATCAACCACATTTATATAGATATGGGTTGGAGAAAGCAGTATTGCGGTGTTTTTGAAATGGACTGGAAAGGCACTACATACTATTTTGTAGACAACGAATATTACTTTAACGGTGATAAGCCTTATGACCACATTCATTTAGACTGCGAGAAATTTATTTTCTTCTCTAAAGCTGTGCTTTCTCTTCTGCCCACTCTGGACTTTCGTCCCGACGTTATTAACTGTAACGACTGGCAGACAGCACCAATCCCGGTATTTTTAGATACTTTTTACGATAATCCGTTTTACCGTGGCATTAAAACTGTTATGACAATTCATAATCTTCGTTTCCAGGGCAGATGGGATCTTGAAAAAATTAAAGATGCAATGGCTATCGGTGACTACTACTTTACAGGTGACAAGCTTGAATATTACAAGGACGCAAATCTGTTAAAGGGCGGTCTTGTTTATGCAAACAAAATTACAACAGTTTCCGAAACTTATGCAAATGAAATAACCACACAGGAATACGGTGAAGGTCTTGACGGACTTCTTACTGCACGTCGTGGCGATCTTTTAGGTATTGTCAATGGAATTTCGGATGACTGGAGCCCAAAGACTGACAACTTCATTTATACTAACTACACAGACAGAAGCCTTGCCAAGAAAAAGGAAAACAAGGTTGCACTCCAAAAAGAGCTTAACCTCCCTGTTGACGAAAATAAGTTTATGATTGGTATTGTTTCAAGACTTACTGACCAGAAGGGCTTTGACCTTATTGCATATGCAATGGAACAGTTATGCGAGGGCGGATACCAGATTGTTGTGCTTGGAACAGGTGACGAGAGCTACGAAAATATGTTTCGTCACTTTGCCTGGAAATACCCTGACAGCGTTTCTGCTAACATTTATTTTTCAAATGAATTATCTCATAAAATATATGCAGCCTGTGATGCATTTTTAATGCCGTCACGTTTTGAGCCTTGCGGGCTTTCGCAAATTATTTCAATGCGGTATGGTACTCTTCCTATCGTACGGGAAACAGGCGGTCTTAAGGATACCGTCCGTCCGTATAACGAGTACACAGGTGAAGGAACAGGCTTTTCCTTTACAGCATATAATGCAGATGATATGATGCATGTTATTAACTATGCAATGCGTACCTATTATGATAACAGAAAAGCATGGGATAAGATTGTTAAAAATGCAATGAAAGAAGATTTTTCTTGGGAGGCATCGGCTGATAAGTATATTTCTCTCTATGAAAGCCTTACAGGAATTTCTCTTCCTGAAAAGGTAGAAGCAGAAAAGAAATCGTCGGCAAAGAAAGCTGTAAAAAAGCCTGCAAAGAAAAAATCTGCATTTGAAAGCAACATAAAAGCCGACACTGAAGCTTCAGAAGCCAAATGGACGGCAGAAACAGTAAAAAAAGATAAGGATCTCCTTAAAAACTTATCAGAAAGCGATAAAGCAAAGAACGTAGCAGAAATAAAAGCAGATATTGAAAAGCAAGCGGCAAAGCCTGTTAAAAAGGCTGAAAAGACAGCCACAAAAAAGTCAACTACAGCAAAAAAAGCTACTTCTAAAAAAACAACCACAGTAAAAAGCGAAACAAAAAAATCAACAAAAAAGACACCTTCTAAAAAAGAGTCTTGATATATCCGGAAAATAACCGGCAAACCCAATATTGAAAGGAATATATTATTAATGGAAAAAATTAAGCTTAATGCAAAGGAAACAGAACTAAAAAAAGAGATTGAAGGAAAACTTTCAAGGCATTTCGGAAAAACCTTAGAGGATGCAACACCTAAGATGGTTTATACTGCCTGTGCCCTTACCGCACGTGACCAGATTATGGCACGCTGGTCGGTGTCACATAAAGAGGTAAAGAAGGAAAATTCAAAAAAGCTTTATTATCTGTCATTTGAATTCCTTATGGGACGACTTTTGGCTACAAATATCCTTAACCTTATGCAGACAGAAACATATGTAAATGCACTAAAGGCATTGGGATATGAGCTTCCTGATATAGTTGAACTGGAAAATGACGCAGGTCTCGGAAACGGCGGTTTGGGACGTTTAGCTGCCTGCTTTATGGATTCCTTAACAACAATGGACCTGCCGGCTTATGGCTGCACAATCCGCTATGAATATGGTCTTTTCCGTCAGAAAATCGTAGACGGCTATCAGACAGAATTGCCGGACACATGGCTCGAAAACGGAAATGCATGGGAAATTGCAAGACCGGAGGAAGCTGTAACTGTAAAATTTGGCGGTCAGGTTCACACCGACTGGCACGACGGTCACTTCTCTTTCCGCTATGAGAACGAGCATACAATTATTGCTATGCCTTATGACGTTCCGCTTGTAGGCTATGATTCAAAGATTGTTAATAAACTTCGTCTTTGGTCTGCAAAAGCTCCGGACGTTATGAATATGCAGGAATTTAACAGCGGTAACTATATCCGTTCAACTGAGGAAAAACAGCTTGCTGAGCTTATCTCAAAGGTTCTCTACCCTGAAGATAATCACACAGAGGGTAAGGAACTTCGTTTAAAACAGCAGTATTTCCTTGTATCCGCAACACTTCAGTGGATTTTGAAGGAATACGAGGACCGTTACGGCTATGACTGGCATAACTTGCCGGAAAAGGCTGTTATTCACATTAATGATACTCACCCAACCCTTGCAATTCCTGAGCTTATGAGACTACTAATTGACGATAAAGGTCTTGGTTGGGACGAAGCATGGGACATTACAAGACGTACTTTTGCTTACACAAACCATACTGTTTTAAGTGAAGCTCTTGAAAAATGGCCTCTTGATATGTTCAAGCGTATTCTGCCGAGAATTTCTATGATTGTTGAAGAAATAAACAGAAGGCTTATGATAAATCTTCAGGAGGTTTATCCTGATGATTGGGGAAAGCAAAAATGGATGGCAATTATTTCAGATAATCAGGTATTTATGGCAAATCTCTGCCTTGCTACCTGCTTCGCTGTGAATGGTGTTTCAGGGCTTCACACAAAGATTTTGACAAGCGATATTTTTGCTGATTACTACAGGCTTGATAAAAGTCGTTTCCATGCAATCACAAACGGTATTACCTTCCGCCGATGGATTGCAAACTGTAACCCTGAATTAACAGAGCTTATTTCATCAAAAATTGGAAAAGACTGGATAAAGGATTACAAGCAGCTTGAAAAACTTAAAAAATATGCTGATGATAAGGATTTCCAGGCAGCATTTGCTAAAATAAAGCACGATAACAAGGTTCGCCTTGCTGAATATATTAAAGAGCATAACGGCATTGAGATAAACCCTGACTCAATATATGACGTTCAGGCAAAACGTCTGCACGAATATAAAAGACAGCTTCTTAATATTCTTCACATTCTCGCTGATTACAATATGCTTTGTGAAAATCCGGATATGGATTATACACCAAAGACATACATTTTCGGAGCAAAGGCGGCTCCGGGCTATAAGCGAGCAAAGCTTATTATAAAGCTCATTAATTCTGTAGGTGAAAAAATTAATAACGACCCAAGAATTAAAGGCAAAATTAAGGTTGTATTCCTTGAAAACTATGGTGTTTCAATTGCCGAGAAGCTTGTAATTGCAGCTGATATTTCCGAGCAGATTTCAACAGCCGGAAAGGAAGCTTCAGGTACAGGTAATATGAAGTTTATGTTAAACGGTGCTGTTACAATCGGTACTTTAGACGGTGCAAATGTTGAAATGCTTGAACAGGTTGGCGAGGATAATATTTATATCTTCGGATTGAAGGCTGACGAGGTTGCAGCACGCCTGAAATTTAACAATTCTGACGAGGTTAAAACAATTTACTCAACTAATAATGCACTAAGAAAAGCTCTTGACCAGCTTATCTCAGGTGAGCTTGAGCCGGAGAACACTCAAATCTTCCGCGACCTGTATCAGACATTGTTATTTGGTGACTACGGCTACCCTGATACCTATATGGTACTTCGTGATTTTGAAGCATACTGTCAGACACAGGACAGAATTTCAAAGGATTATAACGACAAAGCTACATGGTGGCACAAAGCGATTATGAACACAGCATCCTGCGGATTCTTCTCCTCTGACCGTACCATAGCTGATTATAACAAGGACATCTGGAATTTAAAACCTATCAAATAATTCACAAGGGACTGCTTCTGCAGTCCCTTAATAACGTTACTCAAAAAAAACCGGAGGTTCGCTATATGAAAATCGAACACAATTCAAGGGCTCTACTATACCGCACTCCTTTTGGAGCTGTAACTAAAAACACAGAAATCACATTAAGACTTGCTCTTATGGATTTTGGTATCCCAACTCATATAAGGCTTGTTTATGAATTCAGTGGAAAAACCGACTGTGTAAATATGTCTTATGTTTTTGAAGTTGCAGGTGCATATATATACGAAGCAAAAATCACTGCCCCTGACAGTACAGGACTTATGCATTATTACTTTGACATCGCATCAAAGGATGGACAGGTTTATTACGGTAATAACACCGAAAACCTCGGAGGTATAGGTTCAGTTTTCACACAGAAGCCACATAATAAGTATCAGATTACAGTATATGATGAAGGCTATCAAACTCCGAAATGGTGGAAGGACAGCGTATGCTATCAGATATTCCCTGACAGATTCTTTAACGGAAATGAGGATAACAGCTTTTTGGATAACAGAAACGGTATTATTAAAAGAAATTGGGGCGATGAGCCGTTTTATAAGGCTGAACAATTCGGCGGCGAGTACCTGTGTAACGACTTCTTTGGCGGAAATTTGATTGGAATTGAGAAAAAGCTTCCCTACTTAAAAGAGCTTGGTATTTCCTGTATTTACTTAAATCCGATTTTCAAGGCATACTCAAATCACAGATACGATACAGGCGACTATAAGACTATTGACCCGATGCTCGGAACTGAACAAGATTTTAAGCACTTATGCAAATCAGCACAAAAGCTTGGAATAAAAATTATATTAGACGGAGTTTTCAACCACACAGGCAGCGACAGCTTGTATTTTAACAAAAAAGGAACGTACAATTCTGTAGGTGCTTATCAGTCACAAAATTCTCCTTATTATAAATGGTATCGTTTTAGCAACTTTCCGGAAGAATATGAGTCCTGGTGGGGTATTACAACACTTCCCCAAACCGAAGAAAATTCTGAAAGCTATCAAAATTATATCTTAAAGAACGAAGATGCTGTTGTAAAAAAATGGCTAAAAGCTGGTGCTTCAGGCTGGAGATTGGATGTTGTTGACGAGCTTCCCGACTTTTTTGTTGAAATTCTGCGTGAAGAAGTGAAAAAACAGAACCCAGAGGCGGTTATAATCGGTGAAGTGTGGGAGGATGCATCAAATAAAATTGCATATAACGAGCAGCGTCAGTACTTTATGGGAAAAGAACTTGACTCTGTAATGAACTATCCTTTAAGAAATGCGTTAATCGGTTTTATTAATCAAAATATTGATGCTGAGGCTCTTGACAGACGAATTATGAGCATCAAGGAAAACTATCCAAAACCTGCATTTTTTGCAACGCTTAACTTCCTTTCAAGTCACGACACTGAACGAATTTTGACAGTAATGGGCAATAAAAAAGCATCAGGAAAAGATGCTCAGGCATATGAGCGGCTTAACGAACACGATAAATCGGTTGCAATATCTAAGCTAAAATGTATCATAACAATGCAAGCACTACTTCCTGGTGTTCCTACAATTTTTTATGGCGACGAATCAGGTATTGAAGGATATTCCGACCCCTTCTGCCGAAGATGCTTCCCCTGGGGAAAGGAAAACGCAGAAATTATGGAGCATTATAAGCAAAATATTCGTTTACGAAATGAAAACGAAGTTTTTAAAACAGGTGAATTTGAAACAATTTATAAATTTGAAAATGGTTATGGGTTCATCCGCTATGATGATAAGGATAGCTTCATTGTCCTTGTGAACTCAGGCAGCGAAACCACCTTCCGCCTTGACGCAGCACGATTCGGAGTAACATCAATACAGGGTGTATTTCATCAGGAAACTTATTCATCGCAAGACGGAATTTATTTTATAAATATGCCTGAAAAATCAGTTAAAGTTTTCAAAAGAATATAAATAACATAAAAAGGCATTGCATCAATACTGCGAAAAATCACTTATTGAAGCATGCCTTTTTTGTTGTTATTAATTATCAGAATATCTGATTTCTTATAAAGTTTTCTAACATTCCGGCAATTTTTTTATGTCCCAAATCGTTTGGGTGCAAGCCATCTGTAAAATACAATTTATTTTGTTCGCTTATTTCCGGCTGCATACCGCTTATTGCAAACAAATCAAGAACAGGCAAAGAAAAACCGTTTGCCATTTCACGAATGGCTGACACATAGCTTGCCAAAGGAACTCTGTCTAAGCCGATCTCATTCACTAATTTGTTTTCACCTAACCGATGCAGAGGTGTCAAAACTACTATTGGTACTTCGGGATATTTTTTAACAAGAGAAGTCATCAAAATATGGCAGCATCCGCAAAATGTATCCTCTGTTGTGTCACCAAAAGCTCCAAGTGGTATATCTCCGTGTCCAAAATCATTAGTACCACCAAATACAACTACAGCGTCTACATTTTCTTCCATAGCAGCTACTCGTGATATAAAATCCTTATCCCACTCCGAATTTTTTGACGGCTTCTTTTGTTTTGAAATTCTTGTTCCGCCAATACCATAGTTATATGCTTCTGACAGCTTACAATTCTTTTTAAATACCTCAACATATTTATTTTCCGGAACAGATGCACCTGCACCTGCTGTTATGCTGTCGCCCAAAAAAGCAATTCTTTTTCCTTGTAATTCCATTTATACCCCTCCATATAATGTTATACCCTCACAAATAAGTTATCATTTTAAGCTAATTGCCTCTTTTGCTTTTTTGCAGATATTTTCTGCTGTTAAGCCGTACATTTCAAAAAGCTCTGCAGGCTTACCGCTTCTTCCGAACTTATCGGTTCCTATAACCTTTACAGGGCAAGGAGCACTATCTGTTATAACCTCAGATACTGCACTTCCGAGACCGCCGTAAATTGAATGTTCTTCAGCTGTTACAATAGCACCTGTTTCCTTTGATGCTTTAATGATAATATCTTTGTCAATCGGCTTAATTGTATGAATATTTACAACTCTTGCGGAAATTCCCTCATCAGCAAGCATTTTTCTTGCCTCAAGTGCCATTCCGACCATTAAACCTGTTGCAATAATTGTAACATCCTTTCCATCTTCAAGCTGAACACCCTTACCGATTTCAAACTTATAATCAGCCGGATTAACGTCCTCAACAGCTAAACGTCCAAATCTCATATAAACAGGACCTTCATGTTCAATTGCAGCCTTTACTGCAAGCTGTGCCTCAATATCATCGGCAGGATTAATGATAACCATATCAGGAATTGTACGCATCAGAGCAATATCCTCAAGACATTGATGTGATGCCCCGTCCTCACCAACAGAAATACCTGCATGAGTTGCACCTATTTTTACATTCAGCTTAGTATATCCGATTGAATTTCTTACCTGTTCAAAAGCTCTGCCGGCTGCGAACATAGCAAAGGTTGATGCAAATGCAATTTTTCCACTTGCAGCAAGACCTGCAGCAACACACATCATATTTGCTTCTGCAATACCCATATTGAAAAATCTGTCAGGGTAAGCTTTTTTAAACATATCAGTTTTGGTTGATTTTGAAAGGTCAGCATCTAAAACTACCACTCTTTCGTCCTTACCATATTCTACTAACGCACTTCCGTACGATTCTCTTGTTGCTCTCTTTGCCATTATAAACTCGCCTCCAGTTCTGCAATCTTTTCATTTAGCTCAGAAATTGCCTGATTATACTGTTCCTCATTAGGTGCAGCACCATGCCAGCCGGCTTCGTTTTCCATAAAGGAAACTCCCTTGCCTTTAACTGACTTCATAATAACGGCTGTAGGCTGTCCTTTAGTAGCCTTTGCATTGTTTACGGCCGCTTCTAATGATTCAAAATCATGTGCATCAGCCAATACAACATTCCAGCCGAAGCTTTCAAACTTCTTATCAATTGGATTCGGGTTCATAACATCCTGAACATTACCGTCAATTTGCAGACCGTTAAAGTCAACAAAAACAGTAAAATTATCAAGCTTATAGTGGCTTGCGAACATTGCCTGCTCCCAAACCTGTCCTTCTTCAAGCTCGCCGTCACCTAAAATTGCATAAACTCTGTAATCTTTTTTATCAAGCTTAGCAGCAAGCGCCATACCTCCGGCTGCTGAAATACCCTGTCCTAATGAGCCGGTTGACATATCAATACCCGGAACCTTGTTCATATCAGGGTGTCCCTGAAGGTAACTGTCTGCTTTTCTGAAGGTTGTAATATCCTCCTCAGGGAAAAATCCTTTATACGCAAGCACAGAATAAAGTGCAGGACAGGTATGTCCTTTTGAAAGTACTATTCTGTCGCGGTCTTGCATTTTCGGATTTTTTGCATCGACATTCATAACCTCACAGTACAAATAAGTAAGTACATCTGCCACAGACAGCGAACCGCCCGGATGACCTGATGATGCACTATACACTGCTGTCAATGCATTTTTTCTGACTTTGTTTGCAACAATTGCAAGTTCAGTAGCTCTTTTTTTATCCATTTTTCTTCCTCCTAAGAATTATTTTGCATTATTAAAAGCTATCTCCATTAACTCAGAAAGCCTCTCCTCTTCTCCTGCTAAGTGCAGATATCCGATTAAAGCCTCAAAGCCGGTAGCCCGTCTGTAATCGGTAAGGTCGGCATTTTTAGGGACAGTAGCAGATTTTGCATTTCTTCCCCGTTTGTATATTCCAAGCTCCTTTTCTGTAAGCACAGGTTCTATTGCAGTCATAGCATTACTCTGTGCTTTTGCTTTTACATATCCGACATTTATTATGTGAAGCTTATGTGCCGGCATGTCAGGATGCTCTGACAGGATTTTTTTTCTTGTAAAAACCTCATAAATCGCGTCTCCGATATAAGCAAGCACAAGTGCCGGATAAACTGACGGATTCTTCTCTTTCATCATTCTGCGTATGACCACTTTACACCCATAGGTGTATCCTTTAATATAATATTTCTTGCTTTTAGTTCATCACGGATTCTGTCAGCTTCCGCCCAGTCCTTATTCTTGCGGGCTTCATTTCTCTTTTCGATAAGTGCCTCAATTTCCGCATCAACGGATAGCTCTTCCTTCTCCTCAAAAAGTCCTAAAACATCGCCTATCTCGTGTATATGAGCAAGGCTTGCATCAATAACGGACCTCGCATTATCCCCATCCTGCGACAAATTCTTATTAACGACTGATACAATATCAAAAATAGCTGAAATTGCATCTGCAGTATTTAAGTCATCATCCATTGAGTCGCAGAAACGCTTTTTTGCCTTTCCAAGGGCTTCCATAATTTCTTTTTCAGAATCGTTTATATCTCTATCCTTTGCAGCATTCAGCAAGAATTTCATATTATCAATACAGTTATACACTCTCTCCATAGCAGCTTGTGCCTGCTGCATAAGCTCGTCGCTAAAATTTACCGGACTTCTGTAATGTGCGGAAAGCATAAAGAACCTGACAACCTCAGGCTTATATTTTGCCGTAATATCACGTACTGTAAAGAAATTACCAAGCGATTTGCTCATTTTCTGATTATTAATATTAATATAGCCGTTATGCATCCAGTAGTTAGCAAAATCACAGCCGTTTGCACATTCTGATTGTGCTATTTCATTTTCATGGTGCGGGAATATCAAATCTTTTCCGCCGGAATGAATGTCTATGTTAGCTCCTAAAAACTTATTAACCATTGCCGAGCATTCTATATGCCAGCCTGGTCTACCCATTCCCCATGGGCTTTCCCACGCAGGCTCGCCGGGTTTTTGGGCCTTCCATAAAGCAAAATCCATCGGGTCCTCTTTATCGTCGTTAACATCTATTCTTGCACCGGCTTCAAGCTCTTCAAGCGGCTGATGCGACAGCTTTCCGTATCCCTCAAACTTTTTGGTACGGAAATAAACATTCCCATTTATGTTATAGGCATAGCCCTTGTCCTCAAGTGATTTTACAACATCAATAATTGCGTCTATATTTTCAGTTGCCTTTGGATGAATTGTGGCTTTTCTTATTCCAAGTGCCGCAGCATCCTTAAAATATTCCGCAATAAATCTCTCACCAAGCTCTTTTACTGTTATTCCTTCTTTGTTTGCACGATTAATCATTTTATCATCAATATCAGTAAAATTCTGGACAAATGTAACCTTATATCCAAGATATTCGAGGTATCTTCGCATTGTATCAAATATAATGAACGGTCTTGCATTTCCGATATGGAAATAATCATAAACCGTAGGTCCGCAGGAGTACATTGATACTTCACCCTTTTTAATCGGCACAAATTCCTGCTTTTGACGAGTCATTGAATTATATATTTTCATTTTCTTTTCCTTCCGAGCTATTATTTTCCATTTCCTTTATTTTCTTTTCAAGTGCAGCCATATGCACAGAAAGCGTACATATCTGCGATGAAACCGGATCCGGAATTGTAACCTGATCAAGGTCGACATCAACCCTGATGCCTTCACGCTTAACAATTCTTGCCGGTACTCCGACACATGTTGAGTTAGGAGGAACCTCAGACAATACAACAGCACCTGCTGCAATTTTTGAATTATCGCCAACGGTAAATGGTCCTAAAACCTTTGCACCGCTGCCAACCATTACGTTATTGCCAAGAGTCGGGTGTCTTTTTCCCTTTTCCTTACCTGTACCGCCAAGAGTAACC
This sequence comes from Clostridia bacterium, assembly GCA_045577675.1. GTDB lineage: Bacteria > Bacillota > Clostridia > UBA1381 > UBA1381 > UBA1738. The sequence continues at coordinate 16,959 of JAZNIV010000068.1, forward strand.
CCCTGATAAATGGTACAGTTATCGCCGATTATCGCTGTTTCACCGATAACAACACCCATTCCGTGGTCAATAAAAAGTCCCTTACCGATAGTTGCTCCCGGATGAATTTCTATTCCGGTTAAGAAGCGTGTGCATTGAGAAATCCACCTTGCAATAAATTTTCGGTTATGTTTATAGAAAAAATGTGAAACCCTGTGCCACATTACAGCCTGAATCCCCGGATAAAGCAGAAAAACCTCAGCTTTTGTTCTTGCCGCCGGGTCACGCTCAAGCACAGCCTGCACATCATATGCAATATTCCTAAACAGCATAATACACCATCCTAAATATCATATGAAACTATTATACTATAATTATTTGGAAATTACAAGATTTTTTGCAACATTTCTTTATAAAAAAATAGAGTACGGTAATTCCATACTCTATCAAAAGGTTTCTATTTTATTACCGGAATAATAAGCTTTTCACCCTTTATAAGCTCTGCCCCATCATCAAGTCCGTTACAGTTTAAAATATCTGCACATTTGACATGATAGTGCTTTGCAATATCCCACAAACTGTCCCCGTCCTTTACAAAGTAAATAACCATACCGCTGTCAGCAAAAGGCAGCTCCTTTTCCTCAATTTCATTAATTACCTTTGCTACTGATTTCTTAATAACCTTTCCGTTAATACCGAGTCCGCATCTTATTTCAACGGCATTTGAAGAGCTTATAGTATAGCTTATATGCTCACATTCTATACTAAGCATAACCTCAGCATCTCTTGAAGCATTTTCGCAATCCACCATATAGCTAAAAGGGATTTCCTCATTTATGCTGCACACAGGAATTTGCGGGTTTTCTGTTGTATACAGTACATACACAACAGTTTTTCCGGAAACGGCAATTCGTCCGTTCTGAATTTGCGATGAGGTTATATACGGTTTAGCTACAACAGTGTAAACACCCCTGATTTCCGGAGCGGCAGAATCCTTTTGAAGCATCTCCTTCATCACAGCAGAAAACATAGGCTTATCAATAACCTCTTCCGTTTCAAGCTCGTAACAGTTCAAAACACAATCTGTATTAGTAAAATAACAGTCAGAAATAACGCTTACTTCCTCCTGACACTCACATTTCACGCAAATTGATATTTCTGCACTAATCAAAAGACATTTTCCGTCTCCGGACATATTCTGCGAAACAGAAAAATCAGTATCACATATCTGATAGGTTATTTCGCAGTCACAATCCTCCTTTAGTCCCTCAATATCAACAACCTCGGTAAAGGGTATTTCAAAATCATTATGGTCACAGCATCCGTTTTCATCAATATATAAAACAGACGTGCATGCCCTGCCTTTTATGACAAGCTTTCCTGAAAGTGCCTTATATTCCTTATCAGCTATCATTATATTACTTTTAAGAATTTCGCATACAGAGCCTTTTCCTGCAGCAAAATCAAGGGTTTCCTCGAGCTTAAACTTATATTCTTTATAAATATCGGTATTCTGCATACGTATGTTACCACGTTTTACTTCCGCAGCTTCCTCTTCAATATCACACACAAAGCAGCACTCATTATCCGCAATCACCTGCACACTTATAAGAATCTGTGCGTCAATTCCTATTTTACGGGAATTGATAAGCTTGTATCCCACCTTTTCTGCATCACAGCAGGCTATTACCTTCATATCGTCAGTAAATTCCTGATTTTTAATCGTTTCGCAGAAGTCAAAACAGCCCCTTATGCACTGAATATTACATTCATCACTTTCGGGAACATATAATACATTTACGTTGACCTTTCCGGTTATTGTAATTTTCCCGTTATCAATCTGTTTTTCACACAAATATGTATCTGCATCAACCTGCAAAACCTTTAAAATATCCGGCTTCACATCAGGAACAATAATACTTCCCTCAGCACTTGTTTTTATGTCACCTTCATAAATAGCTTTTCCAATATTTATGTTCTGTTTCTTTACCTGCATCTTGCATATCCTCCTAAAAAAATAATCCCATAGTAGATACTATGATATTATCCCATTATATATGCTTACTTGAGAGTACAAATTTTATATGCTTTTCATTTGCAGCAAACCGGCAAAGCATCTTAATGTCACAAAATATTGAAAATTGCTGGACTTTAAAATTATTATGTGATATAATATAGTAAATTGTTTATATTTGAAAGGAGATACATAATGAACAAAACAAAAATTACAGCTATTGCTATGTCTTGTGCATTAATGCTTAGCAGCTTTGCAAATGCAGCAAGCTTTACCGATATGCCACAGGACGAGGCAACAAAGGCTTCAATTGAAAATGCAGTGAAAAACGGTCTTTTATCAGGATATGAGGATAATACTGTCCGTCCCGATGCAAACATCAGACGCAGCGAAATGGCTGTTATCATCACAAAGGCATGCAAGGTTGACAAGGAAGGAAACATTTCAAGATTTACCGATGTTAAGGAAGATGACTGGTTCTATTCAGCTATGGCAAAGGCTTATGAAATGGGTGCTTTCTCCGGAGACGGAAACAAAATGAATCCAAATGACAATATTACATTCCAGGAATGTTTTACTGTTCTTTCTCAGGTATTTGACTTAGTTCCGCCTTATACAAGACCTTCAAAAGATGATATCCCTGACCCGCTTCCTGCAAATAACATTCTTTCAGGATCCCGTTTATATGACATCAGTTCTCTTGACATCTTTACAGACAAGGACGAAATTGCAGCTTGGGCAAAAGTGTTTATGGCGGGTGTTGTTTCAAACGGTGGCTGGAATGGTGTTGACGGAAAAATCACTCCAAAGGCTTACATAACAAGAGCACAGTTTGCTCAGGTTATGGATAACCTCATCAAAAACTATATCGACGAGCCGGCTGAAATTACTGAGCTTCCCGAAGGAAATATAATGATTCGCTGCGACGGTGTTGTTCTTAAGGATTTGACAACAGATGATGACATTTATATCGGCGACAGCGTTTCAGCAGAAGGAATTACTGTTGAAAACGTAACCGCTAACGGCAGATTTGTTGTCCGCGGATGTGCAACTCCTACCGATGACGGCAATGGCGGCACTACATACGGAGAAACAGGAATTACTGTTTCCGGTCATTTTGAAACAATGCGTATTATAAGACCATATATCAGCATAAATATGTCAAAAGCAACCTACGGCACAGTATATTCTGCAAAGGACACTAACCTTGCAATAGGAATTGCACTTCAATAAAATTTCAAAAAGCGGTGTGGATTTAATTTACCACACCGCTCTTATTTTATTTAAACAGCTCACATCCTGCATAATCGAAGGTATCAAGCGAATCTGATGAATAATCTGCAAGAGAATTATTTTTCGCCTCTCCAACTGCAAGTGCTTTCATCCCTCCTGCCTTTGCAGCTTCAATTCCTGCATCGGAATCCTCAACCACAAGGCAGTCACAAGGCTCAATACCTACTTTTTTCGCCGCCAACAGGAAAACCTCAGGATCCGGCTTTGACTTGGTAGTATCAAGTCCGCTTGAAATGGCATCGAATTTGTCAAGCAGCTTTGTTTTATCGAGAATCAGCGGAGCATTTTTACTCGCTGAGCCTACAGCTGTTTTAATTCCTTTCTCCTTTAAAAATAACAGGAATTTGTCAACTCCCGGCAAAACGTCTTTTTCTGAGAGAGTATCTAAGGATTTAACATAATTTGTATTCTTCTTTTCGGCAAATGCAAGCTTTTCTTCATCCGAATAAGCCTTGTCACTTTTTTCGAGTACAACCTCCAATGAAGCCATTCGGCTTACACCTCTTTGCCTTGCATTGTCTGCCTTTGTAAAGTTCATTATCCCAAGCTCTTCGGCAAGCTCTTTCCACGCCTTAAAATGCAAAACATCTGTTGTTACCAAAACTCCGTCTAAATCAAAAATTACCGCTTTTACCACGTCATAGGCCTCCTGTCAAGTAACTTATTTTTTAACAAGATTACCATAAAACTCCGGATTTGTCAATATTTTAGTTATTTGCACAATTGTTTCAATTTTCCGCACAATTGTGCAAAGCACTTGACTAAAATTACTTATATAATTATAATTAAGAAAAGAACTAAGGACGTGATTTTATGTTATTAAAAAACGGCAGCGTATTATGCGATAATTTTGAATTTAGAAAACTTGATATTGCTATTAAAGACAATCTTATATCTTTTGATGTTAATGGTCAGACAGAAGAAATTGACTGTACCGACTGCCTTGTTGTGCCGGGGCTTATTGATGTTCATACGCATGGTGCCTTAGGATACGAAGCAACAGACAATTCTCCTTTTGCAATCAGGGAAATATCGCGTTTTATGGCAGAAAACGGAGTTACTTCTTACCTTCCGACCTTTGCAACGGCAAGTCATAATTGCCTTATTGATGCTGCAAAAAACATAAAAGAAGTATGCAAAAACGGCACAGGCGGTGCGACTATTGCCGGAATACATATGGAAGGACCGTATTTCAGCGAAAAATTCAAGGGTGCTCAGGACCCTGAAAATCTTCGTCTGCCCTCCTTGCGTGAATTCGACGAAATTAATGAAGCAAGCGGAAATATTGTAAAATTAATTTCCGTTGCTCCCGAGCTTGAAGGCGCAATTGATTTTATAAAAGCGAAAAAGGATTCCGTAAGAATTGCTATTGGTCACACCGATTCTGATTACGAAACGGCGATTGAGGCAATTAAATGCGGTGCATCTCAGCTCACTCACTCCTTTAACGGTATGCGAGGCTTTCATCACCGCAATCCAAATGCTGTTGGTGCTGCACTTGACAGCAAAATTTTCTGCGAATGTATATGTGATGGATTTCATCTTGCTCCTGCAACAATCAGATTAATATACAACCTCGTCGGCAGTGATAATATGGTTATGATTTCCGATTCTATCTCTCCGACCGGTCTTCCTGACGGAGAAACAACCTCAGGAGGACTTACTGTATATATAAAGAACGGCAAGGCAAGGCTAAAGGACGGAACAATTGCCGGAAGCACATCTAATCTTCTTGAGGGTGTTAAAAATGTAATAAAATTCGGAATTAAACCTGAACACGCATTCAAGGCTGCTACCATAAACCCTGCCAAGGCTGTAAAAATTGATAATATAACAGGCAGCATATCGGAAGGAAAAAGAGCAGATTTGATTATTCTCGATAAAGAGTTCAACTTAAAAAAAGTGATTATAAACGGAAAAATCTTTAAATAATATATCCAAAGACGGGCTTTATAGTCCGCCTTTTTATTAACAAAATGTAAATATATATAAAAAAGGACTTTAAAAATACTTTTATTTGTGGTATAATGTTTGTCAGTATTATTTTGGAGGGATATTATGAATTTATGTTCACGATGTCACAAAAATCCCGCCGTGGTTTACATCACGAAAATGGAGGGCGACAAAACAACGAACGAAGGGCTATGTATTGCCTGTGCAAAGGAGCTTGGAATAGCACCTATTAATAATATGATAGAACAAATGGGCATTACCGATGCCGATATTGAAAATATGAATTCTGAAATGGCAACCTTTATGAGCAGCATGGAAAATGATCCGGAAGCCTTAGAAGGTCTTATGTCCGGCTTTTTTGGCGGCGAGGAAGGCGAAGAAGGCGGTGCACATACAGCACCTCTTGATTTCCTTTCAGGCTTTATGCCGGGCAAAAAAGATGAAAATGCTCAGGACACCGATAAAAAGGGTGCTAAGGATTCAAAGAAAAAGCACTTTGGTAAAAAGAAAAGTATGCTTGATACCTATGGTACAAATCTGACCGAAAAAGCAAAGCTCGGCAAGGTGGACAGAGTTATAAACCGTCACACCGAAATTGAAAGAGTGATTCAGATTTTAAACCGTCGTTCAAAGAACAATCCTGTAATTTTGGGCGAACCGGGCGTTGGTAAAACAGCTATTGCAGAAGGTCTTGCCTTAAGAATTGCTGAGGAAAACGTTCCGCCTAAGCTTTTTGGCTATCAGCTATACTTGATTGACTTTACCGCGCTTGTTGCCGGAACACAGTTCAGAGGTCAGTTTGAGGCACGTCTTAAAAATCTTCTTAATGAAGCAGAAGAAGCAGGAAATGTTATTTTGGTAATTGATGAAATACACAACATTGTTGCCGCAGGCGATGCTGATGGTGCCATGAGTGCAGCAAATATTTTAAAACCTGCATTGGCACGTGGCGAAATTCAGGTAATCGGTGCTACAACACTCGCTGAATACAGAAAACATATTGAAAAGGATTCGGCACTGGAAAGACGTTTTCAGCCTGTATTGGTTGATGAGCCAAGTATTGAAGAGTCTGTTCAGATTTTAAAAGGAATAAAGGATTACTACGAAAAATATCATAACGTGAAGATTTCTGACGAGGTTATTGAGGCTGCATGCCGTATGAGTGAGCGTTATATTACTGACCGTTTTCTGCCTGACAAGGCCATTGACGTAATTGACGAAGCAGGCAGCAGTGTTAATCTTAAAAATATTGCACTTTATGATGCAAAAAAAATACAAATCAGGCTTTCCGAAATAACCAATGAATCTCAAAATGCTGCAGATAATCAGGATTTTGAGCAGGTTGCAAGGCTACGTCAGGAGGAAATTGAGTTAAAGGCTCAGCTATCCGAAAAAGAAGCGGAAGCAAAAAATTCCGAGGTCACTTTGGATGACATTGCTGCAGTTATTGAAGGCTGGACAAAAATTCCGGTTCATAAGCTGACAGAGGACGAGGCAACAAGACTTTTGTCTCTCGAAGATAAAATCCACGAACGGGTTATCGGTCAGGAGGATGCTGTTTCCGGTGTCTCGCGCGCGATAAGACGCGGCAGAGCTGACATTTCCTTCAAAAAACGTCCTGTTTCCTTTATTTTTGCAGGACCTACAGGTGTCGGAAAAACCGAGCTTGTTAAAACAATTGCAGAAGTAATGTTTAACAATGAAGATGCGCTTATTCGTTTTGATATGTCTGAATATATGGAAAAACATTCAGTTTCAAAGCTCATCGGCTCACCTCCAGGTTATGTCGGATATGACGAAGCCGGTCAGCTCACTGAAAAGGTCAGAAGAAAACCATACTGTGTTATTCTCCTTGACGAAATCGAAAAAGCTCACCCTGAGGTATTTAACCTCTTCCTGCAAATTCTTGATGATGGCAGAGTGTCTGACAGTCATGGTAAAATTGTCAATTTCGAAAACACGATTATTATTATGACAACCAATGCCGGTTCTGAATTTTCCGGCTCCTCCCTCGGTTTTAATTCAAGCAGCGAGATTACTTTAAAGGGAAATGTCGAAAAAAGCTTGAAACAGCATTTCCGCCCAGAGTTTTTAAACAGAATTGATGAAATTATTACCTTTAAGCCGCTTACAAAAGCAGAGCTTAGAAAAATAATCGACCTTATGCTAAAAGACATAACAGGCAGAATGGCACAAAAGGGTGCAGTAATCGAAATAACCGAAGGAGCAAAGGATTTAATTCTTGAAAAGGGCTATGATGCAAAATTTGGTGCAAGACCGTTAAAGCGTGCAATACAACGTCTTATCGAAGATAAGCTTGCAGAGTTTTCGCTCCGCAACACCATCACCCAAAATACTCACATCACTGCCGACAGACGTGGCGATGAAATTGAGCTTACAATAATTCATAACTAAAAAAGCAAGCACATGCTTGCTTTTTTAGCTTTAAAGAACTTCAAAAATCGTATCATTTTCTACATCCAGTGCATAATATAGTAGCTTATTTTAAGGTGACATTCTATCAAAATTATACTATAATCGCAATAAATTACAAATATTTCTATGTGCAATAAAACGATTATTGCCTTATTTTCAACTTTTTTTGACAAAACTATTGCATATTCGATTTTAATATGCTATCATAACTACATAATTAAATATTCCCTTTGAAGCTTTCAGAATTGCATAGGTCAAAACCGAAAGCGGAGGGAACTCCGGAGAATCTCTTAAATGAGTGCCGAAGGTGCAAGACGCATATTGCGTTAAATCTCTCAGGCAAAAGAATGGAGTATTATAACATTTCAAAGCTTGCTTTGTGTGTTATTTCCGGAGCTATTGATTTTTCAATAGTTTTTTTATTTATAATTTTCAGGAGGTATTTTTAAAAATGCAGGAAACAATTTTAAACATTGTAAAAGAGGTTAACTCATACCTTGCAGACTACATTCTTATAGTTCTCTTAGTAGCAGTTGGTCTTTTTTACTCAATCAAAACACGTTTTGTTCAGGTTCGTTGCTTTGGCGAAGGTATGAAAAAGGTATTCGGTAACCTTTCACTTCGCGGCGGCAAAAACGAAGGCGGTTTAAGCTCTTTCCAGGCACTGGCTACAGCTATTGCTGCTCAGGTTGGTACAGGTAACATCGTTGGTGCATCAGGTGCCATTTTAGTCGGTGGTCCTGGTGCGATATTCTGGATGTGGATTATCGCTTTTCTCGGTATGGCTACAATCTATGCAGAAGCAGTGCTTGCACAGGAAACAAGAATCACAGATGCTGAAGGCGAAATTCACGGCGGACCGGTTTATTACATAAAGAAGGCCTTCCCTAACGGCTTTGGAACATTCCTTTCTGTATTCTTTGCAATTGCTATTACTCTTGCTCTCGGCTTTATGGGTTCAATGGTTCAGTCAAACTCAATTGCAGAATCATGTAATACAGCCTTCGGTATTCCGGGCTGGATAATCGGAGTTATTGTTGCTGCAATATCTGCATTTATTTTCCTCGGCGGAATACAGAGAATTGCATCTGTAACTGAAAAGCTTGTTCCTATTATGGCTGTATTATTCCTTCTTGGCGGACTTACAGTTTTAATTATAAGAATTCAGTACATCCCTGAAACAATCGGTATGATATTTAAATATGCATTCACACCGTCTGCGCTAATCGGCGGCGGTATCGGTGCGGCTATTAAAACAGCAATCAGTCAGGGTGCGAAAAGAGGTCTCTTCTCAAACGAGGCAGGTATGGGTTCTACTCCTCACGCACACGCAATGGCGAATGTTGAAAAGCCGCATGACCAAGGTGTAGTGGCTATGGTTGGCGTGTTCATCGACACTTTCGTTGTACTTACAATGACAGCTTTAGTTGTAATTTCTTGTCTTTATGCAGGTAACGAAGTTGGTCTTGGTAGTATGGCACCTGATGCGTACCAGGCTGCAATAAGCGGTGAAGAAGCTATCGTATCAAAAACAAGTGCAATGCAGATGGCATTCTCAAATGCAATCCCAATCGGAAACTTTGGTAACATCTTTGTTGCAATCTGCTTACTGTTCTTCGCTTATTCAACAATCATCGGCTGGAACTTCTTCGGTAAGATTAATGTTCAGTACTTATTCAAGAACAATAAAATTGCTGTAGTTATCTATTCGGTTGTTGCTATTGCATTTATTTTCCTTGGCTCACTTCTTTCAAACGACTTGGTTTGGGAGCTTACCGACTTCTTTAACTACCTTATGGTTATACCGAACGTTATTGCACTTTTTGCACTACATAAGCTTGTTGTTAAAAATTCAAACAAAAAGAAATAATTTTTCTATTAAATGGCAAACTAAAAGCAGTCCTTGCGGCTGCTTTTTTTCTTGTATTGACATTTTCTGAAAATTTGTGTATAATATATTAGTATTGTTTTGCCGTTAAAATAATCAAGTCGGACAATATTTATTAAAAAAGGCGCCTGAACCGACAAACGGCATCGGTTGACGAGGATGGGGATTATCGAAAATTTCGGCGGATGCCCCACGGCAGTCATGTCGACAGTGCACATATAAACCAGCAGAGTAATCTGCAGACAAAGATGTGTACTATGAAATATTTTAAATATGTCGGAAAAAAGGGCTTTTTTTTCGTGCCCTTTTATAGGAGTAAAATTTAATATGTGTGGAATAGTTGGATATAT
>JAZNIV010000069.1:0-14949 GCA_045577675.1 Clostridia bacterium
CCGTGCAAAGTGGTAATTACCTTTACTCCTCGTTTTTTAATTTCCTGTATCGCCTCAAAATCACGCTCATCACCTATTTCGTCAGTAATAATTACCTCGGGCGACATAGACCTTAGCATTATAAGCATTCCGTCCGCTTTATTTACCCCCGACAGAACATCACAATTTGCACCAAGCTTAAACGGAGATATTCCAAAGGAAAATGCCGCAATTTCACCACGCTCGTCTACAATAGAAACCCTTCTTCCCGCCTCGGAGAGCTGTCTTGCAATATCACGAAGCATTGTGGTCTTTCCGCACATCGGCGGCGAAATAATTAGGGTATTTTTTATTATCCCTTTATCACATACCCGATGCATTATAGAATCTGCCGCACCTATAACCTCACGTGCAAATCTGTAATTTAATGATTGCACAGTGCGTATATGCGACAATTTTCCGTTTTCTGTCACCGCATCACCGCTTATTCCCACACGATGACCGCCTGATAAGGTTATATATCCATTTTTAATTTCATTTTCAAATGCATAAACCGAAGAACGCGTAATCAGCTCCATTCCACGTCTTATGTCATTTCCTGTTACAATTATTGCTTCTTTATAGTTTTTGGTAATCCTTCCTTTGGGGGTAACATAAAAAACCCCGTCTGTAAAGACAAGAGAAAGTGCGTTGCCGCTGCGAAGGCGTATTTCCATAAGCTTGTCCGCCGGTATTTCAGCCAGCACCTGTCTTAACCTTTCCGGGACTGCAGAAATTAAATCCTGTCCGCTAAAATATTCTTCCTTTGCCAATGTCAACATTTTGTCCACCTCTTTCCCTTTATCATATTTACGTTTACATAAAAATAGAACAAAAAAAGAAGGCAATTGCCTTCTTAAAATTCGTGTATTCTTATTTTAATAGCACAACCGCCATTGCAGAGATTCCCTCGCATCTACCTTCAAAGCCAAGCTTTTCGGTTGTTGTTGCTTTTACATTGACACAGCCAATTTCTACTCCCATCGCTTCTGCAGTATTCTTTCTCATCTTTTCGATGTACGGCATCAGCTTAGGCTTTTGTGCAACAATTGTAATATCCGCATTTTCTATTTCAAAGCCCTTGTCACGTACAAGGCTGCAAACATGCTTTAACAAAATCACACTTGAAATGCCCTTATATTTTGGGTCGGTATCCGGAAAATGTCTGCCTATATCGCCAAGTGCCGCTGCACCCAAAAGTGCATCAGAAAGTGCGTGAAGTGCCACATCGGCATCGGAATGACCTAATAAACCCAATTCATATTCTATTCTTTCACCGCACAAATACAGTTCGCGGTCTTTTGCAAATGCGTGCACATCATACCCTTGACCAATTCTCATTTTAATTCCTTCTTTCCGCCAATATTTTCTCGGCAATCACCATATCCTCCGGAGTAGTGATTTTAATATTATCATAGCTTCCGTCAACAATTTTTATTTTCATACCAAAGCTTTCCGCCAACGCACAATCGTCAGTAAAAGTGTTGACTTTTGCAGAATCGTGCATTTTCTTTATTTTTTCATACTCAAAAACCTGCGGTGTCTGAATATTATATATAAATTCACGGTCAACTGTCCCCGAAATGAAGCCATTTTCATCTGCCTTCTTTAACGTATCCTTGCATTTAACACCGACAGCCGCCGCACCGTATTGCTTTGCCGCATTAACAGCTTTTATTATTTCCTCATTACGTATAAGAGCACGTGCCCCGTCATGAATAACAGCAATATCGCAAACAGCATTATCAAGTCCGTTTTTGACCGATTCCTGACGCGTCAAGCCGCCCCTTACAATACTGTCTACCTTTTTAAACCCCGAAAGGAGTCTTTCACATTCTGCGATGTCATTAGTTACTACCACTATACTGCTTATAGCCTCACACTTTTCAAAAGCCTCAATTGTATTTTCAAGAACAGTCTTTCCCAGAAGTGTAAGAAAAACCTTATTTTTATCTGCACCCATTCTGCTGCCCTTGCCGGCAGCTACTATTATTGCCGTAACCTTCATAATTACTTTTCCTCAACTAATTTTTTCAAAAAAGACTGCTGCCTTATCAGCAGCAGCTCTTAAATTAACTCTTCGACAGTGTCTGCCATTATGCTTTCTACATCGCTTTTATCTGCAACACCGCACAAAACAAGCTCGCTTACAAGAATCTGTCGTGAAACACCCAGCATTTTACGTTCGCTCGTAGAAAGACCTTTTGTTCGCTCACGGAACATCAGGTTCTTAACAACAGTAAGCACCTGATAAATATTTCCCGATTTAATTTTCGCCATATTTTCACGATGACGTCTGTTCCAGTTATCATCACTGACAACAGGCTCTTTTCTGAACTGCTCCAAAACCTTCTTACCCTCATCCTCAGAAATAATATAACGCACGCCTATTTCTGCACAGGTTTCAGTCGGAATCATCACCTTCATACCCCCACCGGGCATTTTCATAATAAAATATGACTGCTTTTTCCCAAGCACTTTCTGTTCTTCAATTCCCTCTATCACTCCTGCACCATGCATAGGATAGAGAATTTTATCCCCGATTTCAAACATTCAGGTCACCCCTCTTTCGCCACCAAGCGACATTACTATAATTATAGCATATTTTTTCTCAAATGTAAATGATTGTTTTAATGTATTTTTACCGAAAAAAAACAATATTTTTGGGCTTTTTTTAAAACAGGTCGAAGTCTGCCGTAAACTGTCGCCTACATTACGGCAAATTTGTAATTTAATTACAATTAGCTAACAAATGCATAAATTCCCTGTCAGCATTGAAAATTTCTGATATAATAGACTTGGTAAATTATAAATATTTTTACAAAGGAGCAGTGAGTAAATGAAGTGTAGAAAATGCCAGGCTGAAATAACCACAGAGCATAAACGCTGTCCGAAATGCGGAGCACCCGTTCTTTTGCGTGTAATGGAGCAAGAGGAAAAGCGACATCTTTCCGCAAAGGAAATTCGGGAAAAAGAAAAGAAAATGCGTAAGGAATACAGTAAGTTTGCCGAGGAAAAGGCTAAGGAACAGGAAAAAGCCGACAAATTAGCAGAAAAACAACAGCAAAAAGAGAATGAACGTTTGGCAAAGGCCGCAGCAAAGGCTGATGCAATAAATAAAAAAGAACAGGAAAAGGTTGAAAAGCTTGCTGAGAAAGCCCGTCAGGAGGATGAACGTAAAGCACAAAAAGCTGCGGAAAGTGCAAAAAAAGCTGAACTTGAGTCTCAGAAGAAGGAAGAAGCAGAAAAAGAACGCCTAGCAAAAGAACAAGAAAAAGCTGAAAAAGCTGCACTGGCTGAAAAGCTTGCCGAGGAAAAGGCTGAAAAAGAACAAGCAAAAAAAGAACAGGCAAGAGCTGAAAAGCTAAAAAAGGAACAGGCGAAAAAGGCAGCTGAGGAAAATAAGGAGCTTTTAAAGAAACAGGCACTTGAAGAAAAAGAACAAAAGAAGGCCGAAAAGCTAATTGCTGCTAAGGAAGCCGAGCAAAAAAAGGCGGCAGAAAAAATTGCAAAACGTTCTTCTGACAATAAGAAAAAGAACAATAAGCTTACCGGAATTTTGGTTGCTGCTTGCATCTGTATCATTGCAGCGGTATCAATATATCAAATCTCTAACAAAACAAAGGATGTTATGACAGACGCAGTAGAGGTATCCGGTACAACACCTACACCTATTCCAACACCGGATGCGACACCGGAGGTTACACCAACACCTAATCCAACACCTGAGCCAACCATAGAACCGACACCTACACCTAAACCAACACCGGAGCCAACGCCAACTCCCACACCTAAACCGACACCAAAGCCGACTCCTAAGCCAAGGGTGATAACACAAGACAAGATTCTATTCCCAAGTGACAGCAAATACCTAACCGAGGCTGACCTTGCAGGGCTTTCAAAATTCGACTGTGACTTAATCAGGAACGAGATATTTGCTAAGAAGGGATATGTTTTCACAAACCAAACCCTTAAGAACTACTTTGAATCTCAGGCTTGGTACAACCCCAATCCGGCAGCAAATGCAAATATGAATCTAAACGAATTTGAAGAATATAACGCAAACTTTATTATTCAATACGAAAAGAATATGGGCTGGATGTAAGTCAAAAAAAATGCTGTGACAAAATAATAGTATTTTGTCACAGCATTTTAGTTTACTTTTTTTCAAACAGTTCTACACTGTCTAACCCATCAATTTCACGAAGCCTTACCTTAATAATCTCATTACGCGAGGTAGGTACATTCTTCCCTACATAATCAGCTCTGATCGGCAGTTCTCTGTGACCGCGGTCAACTAAAACTGCAAGCTGAATTTTTGACGCCCTGCCTTTAGAAAGAATTGCGTCAAGTGCGGCACGTACCGTTCTTCCTGTGTAAATCACGTCATCGGCAAGTATGATGCTCTTCCCCGTAATTGGGAAATCAAACTCTGCCTTTCTGAGCTCCGGTGTTTCTTCGTTTATCGTCAGGTCGTCGCGGAAGCGGGAAATATCAAGCGTTCCTACGACAACCTTTTTATTCTCAATCCTGTAAATGGCCTCTGCCAGCCTCGTTGCAATGTGAATACCCCTTGTCTTGATACCGACAATGCAAATATCGTCCACAGTTTCATTTTTCTCAATAATTTCGTGGGCAATCCGCACTATGGCACGGTTTACAGCATTTTCATCAAACAGACCTGCTTTAAATTTCATATTTATTCTTCGATTTCAGCAGCCCCAATAGCCTCTTCCTCAAAATCAGCCACATCTTCTGCCGGCTCTTCAATCTCCTCTGCCACTTCCTCAGCAATCGCATCAAAAGCTTCCAGCTCTTCTACTGCCTTTATAGCTACAGGAGCAGGCTTATCGTTAATCAGAAGATTTGTAAGGATTCCGATAATAAGAGCAGTTGCAATACCTGTAATTTCAATGGCACCGAACTTTAATGTAAGTCCGCCGATGCCTGTTACCAAAATAGCACTTACCACGAACAGGTTCTTTGACTCACCTAAGTCAACATTTTGAATCATCTTAAGACCGCTTACTGCGATAAATCCGTAAAGTGCGATACAAATACCGCCGATTACGCATACCGGAATTGTGTTTACGAACTCAACAAACGGTGTAAAGAATGAAAGTACCATAGCAAATATTGCTGTAAGAACAATTGTCGAAATAGAAGCATTACCTGTTATCGCAACACATCCCACACTTTCTCCGTAGGTTGTATTAGGGCATCCGCCGAAAACTGAGCCTACAAACGAGCCGATACCGTCACCCAAAAGTGTGCGGTCAAGACCCGGATCCTTTATCAAATCTCTGCCTATAACAGAGCCCAAGTTTTTGTGGTCAGCAACATGCTCAGCAAGCACAACAAACGCAACCGGTGCAAATAAAAGTGCAATCTGTGAAACGCCTGTCCATCCGCCAAGTGGCTCAAGACCTTCTTTAAATGCTGATACAGCCGTAAATTCTGGCACTCTTATAAAGCTTTCAAGAGTAATATTCTTAAAGTTATCAACAAGTGGTGAATAATCAACAAGCTGCAGATAGCTGTTATTTGTCACGTTACCGATAATTGTAATGAGTGATGCTGCAACATATCCTGCACCTACACCGATGATAAACGGAATAAGCTTTGCAGTTTTACTGCCCTTAACCGATGCAAGAACTGTAGCACCGAAAGCAACAAGTCCGCAAAGAATTGAAGCAAGGTTATAGTCACCTACAGCAGTGTTATTTACATTGCCTATAGCCGATGAACAAAGGCTAAGTCCGATTAATGCAACAGTTGGTCCTATAATAACCGGTGGAAGCAGCTTGTCTACCCAGCCTGTACCCACCTTCTTAATTACAACAGCAATAATCACATATACCAAAGCTGCAAAAACGGCACCTAAAATTATTCCGAAATATCCAAATGCACAGGCACCTGCCAAAGGTGAAATAAATGCAAATGAGCTTCCTAAAAATACCGGGCTTTTTTTCTTTGTGAAAAGAATATAAATCAAAGTACCTGCACCTGCACCGAAAAGTGCCGCAGCCTGATTCATAAGCTCTGTTCCTGAAATGTTGTTTACCAAAGTCGGTACTAAAAGTGTTGCAGCAATAATTGCAAGAAGCTGCTGGAATGCAAATACAACATTTGCTTTAAATTTCGGCTTGTCGCCCACATCGTAGATAAGTTTCATTTTTTCCACTCTCCTAAGTATAATTTTTGAACAAAAAAGCCTTGTCTGCAGAAAACAGACAAGGCATAGCTGCTATAATTATAAGTCCTCTTGTCGATGTCTCCGCATCTGATTAAAGATTTCTTATTCAACTTATTTTAGTATAGCATAAATTTTATTTATTGTAAATAGTTTTGGGCAAATTATTTCTCTTCCTCAATTGTTGCAATAGCAAGCTCACGTAGCTGCTCGGCGTCAACCAAGCCCGGTGCATTTGACATAAGCTCAGAAGCATTTTGTACCTTCGGGAAGGCAGTTACGTCTTTTAAGCTGTCCGCTCCGCACATAATCATTGCCAAGCGGTCAAGACCGATACCGCAGCCACCGTGCGGTGCTGCACCGTATTTGTATGCTTCAACCAAAAATCCGAATTTTGCCTCAATTTCTTCCTCTGTAAGACCAAGAGCCTCAAACATTCTCTGCTGCAGCTCGTAATCATTGATTCTGATTGAGCCGCTTGATAATTCTGTTCCGTTTAAAACAAGGTCATAGGCTTTAGCAATAACCTTTTCCGGATTTGTGTCAAGATACTCAATACATTCGTCCATAGGCATTGTAAACGGATGATGCATAGCATCCCACTTGCCTGTTTCCTCGTTGTATTCAAAGAACGGGAACTCTGTAATCCACAGGAAGTTATAGCCGTCCGGAATAATGTCAAGCTGCTTTGCAACCTTTAATCTCAATGCTCCGAGTGTCGGAAGAACAATCCTGTCGCTGTCGGCAACAAATAGCACCAGGTCGCCTTTTTCCGCTCCCACTCTTTCTAAAATGGCAGCAAGCTCACCCTCTTTCATAAACTTTGAGAATGAACAGTTAGGCTCGTCCTCAACCCATCTGACATATGCAAGACCTTTAGCACCGATACCACGAACATATTCGGTTAAGCGGTCAATTTCCTTTCTTGTAAAAACGGATACCGCATTTTTAGCAACAATCGCACGAACCGAGCCGCCGTTTTCTATAGCAGATGTAAATACACCGAAATCACAGGTCTTAACTAAATCGGAAATGTTCTGAATTTCCATACCGAACCTTGTATCCGGCTTGTCCGAGCCGTATCTTTCCATAGCATCACGATAGGTGAGCCTTGGCAGCGGAAGGGTAATTTCCTTATTTAGTACCTCTTTAAACAGCGTGCTTACAAAGCCCTCAACAATTTCCAGAATATCCTCAACCTCTACGAAGGACATTTCCATATCAATCTGAGTAAATTCCGGCTGACGGTCAGCACGAAGATCCTCGTCACGGAAGCATCTTGCAAGCTGAATATATCTGTCATAGCCTGCAATCATCAAAAGCTGCTTATAAATTTGCGGTGACTGCGGAAGTGCGTAAAACTTTCCGTGATGCACTCTTGACGGAACAAGGTAATCTCTTGCTCCTTCCGGAGTTGACTTCATCATCATAGGAGTTTCAATTTCAATAAATCCGTTATCCGCAAAATAATCTCTCGCCACCTTAGCAATTTTGCTACGCATTATGATATTGTCCTGAAGCGGCTTTCTTCTTAAATCAAGGTATCTGTATTTAAGCCTTAATTCTTCATTAACATTGGTTTCGTCTGTAATTTCAAACGGAGGTGTCTGTGCTTTAGCTAAAATTCTGAGGTCATCAACAAATATTTCTATATTACCTGTTTTAATAGCTGCATTCTTGCTTTCTCTTTCCCTTACAACACCCTTTGCCATCAGCACATACTCGCTGTGACAGCCTGCCGCCTTTTCAAAAACCTCGCGGCTTGTAGTATCGTCAAAAGCAAGCTGAACAATACCGGTTCTGTCTCTCAAATCAATAAAAATCAGTGTACCCATATCACGGATTTTCTGAACATATCCGCCCACGACAACAGTACTTCCGATACCTTCCACCTCGCCGCAGTAATGCGTACGTTTTAAACCTTTCATTGTATCCATTTACTTATCCCCCTTGAAAAATTCCGCAATTTTTCCAAGCTCCCAGTCTGTCTGCTCGCCCGTTTGCATATTTTTAAGCCTGATTTTTCCTGTTTCAATCTCGCTGTCACCAAGTACTAATGTATATTTTGCACCGATTTTATCGGAATATTTCATTTGCGGCTTTAATCCTCTGCCGATATGGTCAGTTTCGACCTTAATTCCGTTTTTACGAAGGTCAAAAGCGACAACCTGTGCCTTTTCCGCAGCCGCAGCTCCAAGCGGTGCGATGTATAAATCCGGCTTTGCCTCATCGGGTATCTCAGCTCCGGTTTCCGAAAGTCTGATAAGAAGTCTCTCAATTCCAAGACCAAACCCGATTGCCGGTGTTTTTTCGCCGCCAAATTCCTCAACAAGTCCGTCATAACGTCCGCCGCCGCAAACTGTAAACGGTCCTGAAATAATCTCAAACACAGTCTTTGTGTAATAATCAAGTCCCCTTACAATTCCGCTGTCCACGCTGTAGGCTATATTCATATTATCAAGAGCCTTTTTAAAGCTTTCAAAATGCTCGCGGCAGTCATCGCATATATAGTCAAGAAGTCTTGGTGCATCCTTTGCAAGTCCCTGACAAATTTCCGATTTACAGTCAAGGATTCTTAACGGATTTCTGTCAAAACGCTGTTTGCAGGTTCCGCAAAGCTCGTCATATTTTGGTTTTAACCATGCCTTTAAAGCCTCGTTATATTTTTTCCGACATTCAGGACAACCGATGCTGTTTATGTTAACCGACAAATCGTTAAGTCCCACACCTGTAAGGAAGGTAATAGCAAGAGAAACAACCTCAGCATCAATTGATGGCCCCTTTGAGCCAAAGGCTTCAATGCCAAACTGATGAAATTCTCTTAATCTGCCCTTCTGCTTATTTTCATAACGGAAGCATGGCAGACAGTACCACATTTTAAGCGGCAGAGCTTCTGCATACAGGTTATTCTGAAGATAGCTTCTTGCAACTGACGCAGTTCCCTCCGGACGAAGCGTAACACTTCTTCCGCCTTTATCCAAAAATGTATACATCTGTTTTTCCACGACATCGGTGGTATCACCTACTCCGCGTTCAAACAGTTCGGTATGTTCAAAGGTCGGAACACGGATTTCCCTATATCCGAAATTGTCGCAAACCTCTTTAAATTTTTTCTCAAGATACTGCCACTTATAGCTGTCCTGCGGCAGTAAATCCTCTGTACCCTTCGGTGCTTTGGTAATCAACATAATATATATCACTCCTATTATTGCATACATATCTATTTTATTATTTTCTTGTGACATTGTCAAGCAAAATATGCTTTATTTTACAATAATGCTACAAATTTCCTTATTTACTTGATAATAATATAAATTTGTCATATAATATAGGTTGTATTATTGTGTCCGGAATATATCAGGAGCAGCCTCCTGTCAGCATAAGGAGTAAATTATGAGTACAGAAAAGAAAAAATCCTTTATGGCGAATGTGGCAATTGTGATGTTTTCACAGGTTGCAGTAAAGCTGTTAGGTATGATTTATCGTGTTGTAATAACCAATATAAGCGGTTTTGGTGACCTCGGAAACGGATATTTAAATTCCGGCTTTCAGGTCTACACCCTGCTTTTGGCGATTTCATCAATCGGAATACCAAACGCAATTTCAAAAATGACTTCGGAGCGAAATGCTGTAGGCGACTACCGCGGTGCCCATAAAATTTTTAAATCCGCATTTTTACTGTTTTCAATAGTGGGCTTTTTAGCTTCAGCATTTTTATATTTCGGTGCAGACTTTATTGCATTTCACATTATTAAAATGCCGGGGACTCAGTATGTTTTAAGATGCCTTTCTCCGTCAATATTGTTTGTTTGTCAGTCCTCGGTAATAAGAGGCTATTTTACAGGTATGGAGAATATGAAGGCAACAAGCAATTCTCAGGTGCTTGAGCAGTTTTTCAAATGCACGCTGACTGTTGTTATCGTTTATGCACTTGCAGCCTTTCCGGTTATTCTTGAAGGCTTTTTAAAAGTTTCAAAGGAGGATGCAGAGCGGCGAGCAGCATATATGGCATCGGGAGCACAGGTTGCAACCACAATTTCAACAGTGCTGAGCTTTTTATACCTTGCACTTTTCTACAGCCGGAGAAGAAAACAGATTTTAGAAAAAATCTCCTCCTCTGATGCTCCTACAATTATTAAACCGCTCGGTTCGATGTTTAAAAGTATACTGATGATTTCTATTCCGATTTCGCTCGGCTCAATAATTTCATCAATGAACAGAATAATTGACACAGCAACAATAACACGCGGTATCGAAATTGCTTTTAAGGAAATGATTCCTGCATACGGAAATACAGCGGCCATTTTCAATCCGTCACTAAAAGAGCTTGCAGATGAGGCAGTGCGTCTTTCAGGACAGCTCGGAAAAAGCGACACATTAATAAATCTGCCGCTTTCCATAAACATTGCATTTTCAACGGTTTTAGTGCCGGTAATCGCAGGAGCATTAAAAAAAGGCGACAAAAAAACAGCCTCGGACAAGATTTCCTACTCAATGCTCATTTCAATACTTATTGCACTTCCCTGTGCAATCGGATATATTGCACTTGCAAAGCCCATATACGGACTTTTATACCCCAATGCACAGCTTGGCTTTGACCTTATGCAAATAAGTGCCGTCGCAATGGTGTTTACAGCTTTAAATCAGACAATGTCCGGCTCCCTTCAGGGTGTTGGTAAGGTTTTTGCACCGGCAACAGGGCTTCTTTTAGGCTGCATTGCTAAATTTATACTGAACATAGTGCTTATCCGTCAGCCGTCTATAAATATTTACGGTGCTCCCATAAGCTCAATAGTCTGTCAGATAATCTCCTTTACCTACAGCTTCTCGGTATTAAGAAAACAGATAACACTAAAAATAAACCCAAAGAAATATATTTTAAAACCGATTGTTTCTGCGGTAATAATGGGAATTTGTGCATATTTTGTGCATAGGGCTGTAATGTCGTTAACGCAAATTAAAATAATAGCTATGTGCATTTCAATCGGAGCTTCGGCAGTTGTATATTTTGCGTCAATCTTCCTGTTTAAAACCTTGACAGAGGACGAGGTTAAGCAGTTGCCGTCAGGTGTCAGGCTCTTAGCACTTCTTAAAAAGCTCGGTTTTTACAAATGATTTGACTTTTATATTATAATTTGATATAATGTGAAAAATAGATTTTACGGCAGTAATCTGCCCTACAAATGAAAGGATGATGGTTTTGGATTCTCTTCCCTCTCGATGTTCGTGGATAATTTTATTGATACTTATTACAGGTATTCTTCGTTGTCTTGAAGCATCAGTAGAAAATGTAAATGAGGCAAAGCTTACAAAGCTTGCTCAAGATGGCAATAAATCGGCAAAAAGAGCATTAGTTCTTACCGAAAACTCCGGAAAGTTCTATAATTCCGTACGGGTATTAACGGTAATTTGCGAGCTTGTAATGGCGGCACTTACTGTGACAACACTGCCAAAAGTGCTGTTTAGTTCGCTTCCGGATAGTTACGGCATTATTGCCTCAATAGCAGCACTTTCTGTGTTTGTTCTGACCTTTGGAGTATATGCTCCCAAACGTATTGCCGATTTGCATCCGGACAGCATTGTGCTAAAAGCCTCCGGAATTTTGACACTGCTTTACTATATCGGGTTACCGGTTTCCTGGGTTTTAACCCACATTTCAAACCTGTTCCTTCTCCTTTTCGGAATCAAGCCAAACGATACCGAAGAAGAGGTTACAGAAGAGGAAATCCGTATGATGGTTGATATAGGCAGCGAAAGCGGTGCAATTGACCCCGAAGAAAAGGAAATGATACATAATATTTTTGAGCTTGATGATACACAGGTCAAGGATATTATGACTCACCGAACCGATACTGAGTTTTTATGGATTGACGAAAAGGATAAATGGGAGGAAATCATATCCGCCTCCAACCACACGGTTTACCCTGTGTGTGAGGAAACCATTGACAATATAATAGGAATCCTGCGTAGCAAGGATTTTTACAAAACTCTGCTTGGAGGTGGCGATGCAAAGGCAATCCTTCGCACGCCGTACTTTGTTCCCGATACAATCAAGGCGGACGACCTGTTCCGCCAGATGCAAAGAACAAAGAACCACTTTGCCGTTGTTCTTGACGAATACGGCGGCTTAGGCGGAATTATTACAATGTCCGACCTTTTGGAGGAAATCGTGGGAACGCTTTCAAACGATACCGACACACCTGAAGAGGACGAAATTATACAGCTTGAAGAAAATACATGGAAAATTGCAGGCTCGTGTGACATTGATTTAGTCAGCGAAACTTTAGGGATTGACCTGCCTGTGGAGGAATACAACACCTTTGCCGGAATGATATTATCCGAGCTTGGCGAAATACCTGACGACGGAGCAACTCCGGAGCTTGAAGCCTACGGACTTTCAATAAAAGTAACTGAAATCAGTGATCACCGGATTGAATCTGTCAAGGTTGCGGTTATAGAACCGACACAAAAGAAAGAATAGTTTCAAAATCCACACCCGAGGGTGTGGATTTTGAATTTCTTTCATAACAAACATACAGAATATCATATAATAATCCGGGTGATATAATGTTTATTCTTTTAACCGGAAAAAAAATTCTTGCAGTAAGTGTCATAATTGCCGCCATAGCAGGCAGTATTCTTGTGCTTTCCTCTTATGCAGATACATTTTTTTATGACAAGACCCTGTCGGTTATAGTCGATGCCGGTCCCGGACTTCCCGATGGCGGTGCCGTTGGTGCAGGAGGAACTGTTGAGCAGGAGATAAACATAGCGATTGCCGAAAAGCTAAGAGAGGTTTTAGAAGCAAAAAATATCGGCGTCATTATGACCAGAACCGACGAATCGGGAATCTGGAGCGAAAAAAGCAGTACAATTCGTGAGAAAAAGCTTGAGGATATGTATAACAGGCTTAAAATAATGAAAAAATCCGACGCAGACCTTTTTATTTCCATACATATGAACTCCTATCCCGACCATTCCACATCAGGGCTTCGTATTTTCTATTCTCCGGAATTTGACGAAATCAAGCCGCTTGCTGAGAACATTCAAAGCCGTATGGCAGATGTAACAGGTGCAAAAACAAATGTGGTAAAAGCGGCTGATAAAAAGCTGTTTTTAATGAAAAAAACACCTCTTCCGGCAATTTTAGTTGAGTGCGGCTTTCTTTCAAATCCTCAGGAGGAAAAGAAACTGAACGACTCAGACTATCAGGCAAGACTTGCCTGGGCAATTGCCGACGCAGTGGAAAAATACTATTCTCTTCCATAAAATCAACCAAAAGTTGACATTTGATACTTTTTTAACAAGAAATTTATTGTTTTTACAACTTTCGGTTGACCTGGGCACCATTATGTTGTATAATGGGTTCATTACGAAAAAAGAAAGAGGTATTTTAAGATGAGTAGAGTTTATAACTTTTCAGCAGGCCCATCAATGCTGCCGGTAGAAGTACTGGAAAGGGCACAAAGAGAAATGGTGGAATACGGAAATGCAGGAATGTCCGTTATGGAAATGAGCCACCGTTCAAAGGATTATGAAGAAATCATTAACGGCTGCGAAGCACTTGTAAGAGAGCTTATGAAGGTTCCGGATAACTATAAGGTTCTTTTCCTTCAGGGCGGTGCATCAAGTCAGTTCACAATGATTCCTATGAATATAGGTAACAAGAACAAAAAATGTGATATAGTTATCACAGGTCAGTGGGCTAAAAAGGCTGCACAGGAGGCTGAAAGATACATAACAGTTAATAAGATTGCATCTTCTGCCGACAAGACCTTCTCATACATTCCAAAGCTTGATAAAAGCACATTCTCAAAGGATGCAGACTATTTCTACATCTGTATGAATAACACAATTTACGGAACAAAATTCCACGAGCTTCCTGACACAGGCGATGTTCCGCTTGTTGCAGACATTTCATCAATGGTAATGTCAGAAGAGCTTGACGTATCAAAGTTCGGTATTCTTTATGCCGGTGCACAGAAGAACTTAGGACCTGCAGGTGTTACACTCGTTATTATCCGCGAGGACTTAATCGGCAACGCTATGGACATCTGTCCTACAATGTTCAATTACCAGATTCACGTTGACAACGGCTCAATGTATAACACACCGCCTACATACGGTATCTATATTATGAAGCTTGTTCTTGAGTGGATTAAGGAAAAGGGCGGCATCGGTGCAGTTCAGAAGATTAATGAAAAGAAGGCAGAAATCCTTTATAACTTCCTTGACAATTCCGAAATGTTCAGAGGAACAGTAGTACCTGAGGACCGTTCACTTATGAATGTTCCGTTCGTAACAGATGATGAGGACTTAAATGCAAAATTCATTAAAGAAGCAAAAGAAGCAGGCTTTGTTAACCTGAAGGGACACCGCTCTGTCGGCGGTATGAGAGCCAGCATCTACAATGCAATGCCGGTTGAAGGTGTTGAAGCATTAGTTGCTTTTATGAAGAAATTTGAGGAAGAAAACAAATAGAAAGAGGTATAAAAAATGTTTGACATTTTAACATTAAATAAAATTGCAGCATGCGGTCTTGACCAGCTTGATGCTGCAAAATATAACGTAACAGACGACGCTGCAAAGGATGCAGACGGAATTATTTTAAGAAGCTATGTAATGCACGATATGGAGCTTCCAAAATCACTTAAAGCAGTTGCCCGTGCAGGTGCCGGTACAAACAATATCCCGATTGACAAATGCTCAGAAAAGGGTATTGTAGTATTCAACACACC
>JAZNIV010000070.1:0-25445 GCA_045577675.1 Clostridia bacterium
GTTCCGCCGAAAATTACGGCAACTGTGTTTACAAGTGTTCCTAATAGTCCTGTCATATTTTTTCTCCGTTAGTTTTTTTATTATTTTAACACAAACGGCAGAATTTGTAAATATAATTAAATATTGTATTGAGAAATTAAAAAAAATGTGATATACTATTTATATTGACTTTTTACGAAAGGACGGGGTAATGTGGAAATAAAAATCAGCCGCAGTGCGGAACAGATTATTTCAAAGCTTGAAAATGCCGGATTTGAAGCATACATTGTCGGCGGTGCGATACGTGACTGCATTATGGGCAAAACCCCGTCTGATTACGATATTGCGACCAATGCAAAGCCTAAGGAGGTAAAGGCTGTTTTTTCGCATACAATTGACACCGGATTAAAGCATGGAACAGTAACGGTAATCGAAAATAAAATAGGATATGAGGTTACGACATATCGTGAGGAAGCCGGATACCGTGACAAGCGTCATCCTGATGAGGTCAGGTATGTAAAAAGACTTGAGATAGATTTAAAACGACGGGATTTTACCGTAAATGCAATGGCATATAACTCAAAAACCGGCTTGGTTGATAAGTTTTCGGGAATTGATGACATTGATAAAAAAATTATTCGCTGTGTCGGAGTGCCGGAGGAGCGGTTTAAGGAAGATGCATTAAGAATGCTGCGTGCAGTTCGTTTTGCTGCTTGCCTTGGATTTGAGCTTGAACCAAACACCTTAAAGGCTATAAGAAAATGTGCTGTTTTGATAAAGAATGTAAGCTGGGAGCGGATACTTGAGGAGCTTAATAAAATTCTTATTTGTGACCGTCCGCAAAAAATACGTCTTTTATATGACACAGGGCTTTTAAAATATATAATTCCGCCTCTTTGTAAGTGCTTTACCACAGAACAAAATAACAAATATCATATTTACAATGTTGGCGATCACATTTTAAAAGCGGTTGAAAATACGCCCAATGACCTGATCCTCAGGTGGGCAGCACTTTTGCACGATATAGGTAAGCCGGTATGCTTCAGCCGTGATAATGCCGGCATAAATCATTTTTACGGGCATCATCGTGAAAGTGTACGTATTGCTGACGATGTTCTGCACAAGCTCAGAATGGACAGGGATTCTATTCACGATATACTGGTACTTATAGAAAATCACGATGTCAGGATTGACCCGCATCCGGCTTCGGTAAAGCGTATGCTTGCAAGAACCGGAGAGCCGTTGTTTTTAAAGCTGTTGCTTTTGCAGGAGGCTGATAACAGGGCGAAAAACCTGAAGTTTTTGGATGAGAAGCTTTCAAAGCTGCACTCGGTTTATGCACAGTGTCAAAGGATTATCGCTGAAGGTCAGCCGTATCAGACGTCTCATCTTCAGATTAATGGCAGGGACTTGATAAAGCTTGGCTATAAAGCAGGAAGGGAAATAGGCGATACCTTAAAGCTGCTGCTTGACGAAGTAGTTATTGACCCATCGCTGAATAACCGTGATTATCTTGTGAAAAGGGCTATTATTTTGAGGCGAAAAAAGGATTAGAATTTCATACCCCCGGATTTTCCGGGGATTTTTTATAGACAGATTAGTGCTTCAATTTGGTCAGCTCCTCCTTTGTAATTACTCCAAAGGCAAATACCGCGGCAAGGTATGCTCCGAGTGCTGATAAAAGAGCTATTGCAAAAGCCATGATGTCGTTTTTTAGAATAACGCACAGTGGACTATATAAAAGCTTGGATATAATAACCATCAAAGCAGTGCAGGCGATAATTCTGGTTATTTCGGTGAGCTCTAAAAGCTTTATGCTAAAACTCTTTTTAATAAGACGGATATTTAGTATAAGCTGAATAAACGATGCTGCAAAGCTGCTGATAATTACGCCTAATATATTAAGCTCGGGTATACTGACCAGAATGTAGGAAAGAATAATTTTAATTCCCATACAGACTGCTCCGTATAAAAAGGGAGTAAAAATTTTGCCTGCAGAATACTGAACAGAGCAGATAAACTGATTAAGTGTAATTATAATAAGCAGCGGTGACATAGCGGAAAGCATTATTTGCGAGGCTGTGTTTTTAAAAAGGATGCCTAATATCTGCCCTGAAAACAGCATAAGAATTGCAGCACAGGGTGCAGATGCGGCAAGAATAATCTTTGATGTCGAAGCTACCGCAAAGTCAAGCTGCCGGTAGTTTTTAAGGGCAAGGCAGCGTGTTACGACAGGAAGTATAGAAACACCAAAGGCCGCGAGTATGCCGGCAGGCAGGTTAAAGACGGTTGCTGCATATCCTGAATATGCACCGTAAAGCCAGCGGGCACCGTCAAAGGTTAGTTTTTTTGCCGCTATAAGGTTATCAAAAAGGTCGGTATGACAGGAATACTGCATAAGAAATTGCCGGGCTGATTTTTCGGTGAATTTGAGTGCGGTAAGACGATTTCTTATAACAGAGGTCTCCAAAAGGGACAGGCTACCTGAGATTACTGAGGCTGCGGTCATAGGAATAGCTGTTTTGCCAAGAGCTTTTACTATGCTTAAACGGCTGTGCTCGCTTTTATATAAAAGTGTGTCGCGGCGGTAGGGGATATACATTAAAAACAGAATAAGGGTAGCAAAGGCTTCACCGACTGTAACACCAAAAACAGCAGCGGCTGAAGTGTACTGCACAGAAAAAGCGGAAAACCATTTCGCAAGAGAGTATCCGACAATCAGCTTTACTAAAGCCTCAAGCACCTGCGAAATTGCAGTGGGAGTCTGATGGGCATACCCTTGAAAGCAGCTTTTGTAAACTGCACCAAGTGCCACAAACAATATTGCAGGTGCAATTGCCCTGATGGCATACGGGGATTTCGGATCCTTCATCGCAAAGGCAAAAAAATCTGCACCGAAGAACATTAATGAACTTGCCAAAAGCCCTAAAAGCAGCATAACAAGAACAGAAAAACGCATACAGAATCGAACATTTCCGTATCTTTTTAACGCAAGCTCTTCGGCTATATACTTGGAAATTGCAAAGGGGAAGCCGGAGGTGATTAAAGAAAGCAGCATAATGTAAACAGAAAATGCTGTCTGATAAATTGCCATCCCCTGCTCGCCGAGTATATATGTAAGCGGAATTTTTAATATTGCTCCGAGAATTTTTGAAACGGCATTGGCTATTATAAGAATGATTGTTCCCTTCAAGAATGATTCGGTTTTCATAAAAAAGGTTCCTTTCTGTGCAAAAAATAAATTAGTACTATGTTAAAAAAGCAACAAAAAAACGGCAAATTTATGCGAAATTTTAGCTGTTGTTGTCAAAATCTACAATTTTGTATAGATAAATTCAAGAAAAATGCTAAAATTTCACAGTAAAGTATTGACAAGTGGCTGTATTTATAATAAAATGTGTATTCGTAAGGGGAATGTTAAATTCCCGTATAAAAAAATTTTTAGGAGGATATAATTATGAACAAGACAGAATTAGTAGCAGCTGTTGCTGAGAATGCTGCATTGTCAAAGAAAGATGCTGAAAAAGCTGTTAGTGCAGTTATCGATGCTATCACAGGTGCTTTAGCTGGCGGAGATAAAGTTCAGTTGGTTGGCTTTGGTACATTTGAAGTTAGAGCAAGAGGAGCAAGAACAGGTAAGAACCCACGTACAGGCGAAGCTATCAAGATTGCAGCTTCTAAGGTTCCTGCATTCAAAGCTGGTAAAGCATTCAAGGATATCGTTAACAAATAATTTTCTTGAAATTTAGAAGTTCCTCTTTATGAGGGACTTCTTTTCATTTAGACGGAGGAAATATGAGGCTTGATAAATATTTAAAGGTGTCACGGCTTATTAAACGAAGAACGGTAGCAAATGAGGCTTGTGACGCACAGCGTATACAGGTAAACGGCAGAATTGTAAAGGCATCCTACGATGTTAAGGTAGGCGACGTGATAGAGATTAAAATGGGCGAAAAGATTATAAAGGTAGAGGTGCTTGAGGTTTTGGAGCATGTACTCAAAAACGATGCTGCCCTTATGTATAAAGTACTATAAATTACCGCACTCTCATATATTATTGTAAAGGAGAGTGCATTTTTTATGGATACAGATATTTTGATGAAAAATCAGATGCTAACGCTTGAAAATCGGGAAAAATTCACTGTTGGACTCGTTGAAAATGTGGAGAGTTTTTCGGAAGAGGAGATTACTCTTAAAACAACTCTCGGCGGTCTTTACATTACAGGAAAAAATTTAAAGCTTGAGGATTTGTCAATGGACAGCGGGAATATTATTTTAACCGGAAAGATTGACCGAATGGATTTTATTGATATTAAGGAAAAACGAAGCTTTTTCCGCGACCTGTTTAAATAATAGTATGGTAGTTTCGTCATCTTATGAGCTGCAGAGCTTTGCTGCGGCAATAGTTATGGGAATTTTGTCGGGGCTTATATATGACTTGGCTAAAAGCATCAGATATATCTTGCGTAAAAATACCGCTGTCGATATAATTATGTGGGCTTTAATTATAATAATATCGGGCGGAATATGGTATAGATTTCAAAATGGTGAGCTTCGCTGGTATACGGTTTTAGGTGCTGCTTTAGCTGCGTTTTTGTACTTTTTGCTGATAAGCAAGCCTGTTTTTTGTGTATTTTCATTTTGTGTAAAAAAAATTTATTGTTTTTTTAATATAATTTTAAAAATACTCTTGACACCGTTAAGATTTTTTTGTAAAATATTAGGTGTATATATAGTAAAGGCAAAACGAAAATCTTTCAGGAAAGTTGAAGATAAAAATTATGAAAAAAAAGCCGGTTTATAAACTTAATATGATGACTTGCCTTGTGATTATTACCGCTATTGCATCAGTTACGATGATTGCAAAGGGGATAATGCTTCAGCCCGCTATTGCTGCAAATGGCAATCAGGCAGCAAAAATACTTGAAAATATCGAGTACGAAAACCAACGCATTGAAGAGATTAATGCTATGATGGAAAAGGTCGGTACCGATGAATATATAGTGAAAATAGCAAGAGAAAAGCTGGGTATGATTAAAGCTGACGAAATAGTTTTCGTTGACATATCCGGACAATAATTTACAGGGGGAAGTTCATTTTTATGGCATTGGAGATAGGTAGTATAGTAGAAGGAAAGGTTACGAGCGTTATGCCGTTCGGTGCTTTCGTTTCTTTGCCGGAGAATAAGTCAGGACTTGTTCATATATCGGAAATTACCAAGGAGTATATTAACGATATTAATGACTATATTAAACAGGGTGATAATGTAAAGGTTAAGGTTATTTCTGTTGATAAGGCAGGTAAGATAAGCCTTTCCATTAAAAAGGCCGTTCGTGAGGAACGGGCAAAAGCCCCTGCTTCCAATGAGCCAATCCGTCCGGCGGATATTGACTGGAGTGCCAGAAATGATGAGGAGCTTTCTTTTGAAGATAAGCTTTCCCGTTTTAAAAAGGACGCAGACGAGAAAATGCTTGCCTTAAAGCGTTC
This sequence comes from Clostridia bacterium, assembly GCA_045577675.1. Classification (GTDB taxonomy): domain Bacteria; phylum Bacillota; class Clostridia; order UBA1381; family UBA1381; genus UBA1738. Next base: position 5,467 of record JAZNIV010000070.1, read on the forward strand.
AAATGAATCAAAGCGTTCCGGAGGTTATCACCGGGGCGGCGGTACATATTGACTTATGTAGGGGGTAATTAACCCCCTTTTTGCTATTTTTAGGGTGTATTTGCTAAAGAAAGGAATGTTGTTTCGATGAAGGACAAGCTTAATTTAACACTTTTAACTGACTTTTACGAATTTACTATGTCAAATGGTTTTTTCTCGGAGGGTATGGGCGACAAAATCGCTTACTTTGATATGTTTTTCCGTACAATTCCGGACGGTGGCGGTTTTGCGATCATGGCAGGTGTTGAGCAGCTTATAGACTACCTGAAAAACCTTAAATTTACCGACGAGGATATTGAATATTTAAGAAGTAAGGAGCTGTTTAACGAACAGTACCTCGAATATCTGAGAAATTTTGAGTTTAAGTGTGATGTATGGGCAATACCGGAGGGTACGCCTATTTTCCCGAACGAGCCGATTGTTACGGTAAGGGGACCTGTTGTTCAGGCACAGTTTATAGAAACAATGATTCTTTTAACCATTAACCACCAGAGCCTTATTGCTACAAAAGCAAACAGAATTGTCCGTGCAGCCGGCGGAAGGCCTGTTATGGAATTTGGTTCACGCCGTGCACAAGGCCCTGATGCTGCTGTTTTGGGTGCAAGAGCGGCCTATATAGGCGGCTGTGTAGGAACTGCCTGTGCAATTGCCGACAGGGAATACGGAGTCCCTGCCCTTGGAACAATGGCACATAGCTGGATTCAGATGTTTGATACAGAATATGATGCTTTTGCTGCATACGCAAGACAGTATCCTGATAGCTGTACGCTTTTAATAGATACCTATAATGTTTTAAAGTCAGGTATTCCAAATGCTATAAAGGTTTTTGATGAAGTGCTAAAGCCTATGGGCAAACGTCCTAAGGGTGTCAGAATCGACTCGGGAGATATAACATATCTTTCTAAAAAATGCCGTAAAATGCTTGATGATGCCGGCTATCCCGACTGCGGAATATGTGCGTCAAACTCACTTGATGAATATATCATAAGAGATACCCTGATGCAGGGTGCTGAAATTTCGACCTTTGGTGTAGGTGAAAGGCTGATAACATCAAAGGCATCGCCTATATTCGGCGGTGTGTATAAGCTGGCAGCGGTAGAGGGGAATAGCGGTGAAATTATTCCGAGAATTAAGATTTCGGAAAATGTCGCTAAAATCACAACACCGGGCTTTAAGCAGGTATACCGTCTGTATTCCAAGGAATCGGGTGCGGCAATTGCCGATGTTGTAACCTTGTTTGACGAGGCTATCGACTCGGATAAGCCTTATGAGCTTTTTGACCCTGAGCATACATGGAAAAAGAAAACCGTTACAGATTATTATGTAAGACCGCTTTTAAAGCAGATATTTAAAGAGGGTGTATGCGTTTATGAAAACCCCGACATTCATGTTTTAAAGGAGTACTGCCGCTTAGAGGTTGATAAGCTTTGGGACGAGGTCAAAAGATTTGAAAATCCGCATGAGTACTATGTAGATTTGTCAAAGAACCTGTGGAAGATGAAATACGAGCTTTTGGAGAAATATCAGTAATGGAAACTGTTATAATAAAAGACACAAATGAAAAGTCACTTGCTGTTGCCGGCAGAATTATAAGAGATGGCGGACTTGTCGCTTTTCCGACCGAAACTGTTTACGGGCTGGGTGCTTCAGCATATGATGACGCAGCTGTAAAGAAGATTTATACTGCAAAAGGCAGACCGTCCGACAATCCGCTCATAGTGCATATTGCAGATGTTAGCGATGTAAATAAGGTCGCAAGTGAGGTTCCGCCGCTGGCAGAAAAGCTGCTTGAAAGCTTTGCTCCCGGACCTTTTACCGTCATTTTAAAAAAGAGACCGGATATAAGCGATACAGTAACGGCAGGGCTTGATACAGTCGGAGTGCGTATTCCGTCGCACCCTGTGGCAAGAGAGTTTATCCGTGCATCAGGTGTGCCGGTTGCGGCACCAAGTGCCAATCTTTCGGGCAAGCCAAGCCCTACAAAGGCTGAGCACGTAATAGAGGATATGATGGGCAGAATAGACGCAATAATATGCGGCGGTGACTGCGGTGTAGGGGTGGAATCCACCATAATTGATTTCACCTGCGATGTGCCGACAATACTAAGACCGGGCGGGATCACTCTTGAAAATCTTATTGAGGTTTGCGGCTCGGGTCAGGTTGACAGACACGTTTTAGAATCTGTGGGCGAGACAGAAACGCCAAAATGCCCGGGAATGAAGTATAAGCACTATGCTCCTGATGCTGATGTTACAGTAGTTGAAGGCAGCGGGAGAAGCGTGACAGAAAAAATTTCCATGCTTTGTAAAGATGCAAAGCTTGACGGAAAGACGGTTGGTGTCCTTGCCGAAAAAGACTGCGGATTTGATGCAGATTGGTTTATTTCGTCAGGAAGTGATAATAAGCAGTTTGCAAACAGGCTTTTTAGTGCATTAAGGGAATTTGATGAGAAAAACATTGATACTGTGTTTGTGCAGTTTTCAAATCAGGACAGCTACGGACTTGCTGTTAAAAACAGGCTTTACAAATCAGCCGGAAATAAAGTGATATATACGGAGAAATAAATATGAACGTTCTATTTGTTTGTACGGGAAATACCTGTCGTTCGCCAATGGCAGCGGCACTTTTCAATAAAATTGCCGTAGAGAGAGGACTTGATGTACGCATCGAGTCGGCAGGACTTTTTGCAGTAGATGGTGAACCTGCCTCAAATGAGGCAATCATCGCTATGCAAAAATATGACATAGACCTTTTAGGTCATCATGCACAGCCAGTTAATACCGAGCTTTTAGAAAAAAGTGACCTTATCCTTACCATGACGGCAGCACATAAAATGGTGCTTGAAGGGTCGGCACAGGACAAGGTTTATACACTTTGTGAATTCGCCGGAGTGGATTCTGATATTGACGACCCATTTGGCGGCGACATTGAGGAATATGAAGAGTGTGCAAAACAGCTCTACGAGGCACTAAGGAAGGCGGCAGACAAAATTGCAGATAATTAAAATGACAGCTGACCATGCAAAAGCTCTTGCCGAGCTTGATAAAGAGTGTTTTGCTGTGCCGTGGTCGGAAAAGTCTTTTCGGGAGGAAACGGAAAATGCCCTTGCGAGATATTTTGTGGCGGAGAAGGATGGCAAAATTATCGGCTACGGCGGAGTGTGGGTTGTCGGAGAGGAAGGGCAAATTACCAATATTGCGGTACTGCCCGAATACAGACGATGCGGCGTTGCCTCACTTCTTTTGGAGAAAATCTTAGAGGAATGCACAGGACTTTGCAGGATTGTGCTGGAGGTTCGCAAAAGCAATATCGGTGCAATTTCGCTTTATGAAAAATTCGGATTTAAAAATGTCGGCGAAAGAAAGAATTTTTATCATTCACCGACAGAGAATGCAATTATAATGATACGGGGAGATGCTTGATGGATACATACATTCTTGGAATTGAAAGCTCCTGTGACGAAACAGCCGCAAGTGTGGTTAAAAACGGCAGAGAGGTTCTTTCAAATGTTATTAATACACAGATTGATTATCATAAAAAGTATGGCGGAGTAGTGCCGGAAATTGCTTCAAGAAAGCACATTGAAAATATTGACAGCGTAATTGACGAAGCACTCGCTCAGGCGGGAGTGGCACTGTCTGAAATTGATGCTGTGGCAGTAACCTACGGCCCTGGGCTTGTGGGAGCACTTTTGGTCGGCGTTTCGGCGGCAAAGGCGATTAGCTATGCGGCAGAAAAACCGCTTGTGCCGGTGCATCATATAAGGGGACACATAACGGCAAATTTCATTGCACATAAGGACTTAGAGCCACCGTTTGTATGCCTTGTGGCATCGGGAGGACACAGCCATATTGTGCTTGTTAAGGACTATACAGAGTTTGAGGTTTTGGGAAGAACCCGTGACGATGCGGCAGGCGAGGCTTTTGACAAGATTGCGAGAGTTTTGGGGCTTGGCTATCCGGGCGGACCGCTTGTTGATAAGCTTGCGAAAGAGGGAAATCCTGATGCTATTGCATTTCCGAGGGTGAAAATGGATAAGGATTCTTTGGATTTCAGCTTTTCGGGAGTTAAAACTGCGGTTATAAATTACCTTCATAAAGCCGAGCAAAAGGGCGAGGAGATTAACCGCAGCGATGTTGCGGCAAGCTTTCAGAGTGCCGTTACCGATGCACTTTGTGAGCATACCATCGAGGGTGCTTTAAGGTGCAGGGTTAAGACTGTCGCAATTGCCGGAGGAGTTGCGGCGAACTCGGAGCTTAGAGAAAAAATGACGAAAATGTGTGAAAAACACGGAATTAATGTTGTTTATCCGCCGCCTGTTTTGTGTACCGATAATGCTGCAATGATTGCGGCAGCGGGGTATTTTGGCTATATCAAGGGCGACCGAGCAGGGCTTGATTTAAATGCTGTGCCGAGCTTGCCGCTTTAAAGGAAAGCACGAAGTAAACCATACCGGAAAGCCGGCGGTTTACTTTTTTGTTTTTCACATATTTATCGCTATTTACTTTTTTGCGGATTTGTGGTATACTAATAGAAATATCTTTTTACGGAGAGAAAATATGCAGGATAAAATAAGAAATTTTTGTATAATAGCACATATAGACCACGGAAAATCGACCTTGGCGGACAGGCTTTTGGAGCTTACCGGCGAGGTTTGTGAGCGTGATATGGAGGAACAGCTTTTAGATGATATGGACCTTGAGCGTGAACGCGGTATCACAATTAAGGCGCATGCTGTAAAGCTGAAATATAAGGCTTCAGACGGTGAAGAATATATTCTGAACCTGATTGATACCCCCGGACACGTGGATTTTAACTATGAGGTTTCAAGAAGCCTTGCTGCTTGTGAGGGTGCAATCCTGATAGTTGATGCATCACAAGGGATAGAGGCACAGACCTTGGCAAACACCTATCTTGCTGTGGAGCATAACCTTGAAATTGTGCCGGTGATAAATAAGATAGACCTGCCAAGTGCAAATCCCGAGAATGCAATTCACGAGATTGAGGATATTATTGGTATTCCGGCTGAGGATGCACCACAGGTTTCGGCAAAAACCGGACTTAATGTGGAGCAGGTTTTGGAGGCAATTGTAGAGAAGGTTCCGGCACCTGCAGGTGATGAGAAAGCACCTCTTAAATGCCTGATTTTTGACTCTTATTATGACAGCTACAAGGGTGTTATTGTTTATGTACGTGTTAAGGACGGTACATTAAAAGCCGGTGAGCGGATAAGAATGATGGCAACCGGTGCGGAATTTGATGTGGTTGAGGTAGGTTCAATGCATCCGAGCGGATTAAAGCCGACCGGAATCCTTACTGCCGGCGATGTTGGTTACATTGCGGCGAGCATTAAGTCTATTCAGGATACGCGTGTTGGAGATACCGTTACAAAGTGTGAAAATCCTGCTTTAGAGCCGCTGCCGGGATATAAGAAGGTTAATCCTATGGTGTACTGCGGAATTTATCCTGCAGACGGAGCACAGTATGAGGATTTAAAGGAGGCACTTTTGAAGCTGCAGCTTAATGATGCTTCGCTTATGTTTGAGCCGGAAACCTCAATTGCACTTGGGTTTGGTTTACGCTGCGGATTTTTAGGACTTCTGCATATGGAAATTATTCAGGAACGCTTAGAGCGTGAGTATAACCTTGACCTTGTTACTACTGCACCGAGTGTTATTTATACAGTTCATAAGACAAATGGTGAGATTGAAATGGTTTCAAATCCTGCAAATCTGCCGCCCGCTGTCGAGATAGAGTATATGGAAGAACCGATGGTTAAAGCAGATATTATGGTTCCTGTGGATTTTGTGGGAAATGTAATGGAGCTTTGCCAGGAGCGACGTGGAATTTTTAAGAATATGACGTATATAGAAACGACACGTGCACAGATTCACTATGAGCTTCCGCTTAATGAAATTATTTACGATTTCTTTGACGCACTAAAGTCGAGGACTAAGGGCTATGCGTCCTTTGACTATGAGCTTAAAGAATATATGCGTTCCGACCTTGTTAAGCTGGATATGCTTCTAAACGGAGAACAGGTGGATGCCCTTTCCTTTATAGTGCATAAGGATAGCAGCTATTCACGCGGCAGGAAAATGGCGGAAAAGCTTAAAGAGGCTATTCCGAGGCAGCTTTTTGAAGTGCCGATTCAGGCAGCAATCGGGTCTAAGATTATTGCCCGTGAAACTGTTAAGGCGATGCGAAAGGATGTGCTTGCTAAATGCTACGGCGGTGATATTACCCGTAAAAAGAAGCTTTTGGAAAAGCAGAAAGAGGGTAAAAAGAGAATGCGTCAGGTGGGAAGTGTGGAAATTCCGCAGGAGGCATTTATGTCGGTGCTTAAGTTGGATTAAGCTTTGGTATGCCTTGAAGACAGAACTATGTGTATAAAACAGGATAGAGTGATAGAAAGCTCGTAAAATTCATTCCTTCTATGATAGAATAAAATATCATAGGAGGAATTTTTTGTGGCAAGAAATAGGATATATAAATTATTTCAAATATCATAAAGCTTATGAATTTTTCGTATGATTGCCCCGACAGCGATGCCAACACCGGCAATTGTTTTTTCGGTTGAAAAGCTATCGCCGTTTACAGGCATACCGTCACCTATGTATTTTTGAAAAACATTCATAACTCCAAGCGTTGCATATTGTCTGACGAAGGGCTGTATACTCATAAGCTCATCCGAAACTGATTCTACATATTCCGAAAGCCTGCCCTGATTTGCTTGCGGTAAAAAAACACCATTACTGTCCAGCATTGAATCTAAAAAATGAAGTCCTGAGCGAGATTTAAAGAAGAAAATGTTATCATTCGGCGCAAGCCGATTTCCAAGAACATTCACGTAGTCATTTTCGGACGAAATACTTATGATTTTTTTTCGTCTATTATCAAATTCATTTCCGTATGCTTTTTTAAATGCGGCAATTGCTTCGGGGGAAAAGCCCTGCCCGTCAAAGCTAAAGCAGTTATCTACAAAATCGGAGTTAATGGCTACAAACTGTGCCTTATTTCCGCCCTTTGAATGACCGGAAATAGTTATATGTGTTGATTTATTCCAATTACTTTTTACAAAAATACTGCGAAACCAGTTTAATGCTTCTACCTGCTGTTCGGTTGCATAATCCTTTTTTACTACATTTGAATATGCTATTTTACTGTTGTCATCATACGTTATGTATGTGTTTTCCTGAGGAATACCTGATAAACCTTCACCGTTATCAATCCACTCTCCGCTTCCTGTTCCTTTAAAAATGACAGATACTCTGCCTGTGGGCCTTGTAAATGAGCATGCGGTAAGTCCGTTTTTAGAGCGTGTGAGATTGTTAATCGTAGAAGCTGCAAGAACAGGGTTACGTTTAATTGCATTTTTTAGCATGGTTAACTGCTTCACATCACGTGCTTTCCAACTATTCGTAGCGGATATTTTTTCTGCGGTACTAAGCTCGTACACTATGGAGCTTAAGGGCTCATTTTCGGAGGGAGACGTCTTATGCGATAAATATAAATAAATATTAAATATTGCCTCTTCACTTGCTTGCTGCAAAAGCTCACTGCTTATAGTATTCATTATATTCCCCCTTTTTCATTTCCACTTTATATATATGCGAATTATGTTATTATGTTAATCTTGTTGTGCTGAAAAAATTAATTTGTCCAAACAGGTCATAAATTCTCATAAAATTAAGTATGATTTATTATGCAGGAAATTGCGTCCGGCAGTTGATTTAAGACGGAGATTTTATAAGAAGCTTTGCGGCAAAGAGGAGATGCAGATGTTGATTAAAGGGACAAGAATGATAGTAATTACGAAAAATAAAATCATAGCTGCAGGCGGTCTTTTTTTGCTGCTTATGACGTGCGTTATTATGCTGCGTGTAATGACTTTGGGTGATAGCATAACTGCTTTTTCAAGCTATAAAAATATTATTGACAGCGAGCTTGTTCCTGCAAGGGAGGAGAACTGGCAGACAGAGCAAGCAGAGGCGGAAAAAGCGGAATTTAAGCAGGTAAAGGAAAGCCTGCCGGACAAAATACTAAGGCATTTTTTTGCGCTGGGAAAGGTAGAGGAAAAGGCGGAGGTTGCATCACCTAAGCCGGAAACAGAACAAACTCCTAATGCGGAAGCAGGTGCTGTTTTAAAATCAGAAAGTGTAACTATTGATAAGGGAATTAAGGTTTCAAACTCAACGGCATATCAGGTTAACCCGCAGGATTTTATCGGGCTGCCGCTTGCATTTTCTCTCGATAATTCGGGGCCTGAGGTGCTTATAATGCACACCCATACTACCGAGAGCTTTAGTGAGGAGACATATGTAAAGGGTGCACCTGACAGAAATCTTGATGAAACAAAAAATATATCGGCAGTCGGAGCGGCTATGGCGGAGGTTTTTAAAAAGAACGGAATAGGGGTTATTCATGATAAGACAGTGCATGATTACCCTTCCTATAATGGTGCGTATCAGAAGGCGGCGGCAACAATTAATAAAAATCTTTCGGAAAATAAAAGTATAAAGGTGGTGCTTGACGTGCATCGTGACGGAATTACGAGGGAGGACGGAACAAAGGTTAAGCTTGTAACCGATATAAACGGGCAGAAAACGGCACAGATTATGCTTGTTGTGGGGACTAATGTGAATTTGCAGCACGATAGCTGGCAGGAAAATTTCAAGCTGGCATCAAAAATTCAGGCAAAGGCAGTTGAAATGTTCCCGTCACTTATGCGACCGATTGACCTTCGGCAGGAACGCTTTAATGAACAGCTTACCAAAGGCTCGCTAATCGTCGAGGTCGGCTCAAACGGAAATACTATGGAAGAAGCAATCCGTGGTGGCGAGGCTGTGGCGGAGGTGGTGTGCAGGGTGCTTAAAGGGGAGTAAAGTTATCACTCCCTTAAAGTACAAAATAATCAGATAATTGTAAATAGAACTATTTGCAAATATTCATTACCCTTTCTATGAAGTATTTTATTTCTTCATCCGGAGAAGAAAAGTTACTCATATTTGTTAATAATGGTCCGTGGTTTGCCTGAATGAAACCATTAGGAGTAGATTTTATTTCTGAAATAAAAATAGCTCGCTTAATATTATCGTTGCTGTTAATAATATTATAATCAACGGTTCCTAAAAAGAAACGCACCTTATCAAGTTTATGTTCGCCAAAGGAAACGAGATAATATATAGCAACATTTTTACATTGTTTTTTTTGTAAAGATGGCATGGTTATAAGGAAATAATATCTATTATCTTTATTTTTGTCAGGAATCAGCTTTGATTTAATCAAAAGCTCATAATTACCGGTGAAAATTTTTTTGTTTAATAACATATCATCCCATACATTTTTTAATAGTTCATGTTGCATATTTTTGTTTAAATAATAAAAAAATATATCTATATTGTTTAGAAATAAATCTGGTAAAAGCTTTGATTGATATAGTAAGCGACAATCTCTCATTGACATAATTTCTCTTTTTAAAAACATTAAAAATGCTCCTTTTTAATATAACAATATCTTCAGTATACACCACATATGTTGTGATGCCAATACATCAAATTTGATGTGTGATAGAATTTTTCTGAGGTGAGGCAAAATGAAAACATATGTTGAAAGAATGAGGGATTTGCGAGAAGATAATGACCTAAAGCAAAGAGAGGTTGCAGAAGTGCTGCAAATTACCCAGCAAGTATATTCAAGATATGAAAATGGAGATAACGAAATACCTATCCATCATTTAATCACACTTGCAAGATTTTATAATGTAAGCACAGACTACATTTTATGTGAAACTGATAAAAAAGAGCGGTATTGATTTCTTGGTATGCACTTCCAAAAGTATCTAACTTTTGGGGTGCATATTAATTTATATTCTGTCTGATTTTCATTTTCTCCCAACTGACATAACCATAAATATCATTTACAAAAAAAGCAATAAAGCATACAATAACTGAAATATAACGGATTTCGTGTATACTTGCAAGTGCCCACAAAACAATTAAAACAATATCATTAGCAGCATATGCTAAAGCAAAATACGGATTTCTTCTAAATGTCAGATATACCGCTATAAAGCTTGTAGTAACAGAAAATGTGCTTGGAACTATATTAGAGGTGTTAAAGTATTCCAATATAAAATAAAAAATAACCGTAATAACAAAGGAAATCAATAACATAAATAGAGCTTCCTTTTTACTGATTGTATTTACTCTAACCTCCGCTTTGTTTCCGTTATATGGGTTTCTTAACCAAGAGACGAGAGCAAAAAATGACATAGGCATTGTCATACCGAGATAAGTTATCATTTCTCCATAATAAGCAAATTTAAAAGAGATTATGCCATACAGCAAGCTGAATATTATCATTAGTATTTGACCGAAGGGATTTCCTTTTGCATTGAAAATCAGTGAGGTTACACCAATCAAGGACGCAATTAATGTCAAATAATTCTCTCTGTCAAAAAGGAAAAAAGCAACTACAATTGTTATCACACAGGACGCCCACAATATGATGTCAAGCGTTGAGAAATATTTTTTTGATTCAAACATAGTCCCCCTCCAAAAAAATAAACATTCGTATACATATCTTCTAAGACCTAACGATATGCAAACGAATGTTGTTAACATTCCACTACTCGGTAGCAGTTTTACACAATATTAATTATCATAAGTATATTGTAGCATAAAAAGTGTAGAAAATCAATACAAAAATTATTCCACATAAAATAAAGTTATAGGAATTTATAAAAGTGCTTGCAAGGTGTGGAAATTTATGATATAATGATAAAGCTGTGAAATTTTAAAGCTATAAATATCTGCCCCTGTAGTTAAATGGATATAACAAACCCCTCCTAAGGGTTAGTTATCGGTTCGATTCCGGTCGGGGGTGCCAAAAAAAGGCAAGCCGGAAGGCTTGCCGTTTTTTGATGTAAAAAAAGACAGGATTTAATTTTCTGTCATTTTTTTATGGCCTCCTGTTAAGAGCAGCACCATCATCATTACCGGAAATACCGCAATAACACCCAATCCGATTTTCAATCCTATTTGTTCGGGTGTTATGCCGATTTTTGAGGCATAGTCAGTTACGGCTGTAAATTTCAGTGAAAAATCCGAGACTGTTCCGCATATCCATGAGCCGAGTGAACAGCCCACATCGCCGAAAAGTGCGAGTATGCTGAACATTGCCGTACCGCCGCCGGAAATTTTTTTTGACGAATATGAATAAACACCCGGCCACATTATACTTACCGAAAAACCGGTTAAGCCGCATCCTAAAAGTGCTATAAACGGATTTTGCGAAATTGCAGCGGTTAGGTAACATACAGTGCATAACATACTGCAGAAAAACAGTGATTTTCTAAGGCTTAAGCGTCCGCCGAATATGCCGTATAAAAGCCGTCCTGTTCCCATAAAAAGTGCAAACATACAAGGTCCCATAAGGTCGCCTGCAAATTTATCAACCCCAAGCCCTTTCTGTGCAAAAAGCGATGCCCACTGCGACATTGTTATTTCAGCAGCACCGGCACAGAGCATCAAAAGACACATATTTATAAATAACGGCGATTTTAACAGCGACGTTGGTGTTTCATGCTGCCTTCCGCTATCTATTTCAGGAATAGGAACGATAGTAAACAAAACCGAATTTATAAGCGGCATTATTGCCCAGAAAATCGGTAAAATCCACCATATACTGCCTGAGAATGCCTTGATTGCCGCAGTTGAAATAAGTACCACAAAGAGCTGTCCCCAGCAGTAGAAGGAATGGAGCATACTCATTCTTGCAGAGCTGTGTCCTAAATCCAGAGAGTCTACTATCGGGCTTACCATTACCTCTAAAAGTCCGCCTCCAAACGCACAGAATATTACCGATAACAAAAGACTTATGTAAACAGGAAGAAAATGCGGCAGTATACCAAGACATAGAAGCCCTAAAACAGCCGAAAGCTGTGCTAAGATTCCGGATTTTCTGTAGCCTAAGCAGTTGATAATTTTAATTGAAAAACCGTCGGTTAAAAGCTGTAATCCGAAGTTAATCAGCATAAGATTTGCAATTAGTGTATATGATATACCAAAGTTATCCTTAAATATAACGAATAACAGCGGCATTAAATTATTCACGATTGCCTGAGTGGTTATCCCAAACTCACAGGCAAGCATTGTTGTTTTATATGTCATTGTCTTACCTCCAAACCTTGTCATTATAACAAAAATCAGTTTTTATGTCAACTACAGGATGATAGTTAATATTATATTATGCACCAGTTTTGTTATTGGTACTTTTTAGTGTGTACCGCTTGAAAAAAACAAATTATGCTGATATAATGTATAATAAGGGAGTAGTTGCCAAAGATTAGCTCTTGTAGTGATATACAGAAAGGAATATATTGCATATGAATGAGGTTTTAAAAGCAATAAAGACACGCAGAAGTATAAAGAAATATAAACCGGAGCAGATTAAGGAATCGGAGCTTTCGCTTATTTTGGAGGCAGGAACATATGCACCAACAGGACGAAACCTGCAGTCGCCGGTGATTGTTGCGGTGCAGGATATGGAAACTATTAAAAAGATGTCAAAACTAAATGCCGCTGTTATGGGAACGGATATAGATCCGTTCTATGGTGCACCGACAGTTATTGTGGTGCTTGCAGACAAAACGGTGAATACTTATAAAGAGGATGCATCGCTTGTAATGGAAAACCTGATGCTTGCGGCACATTCTCTGGGACTGGGCTCCTGCTGGATTCACAGGGCAAGAGAGGTTTTTGAAACTGAGGAAGGTAAAAAACTGCTTAAAGAATGGGGACTGTCCGAAAACTATGAAGGCATTGGAAACTGTATTGTAGGATACGCAGATATAAGCCCTGAGGTAAAACCAAGAAAAGAAGGTTATATTATAAGAGTGTGAGAATATGATAAAAGAGATAGCTTCAACAAAAAATCAAACATATAAATATATAAAGTCACTTAAATCAAAAAAGGCGAGGACAGAGAATAAGCAGTATACCGTTGAGGGTATAAAATCTGTAAAGGATGCAATAGCTGCAGGTGCGGACATTGATATTATTGCTTTGTCAGACAAGCTGGATTGTGAAATTGAGTTTCATAATATCTACCGTATACCGGATGAGCTGTTTAAGGGGCTCTCTAATACAGAAACACCGCAAGGTGTTATAGCAGTAATAAATATGCCCGAGAAAAAAGAGATTGATATGGAAAAGCGGCTCTATCTTTACTGCGACCACGTGACAGACCCGGGGAATATGGGTACAATTATCAGAATTTGTGATGCGGTGGGCTGCGGCTTGTTGCTTTCAGAGGGAACAGTGGATATTTATAATCCGAAAACTGTGCGTGCAAGTATGGGTTCGTTTTTTCATACCGATATAACAGAAGGGCTTACCAAAGAGGATTTAAAAAATATGCAGCAATCAGGCTACAAGGTTATCAGCGGTGCATTAAATGAAAACACCGTTGACTACCGAGCGGCAGACTACAGCGGGAAAACTGTTATTGTTGCCGGTAATGAGGCAAACGGAATTTCAGATGAAATTTTAAAGCTTTCGGATAAATGTGTAAAAATTCCGATATGGGGCGGTGCGGAGTCCTTAAATGTAGGTATTGCTGCGGCTTTACTTCTTTATGAGGCGAAAAGAAATAATGTATAATTTACACTATTTTGAAAAAAATCTACCTATATTAATAAAAAAACTTTGACAATTCGGAAAAATTGTAGTATTGTATTAGGGATAGACAATTTTTACTATAGGGGTGAATGTATGGAGGAGCGTATATTGTATTGGCTGTGGCTTACTACAGCCCGTGGAATATCGAATCCTGATATTACTGCTTTATGGGAGCAGTTTGACAGTATAGAAGAAATTTATAATACCGATGATTACAGTCACGTTTTTGGTGTCAGACCGTACACAAAAAGGCTGCTGAAAAACAAAAGCTTAAAAACCGCAGAAAGAGCCTATAAAGCTGCCGGGAAGTCAGAAATGAAGATACTTACTTTTGATGACCCGTCATATCCGGATTGCCTTAGAACTATACCGAGTCCGCCGTATGTGCTTTATCTGCGTGGTGAAGTAATGAAGTGGGACAGGCTGCTTTCAATAGGCATTGTCGGAACAAGAGATTGTACCGAATATGGCGTGAAGGTGACAAACGACATTGCACGCGGGCTTGCTGAAAAGGGAGTTACAGTTGTGGCAGGAATGGCAAGAGGTATTGACAGCGTTGCCGCACGTGCTGCAATTGCTGCCGGAAACAAAACCATCGCAGTTTTAGGCTGTGGAGCAGACATTATATATCCGCCCGAGAATGCAGACCTGATGCATAAAATTATAGAAAACGGAGCTGTTATTTCAGAGTATCCTCCGGGGTATCCGGTAAGACCGTCAAATTTCCCGTGGAGAAACAGAATAATAAGCGGCTTGTCACGAGGTGTGGTGGTTACAGAGGCTCCCAAAAGGAGCGGAGCATTGATAACCGCGAATTATGCACTTGAACAGGGAAGAGATGTATTTTCTGTACCCGGTAGCGTGGAAAAGTATACCTGCGTCGGAACAAATGCACTCCTTACGAAATGTGCAAAGGCTGTTACCTGTGCTGATGATATTCTTGAGGAATACGTCTATGCAATTGAGCGGCTGAAAATTGAAAAACCAAAGGGATTTAAAACCTTTATAAACAAGAAAAAAGAACCGGTAAATAACGAAATACGTTTATCGCTTGATGAAAAACGTTATGCCGGACTTTCGGAAGAGGAAAAAACGATAATATCGTTGCTGCTCGAAAAGAATATGCACATTGATGATATTGCAAGAATGTGCAAGGTTGAGACGGCGAGGCTGACGCCGATGCTGTCCATGCTGGAATTCGGGGGATATATTCAGAAAATTCCGGGAAATAACTATAAATTGAACATTAATTAACGGAGGAATTTATGGCAAAGAAGCTTTTGATTGTAGAGTCACCTGCAAAGGCAGGTACAATTAAAAAATATCTCGGCAAGGACTATGAGGTTTCTGCATCTATGGGACATATTATTGACCTTCCAAAAAGCCAGCTCGGTGTAGATGTGGACAACAATTTTGAACCTAAATATATTACTATAAGGGGTAAGGGTGAGCTTTTAACAAAGCTTAAAAAACAGGCAAAAGCAGCAGATACCGTGTATCTTGCAACCGACCCGGACCGTGAGGGAGAGGCAATAAGCTGGCACCTGGCAAAGGCATTGGGGATTAACCCTGATGATAACTGCCGTGTGACCTTTAATGAAATTACAAAGACAGCCGTTAAGGCTTCTATAAAAGAACCAAGGTCTATTAATATGGATCTTGTAAACGCACAGCAGGCACGCCGTGTTTTAGACAGAGTGGTGGGATATAAAATAAGCCCTATTCTGTGGGAAAAGGTTAAAAAGGGCTTAAGTGCCGGACGTGTGCAGTCAGTCGCTACACGAATGATTTGCGACCGTGAAGAGGAAATTGAAAACTTTAATCCGAAGGAATACTGGACGGTTGAGGCTGCTTGCGGCGACGGAAAAACCAAAAAGGAATTTACAGCAAAGTATTTTGGTGAGAATGGTAAAGAGGTAGAGCTTACCTGCAGCGAGGAAGCTGATAAGATTATTAAGGAAACAACCTCACTCGCTGTTTCTGCAGTTAAGGAAAGTGAGCTTACAAAAAATCCGCCTCCTCCTTTTACAACAAGTACTATGCAGCAGGATGCATCACGTAAAATAGGGTTTTCAACACTTAAAACAATGCAGACTGCCCAAGCCTTATATGAGGGTGTTAATATAGGCGGTAAGCTTGGAACAGTTGGTTTAATCACATATATGAGAACCGATTCTTTGAGAATTTCGGTTGATGCACAGCGTGAGGCAATCGGTTATCTTACAGCCGAGTACGGAAAAGAGTATGTCCGTCCAAGACAGTATAAATCAGCACGTAATTCGCAGGACGCACACGAGGCAATCCGTCCGACCAGCATTAATATAACACCGGCATCCGTAAAGGATAAGCTGACGAATGACCAGTTTAAGCTTTATAAGCTTATCTGGGAGCGGTTTGCGGCAAGCCAGATGGCGGCGGCGGTTTATAATTCTGTAAGTGTTACTTTAGAGTGCGGAAAGCATACCTTCAAGGCAAACGGATCAGAGCTTAAGTTCAGGGGATTTATGAAGGTTTATACTGAGGGAAGCGATTTTGCTCAGGAAAAGGATAAAACACTTCCGGTATTGGAAGTAAACCAAAAAATCGAAATTAAAAGCATTGATTCAATGCAGCATTTTACAAAGCCACCGGCGAGATATACTGAGGCTGCACTTGTTCATGCACTTGAAGAAAACGGCATCGGCAGACCGAGTACCTATGCACCTACGATTACGACAATTGTGGCAAGAGGGTATGTGCGAAGAGTTAAAAAGCAGCTTGTTCCTACCGAGCTTGGGATGATAACTACTGATATAATGAAGAATAATTTTAAGGATATTGTTGACGTAGAATTTACAGCAGGAATGGAAAAACAGCTTGACGAGGTCGAGGACGGAAAGCTTGACTGGGTAAAGGTTTTAGGAGATTTTTATCCTGAGTTTAAGGAAAACCTTGAAAAAGCCACAACAGCTATTGAAAAGGTGAAGATTAAGGATGAGGAATCCGATGTTGTCTGTGAAAAGTGCGGACGTATGATGGTTTATAAAATCAGCAAATTCGGTAAATTCCTTGCATGTCCTGGATATCCTGAATGTAAAAATACGAAGGCGATCCGTAATGAAACAGGGGTTAAGTGTCCGAAATGCGGCGGAGAAATTCTGTCAAAGAAATCGCGTAAGGGCAAGACCTATTTTGGCTGTGAAAATAATCCGAAGTGCGATTTTATGGTATGGGATACACCGGTTAAAAAGGAGAAATGCCCTGAGTGTGGCGGAGTCTTGCTTAAAAGAAAAGGAAAAAATGCAAAGACCTATTGTTCAAACGAAGCTTGCAAATATGAGAAAAAGGCGGAAAGGAAAGCCAAATGACGGTAAAGGTAATAGGTGCAGGACTGGCGGGCTGTGAGGCAGCATATCAGCTTGCTAAATATGGAATAAGTGTTGAGCTTTACGAAATGAAGCCCAAAAAGTTCTCTCCGGCACATTCAAACGAAAACTTCTGCGAGCTTGTATGCTCAAATTCTTTAAAAGCCGACAGGATTGAAAATGCATGCGGACTTTTAAAGGAAGAAATGCGGTTTTTTGATTCGGTTATAATGCAGGCTGCGGACGTATCTAAGGTTCCGGCGGGCGGTGCACTTGCTGTTGACAGGGAGATTTTTGCGGAATTTGCAACAAAGCTTATTAAAAGCAACCCTTTAATAACTGTCAAAAATGAAGAAGTAACCGAAATTGACACGGATAGCTTTACTATCATTGCAACAGGACCGCTTACGTCAGAGGGACTAAGCCGAGCTGTAGAAAAGCTGACCGGCAGTGAAGGGCTTTACTTTTATGATGCTGCTGCTCCGGTTATAACTAAAGAAAGTATTGATATGGACAAGGTTTTCTACGGTGCAAGATACGGAAGAGGAACTGCTGATTATATTAACTGTCCTATGACGAAGGAAGAATACACAGCATTTTATGAGGAACTTATAAATGCCGAAACAGCTCCTTTAAAGGATTTTGAAAATCAGACGGTTTTTGAGGGCTGTATGCCGGTAGAGGTAATGGCAAAAAGGGGAGAACAAACGCTTCTTTTCGGGCCGTTAAAGCCGGTTGGACTTGTAAATCCCAAAACCGGAAAAGACGATGCGTATGCTGTTGTGCAGCTTCGTCAGGACAATAAAGAGGCGTCCTTATTTAACCTTGTAGGCTTTCAGACAAACCTTAAATGGGGCGAACAAAAACGTGTTTTTTCAATGATTCCGGGACTTTTAGATGCGGAATTTGTACGTTATGGAGTAATGCACAGAAATACATTCATTGATGCTCCGAGGGTTATAAATAAATATTATCAGATGAAAAGGTTTCCTAAGGTATTTTTTGCAGGACAAATTACCGGTGTTGAAGGCTATGTAGAATCTGCATCATCAGGAATACTTGCAGGGTTTAATATGGCAATGCTGATTAACGGAAAACCGATGTTTGAGCCAAGCTCAAAAACTGCAATCGGTTCACTTCCTTTATATATCTCAAACGAGGGTATTGAAAAGCTTCAGCCAATGAATGCAAATTTCGGAATAATAGATTCACTCGATAGGCGAATTAAGAATAAAGTGGAAAGATATAATGCCATTGCGTGCAGGGCATTGGAAATTGTGAAAGAGCAGGTGGATATGTATGAAGAATAAAGGAATAATAGCTGCCGTTATTATAGCAATAATCTCTGCAGCGGTAATTGCATTTGCAATTATGCCGAGAGTTAATAAGCAGACAATAAATAACGAGGAAAAAACTGTTACTACAGACAGTGGCGAGACTATAGAAAAGCCGACATTTATGTATTTTGTAACTAAGGCTGACCTTGAGGATAAGGCTACTAAGGAGTCGATAGATAAGCTGACTGAAGAATTTGGCAGCAGGGTAATTTTTGATATAAAAAATGTTGATGAGGACAAAAATCTGCTTGATAATTTCCCGATTGTAAAGGATAATACACCGGCACTTATAATGCTTAAGTCAGACGGTGATATTTCAACATTCTTGTTTAAAACAAACGAGTATGATAAACTAAAATCGGCAATAGAGGCAGAAGTTGAATAAAGGGGTAGAATATGGATTACAGAGAGTATACAATTGACAAGATAGCAGAAATTTCAGGGCTTGACCGAGAAACAATTTCAGGTGCGGTGGAAATTCCGCCGGAGCAAAGACTTGGAGATTTGGCATTTCCATGCTTTGTGCTTGCAAAAACCTTGAGAAAAGCTCCGCCTGTTATCGCAAATGAGCTTGCAGAAAAGTTCTTAGAGGATGCTCATATCGCAAAGGCAGAGGCTGTTGGCGGTTACTTAAACTTTTTCTATAACCGCAGTGAGTTTACAAAAAGTGTGGTTTCCGAGGTTTTAGAAAAGGGTGCTGATTACGGAAAGTCAGATATGGGAAAGGGTAAGACAGTTTTGGTTGAGTATTCTTCGCCAAACATCGCAAAGCCGTTCCATATAGGACATCTGTTTTCAACGGCTGTCGGAAATTCGCTTGAAAGAATATATAAGCAGCTGGGATATGATACTGTTAAGCTGAACCATCTGGGTGACTGGGGAACACAGTTCGGTAAGCTGATATGTGCATACAAGCTGTGGGGCGATGATGCAGTAATTGAAAAGGACCCGATAAACGAGCTTTTAAAAATCTATGTAAAATTCCACGAAGAGGCAGAGAAAAAACCGGAGCTTGAGGAGGAAGCAAGAGAATATTTTAAAAAGCTTGAGGAGGGTGACAGCGAGGCAACCTCGCTTTGGCAACACTTCCGTGACCTTAGCCTTGTTGAGTTTAAGAGGGTTTACGATATGCTTGGTGTAAGCTTTGATTCTTATGCCGGTGAAAGCTTTTACTCCGACAAAATGCCGGAGGTTGTGGAAATCCTGAAAGAAAAAAATCTTTTAGAGGAAAGCAACGGTGCACAAGTGGTGGATTTATCCGAGCTTAATGTTCCGCCTTGTATTATCTTAAAGTCAGACGGTGCTACAATCTATGCAACACGTGATATTGCAGCGGCACTTTACCGCCATCGTACCTATGATTTTTACAAGAACATTTATGTCGTAGGAACACCTCAGGCGCTTCACTTTAAGCAGATTTTTGCAGTTATGAAAAAAGCCGGCTGGGATTGGGCGGAGAACTGTGTGCATGTAGGTTTTGGTCTTGTTAAGTTTCCGGACAAAAAGCTGTCAACACGTCACGGCGATGTGGTGTTCTTAGAGGATGTTTTAAACGAATCTGTTCAGAAAACACTTGA
>JAZNIV010000071.1:0-5643 GCA_045577675.1 Clostridia bacterium
AAAAAAGACGAGTGAATATCACCCGTCTTAAAAAATATCCTTTTTATTTCGTATATACCTTCTTATAAGTATTCCGATTGACAAAGCTACGCAAGCGAGCAAAAATGCCGGAACAAGCCACTTGTTTTTATCATTCTCCTGAGTGGATTTCATATCGGTCCAAAGGTCCTGCATTTCCTTATTTGCATCCTCCGAAAGATTTGCAAAAACCGTTGTGTTTTCTTCTATATACTCATCTGAAAGATATGAAATACCGTCATTTTTAACCTCATCATCAAGCATTTCAAACGCAGCCTGATTCGGTGTTGAATAGCCTATATATGATGTGGTTGCATAAGCGATATCCGGCTCGCACATAAAGTTTATATACATCTCGGCTGCCTCTTTATGCGACGCACAGTACGGAATACACATAGCATCTATAAACAGATTTGTACCGCTTTTCGGAACGGCAAAGCTAAGATGTTCATACTCGTCCATAAGGGTTACGGCATCTCCTGCATAATATGGTGCCAAAACCGCCTCGCCGGCACCCATTTTATCAAAAATCTCGTCCATTACATAGGACTGAACAAGCCTTTTCTGTTCTTTAAGCTTTTCTGCTGCAGCTTTTAATTCCTTGGAATTCTCGCTGTTCATTGAAAAGCCTAAAAGTGTTTCGCTAATCGCAAAGGAATCACGTGGGTTATCAAACATAAGTATACTGTCCTTATATTTTTCATCCCACAAAATATCCCAGTCGATTTCCTCCGGCGGAAGGTCTATTGCCGTATTATCATAGATAATTCCCACAGTACCCCAGGTATACGGAACGGAATATTCATCCTGAGGGTCATAGTTCTGCCCCTTAAACTTATCCATAATATTTGCAAAATTCGGGATATTTTCATAATTCAGCTTCTTTAGCATTCCCTCCTTAATCATACGTGCAATCATATAATCAGAGGGAATGATAATATCATAATCCGAACCGCCGCCCTTTAATTTTGCGTAAAGCTCCTCGTTCGTTGCATAGGTTGAATAGTTTACCTTTATTCCGGTAAGCTCGGTAAACTCTGAATTTACATCTAAAAGTCCGTCGCTGCCGTCCGAAATATATTCACCCCAGTTATAGACGTTGATTGAAATTCCTGCATCCTTAAAGCGTTCGTAATAAGCAGTATCTAAAACAGTCAAGGTCTGCGGCTCTTCATCCCCCATACCCTCATTAATATGCTGATAGCGGCAGGAACAGGTGACTAAAAGGCAGATAGCAGCTGCCAGAAGGGAAAGTATTCTTTTCATCGCCTTACTTCCTCCTTTATGTTTTTGTTTTCAATAATGTTCTTTACAATCAGCACTATAACTACAACAAGGAAGATAATTGTCGAAAGTGCATTTATTTCAGGGCTGACCTTACGCCTTGTCATTGAGTAAATTGTAATCGGCAAGGTCTGCGAGGTTGCACCCGACGTAAAGTAGCTGACAATGAAATCGTCAAGCGAAAAGGTAAAGCTCATTAAAAAGCCCGACACAATGCCCGGCATAATCTCCGGCAGCACAACCTTAATAAACGCCTGAAATGAATTACAGCCCAAATCCTGTGCCGCCTCATAAAGATTCGGATTCATCTGCCGGAATTTCGGCATAACATTCAGAATTACATACGGTACATCAAATGTGATGTGTGCAATAAGAAGTGTCCCGAACCCGAAATTAAAGTTCATTCGTGCCGAAAAAAACACAAATAAAAGCATAAGCGATACACCGGTCACAATTTCCGGATTTATAATAGGCAGGTTATTTATGTTCATAACAGCTGTCTTGGGCAGCTTTTTCATATTGTTAATACCAATTGCCGCAGCCGTACCTAAAATTGTGGACGCAATTGCCGCAAGAACCGAAATTATAAGAGTATTTCTGAGCGACGTTAAGATCAGCTCATTCTGAAACAGCCTTATATACCAGTCAAAAGTAAAGCCCTCAAAAACCGTACGGCTTTTGGTCGTGTTAAAGGAAAACACAATCAGCACAAAAATCGGAACGTATAAAAACATCAGAAGAAGTGCCATATATATTTTTGAAATTTTTTTCATATCAGCACCCCCTACATCAACACTCTGTCTTCTTCGTCACTGTCAAACTGATTCATAATTGTCATAATCAAAAGAACAATGACCATCAAGACAAGTGATATTCCCGCACCCAGATTCGGGTTATAGGAGTTTCCCAAAAACTGCATTTCAATAAGGTCGCCGATTAACAGGTTACTTCCGCCGCCCAGCATCCTTGAAATAATAAAAGTACTTATCGCAGGGACAAACACCATTGTAATTCCTGACGTAACGCCCGGAAGGGATAGCGGAAACACAACCTTAAAAAGTACCTTCTTGCTGTTACAGCCAAGGTCAGATGCCGCCTCTAACAGGCTTTTATCAATCTTAACCATAACCGAATAAAGCGGAAGAATCATATACGGGAGGTAATTGTAAACCATTCCGAGAACAACTGCCCCTTGCGTATTAAGCATCTTATACGGCCCGAGACCGATATAGCCAAGCATCGTGTTAATTATGCCGTTGTTGCCAAGAAGTGCCATCCACGCATAAGTTCTTAAAAGAAAGTTCATCCACATCGGCAGCATTACGATCATAAGCATTGTGCTTTGATGCCTTGTATTCATCGTGGACAAAATAAATGCGACAGGGTATGCAATCACAAGGCAGATAACCGTTGCAATCGCAGCCAGCCATATAGACCGTACAAAAATATCTGTATATTGTGCCACGCTTGAAATATAGTCAAGAGTAAAGTTGCCGTCTCCGTCAGTAAAGGCAAAGTATGCAACCATTGCAAGCGGCACAACAATAAAAACCACCATCCATACAAGGTACGGTGCGGAGATTAAAGTTTTTTTCATGACTTTTTCCCCATCTTTCTCATAATGTGTATATCGTATGGGTCGAAGGAAATTCCGACAGCACTACCAAGCTCGGCAGCCTTTGTCGAATGAACAAGCCAGGAATAGTCATATGCCTCTATAACCATTTCATAATGTACGCCCTTAAAGGTAACCGACTCAACAACGCCCGTAATTTTGGCATCATTTACATCAATCAGCTTAATATCCTCTGGGCGGATAACCACGTCAACAGGGGTATCTTCGCCGAAGCCCTTGTCCACGCATTCAAATTCACGTCCTGAAATTTCCACAAGAAAATCACGACGCATTATTCCGTCTAAAATATTGCTTTCACCGATAAAGTCCGCAACAAATGCGTTTACCGGCTCGTTATATATATCAACAGGAGTTCCTATTTGCTGGATATCTCCTTTATTCATTACAACCACTGTGTCACTCATAGTAAGGGCTTCCTCCTGGTCATGAGTAACGTAAATGAACGTAATCTCAAGCTGCTGCTGTATGGCTTTAAGCTCTGTCTGCATTTCTTTCCTGAGCTTTAAGTCAAGTGCACCTAAAGGCTCGTCCAATAAAAGCACCTTTGGTCTGTTTACAAGTGCCCTTGCAATTGCCACTCTCTGCTGCTGACCTCCCGAAAGTCGGTTTACACTTCTTTTTTCAAATCCGCGAAGGTTTACAATTTCCAGCATTTCGGAAACACGTTTTTGTATTTCCTTTTCAGGCATCTTTTTCACTTTCAGACCGAAAGCGATGTTATCATATACATTAAGGTGCGGAAAAAGTGCATATTTTTGAAAAACAGTATTGACGTTTCGCTTGTGGGGCGGAACGTTGTTTATGATTTTCCCTTCAAAGCTGACCGTACCGCTGTCCGGATTTAAAAATCCGCCGATAATACGAAGAGTTGTCGTTTTACCACAGCCGGACGGGCCTAAAAAGGTCACAAATTCCTTATCCTTGATGTCTAAATTGATACTGTTTAGTATCGTTTCTCCGTCGAAGGCTACATTTACATCCTTCAGGCTAACAATATTTTGCATTTATCTACCCCCAATTCATATTTTTTGTGTAAACAATATAATTTTAGTGTATATTTATTCAAAAATCAATACTTTTAAACAAAAAAAGACAAATTGTATATTTTGCACAATTATTTTTAATATTGTTGTATACATCATTAAGCAAAAAGAGGCACAAACAGCACCGCCCTTATAGTCCTGCCAACCCCTGCATATATGCTTTTACCAATTCACGCTTATTCCCCGGCAGCTTTTTAAATAACTCTATGAAAATCTGTTCATCATCACTCATCTCGGATATCGGACTTCTTATATCAGAAAAACCAAGAATATAATCTATTCCAACATTAAAAATATGCATAAGCTTTATTAAAGATGCAACGCTCGGATAATGCTTTCCATTTTCATATGCACTTATTGTTTCCTGTGCTACCTCCAGCTCAATACTTAACCTTACCTGAGTCATTCCTATTTCTTCTCTTAACTGTCTGATTCTATTCAATAAATATCCCTCCACTATACTTTTTTAAATAATTATATAATTTACACTTGTATTTTTTAGATGTATATGCTATAATGTGTATAGTTTATAGTTATATTATATATTGTTATAAACTATATAATTCAAAATCAGGGGAGGTGAAATTTATGAAAAAGAAGCTGCTAATAATATTTGCTGTGATTATGCTATGCGGATGCTCCAGCAATGCTACGGTATCTGACAAGCAGGCAGCACAGCCACAGCAAACAGAAAATGCTGCAGACGCTTTTCATATAGGAGAAGAAATTTATATCAAAAACAGTAGTAAAGAATATAAATTAATAGTCAAGACTGTGGAAGAAACAAATCAACGCAATGAATTCAGCGACACAAATCCAAAAAGAGTTATTGTAATATCCTATGAATATGAAAATATTGCCGGCAGCTCAGATTTATATATTAGTGAAATGGATTTTAAAGCATATGATGCAGACAACAATGCCCTTTCAACATATCCGGCACTAATTGATTACCCACAGGCCGTCGGGGCAGGCAGAAAGGGAACAGGGCAAATGGCATATGGTCTTGATTCCGACAAAAATTACATTGAGCTTGAATTTTATGATAATCTATTTAATTCAAAATCAGACTGTAAAATAATTTTAGAATGGTAAAGGAGATTTAAACAAATGAAAACAGCGAGAATGATTATTGGAATTATCAGTATGGTTTTATTTTTAATAATAGGACTTCAATCTTGTGCAGCAGGGCTTGGAAACGCTATGGCGGAAAACGGAGAAATTAGCGGCTCTGCCGGAATTTTTCTTGCATTTTTAATGCTTATCGCAGGTATTATAGGTGTTGCAGGAAAAAAATCCAAGGGTGCATCAGTTACAGCCGGAATATTTTATGCAGTCGGTGGATTACTTGGTATCTCTAATGCAGGCAGTTTTTCAGATTTGAAAGTTTGGAGCGTTTTATCCTTTATTTTTGCAGCTGTATTTGTTATTACCGGTATTATGCAAAAGAAAGAAATATCTGCAGAAAATGATAAATAAATTTTATATCAAAAAGCCGGTATCCTAAAAATACCGGCTTTAAACTGTATGTAGCATTACTGCTACATCAATTTTTATACATAATAACCTCCTAAATCTTCTCTATACTTTAAAAGGCTAAATATTTCCAAGTCCGAAGCTTACAGCCAATGCGTCATTAACATTTTGCATAAGCTTTTTATC
>JAZNIV010000072.1:0-16876 GCA_045577675.1 Clostridia bacterium
TGTTTCTTTTCCCTTCGGTCATTTGTACTTTGTGTACTGTTTTCTTCTCTTTTGCCATAATTTAAGGCCTCCTATGATTTTTATTTTATCATAGAAGACCTTGCTTTTCTACTATTTACAGAAATTCTTTCACAGACTCAATTGTCACAGATTTTTTAATTAATAATTTTCTGCTCTTACTTCAAAGTAGCTTTGCGGATGATTGCAGACAGGGCATATTTCCGGAGCCTTTTTACCGACAACAATATGTCCGCAGTTACGGCATTCCCACATTGTTTCACCGGCTTTTTCAAATACCTTGTTCATTTCGACATTGTCAATAAGACGTCTGTATCTTTCCTCGTGTTCCTTTTCAATCTTTGCAACAGCCCGAAAGCGTGCAGCAAGTGCTGTAAAGCCTTCTTCTTCAGCATCCTTTGCAAAGCCTTCATACATATCTGTCCATTCATAGTTTTCACCGTCAGCCGCGGCCTTTAAGTTATTTAATGTATCTGAAATTCCTGAAAGCTCCTTAAACCAAAGCTTTGCATGTTCTTTTTCGTTATCGGCAGTCTTCTGGAAAATTGCTGCAATCTGCTCATAACCCTCTTTTTTTGCAACTGAGGCAAAATATGTGTACTTATTTCTTGCCTGCGATTCGCCTGCAAAAGCAGCCATCAGATTTTGTTCTGTTTTTGTTCCCTTGTAATCCATTATAAAATCACTCCTAATAAATAATTTAATAAAATCTTTGTTAATAATTTTATCGTTACCATTTTATAACAAATTTATTCTAAAATCAACACTTTTATTTAAAAAAATAATAAAAATATTAATGAATAAAAATAAATATTTGGTACAAATAATTATATAAGAAAGGTTGACAAAGAAGCAAATATATGGTAATATATATTTAATCTTTAAGATTGGTACAGAGATGCCGGCAAGATTGTGTATTAAATAAGTAGGGGTATGCCTTTTTGTGGTATACATCTGTGTTTGTATGCAAGCTCTTGTCCTGTGCAAGAGTTTTTTTGTGCAAAAGTATCTCATAATAGCGGGGTGAAATAAATGAGCTACATTTTAAAAGGTGCAAAGGTGTATATAAGCGGTAAATTTATTGATGCTGATGTCACTGTTTGCGGCAATACAATTGAATCTATTGGTGATGCTGATGCAGATTATCCCGTTATTGACTGCACCGGTTATCATATTTTTCCCGGTTTTACAGATGTCCATGTTCATTTGCGTGAGCCGGGTTTTTCGTATAAAGAAACAATAAAAACAGGAACTATGGCTTCTGCACGCGGAGGATATACTGCTGTTTGTTCGATGCCGAACTTAAATCCGGTACCCGACTCACCGGAAAATCTGAAAATACAGACCGATATAGTAGAGAAGGATGCCTGTATAAAAGTGTATCCGTATGCCGCTATCACCAAGGGTGAACAAGGTGAAGCACTTGTTGACTTTGCTGCTTTAAAGGATGCTGCGGTTGCATTTTCTGATGACGGAAGAGGTGTTCAGTCATCAGAAATGATGAAAAAAGCTATGCTTAATGCAAAATCACTTGATAAAATAATTGCTGCACATTGCGAAGATAATTCTCTTTTAAATAAAGGGTATATACATGATGGTGAATATGCAAAAGCACATGGTCATAGAGGAATATGCTCAGAGAGTGAATGGGGACAGATTAAACGAGATCTTGAGCTTGTCAGGGAAACGGGATGTAAGTATCATGTTTGTCACATTTCGGCAAAAGAGAGCGTTGAGCTGATAAGAAAGGCAAAGGCTGAAGGTCTATCGGTAACTTGCGAAACAGGTCCTCACTATCTCGTCCTTAATGACAGTATGCTAAAGGAGGAAGGCAGATTCAAAATGAATCCGCCGATACGTTCGGAGGAAGACAGATTAGCTCTTATAGAGGGAATAAAAGACGGGACGATTGATATGATTGCCACAGACCACGCACCTCATTCTCTTGAAGAAAAATCAAAGGGACTTGAAAACAGCTTGATGGGTGTTGTGGGAATTGAAACTGCATTTCCGGTTTTATATACAAAGCTTGTAAAAACGGGGATAATTACCCTTGAAAAGCTTATAGCACTTATGAGCGATAACCCAAATATGCGATTTGAAATCGGGTCAGAGCTAAAAAAAGGTGAACCTGCAAATATTACGGTTTTTGACCTGAATTCTGAATATACAATAAAGCCTGATGAGTTTCTTTCAAAAGGCAGAAGCTCACCATTTGAAAATGAAAAGGTTTATGGAAAATGTATGCTAACAATCTACAAGGGGGATATAGTATGGAAAGAAAATATGACAGAAAATTAGTTCTGGAGGATGGCAGCGAATACTACGGCTACGGCTTCGGAGGAGATAGCGAAAAGGTTTGTGAGCTTGTATTCAATACATCTATGGTAGGATATCAGGAGGTGGTAACTGACCCTTCTTATACTTATCAAATGGTAGTTATGACCTATCCGCTGATTGGTAATTACGGCATTACCGATGAGGATTTTGAAAGTAAGGCTCCGACGATAGGCGGACTTATTGTAAGGGATTATAACGATATGCCGAGTAATTTCCGTTACACAAAAACTCTTTCAGAGCTGCTTTCAGAGAATAACATTCCGGGCATTTACGGACTTGATACAAGAAAATTATCAACAAAAATACGTGACAACGGATGCTGCAGAGTACTCATAACATCAGCAGACACAAGTCTTGATGATGCTATGGAGGTTTTAAAATCAAGAGATATTCCGTCCGATGCCGTAAAGCGTGTAAGCTGTAAGAAGAAATGGTATTCAAGAACATCAAATCATAAATATAACATCGTTGCAATTGACTGCGGTATTAAGCTGAGTGTGATTAAGGGATTAAATGCAAGAGGCTGCAATATAACTGTTGTACCTTATAACACAACAGCTGAAGAAATTCGTTTTATGAAGCCTGATGGTGTATTTGTTTCAAATGGCCCGGGAAACCCTTGCGATATTCCTGAAACAGTAGAAACAATAAAGCAGCTTAGTGGCGAACTTCCGATTTTTGGTATGGGACTTGGTCATCAGCTTATTGCCCTTGCATACGGAGCAAAGATAACTAAGCTTAAATTCGGGCACAGAGGTTCAAATCATGCCGTAAGAAATCTTGAAACAGGAAAGCTTGAATTTGCATCACAGAACCACAGCTATGTTGTGGATGCTGATTCGGTCAAAGATACTTCACTTGAAATTACACATATTAATGTTCTTGATAAAACTGTTGAAGGTATTGAGTGTAAGAATGATAATATATTCTCAGTTCAGCATCATCCGGAAAGTATGCCGGGTTCTCACGACACCTGCTACCTTTTTGACAAGTTCATAGAAAACATTAAGGAGGGACAGAAAAATGCCTAAAAGAACAGATATAAAGAAAGTAATGGTAATCGGTTCGGGTCCGATTATAATCGGTCAGGCTGCCGAATTCGACTATGCGGGAACACAGGCATGCTTAGCCCTTAAAGAAGAAGGCTATGAGGTTGTCCTTGTAAACTCAAATCCTGCAACAATTATGACAGATACATCAATTGCCGACAAGGTTTATATGGAGCCTTTAACTCTTGAATATGTTGCTAAGATTTTAAGATATGAACGTCCTGATGCAATTGTACCGGGAATAGGCGGTCAGACAGGTCTTAACCTTGCAATGCAGCTTGCAAGAAAAGGTGTACTTCAGGAATGTCAGGTTGAGCTTTTGGGCACAAGTGTTGAAAGTATTGACAGAGCTGAGGACAGAGAACTTTTCAAAGAGCTTTGTGAGGAGCTTGGAGAGCCTGTATTGCCTTCCGTTATTACGCACTCTATTGAAGAAGGTAAAAAGGCAGCAGAAGAAATCGGTTATCCTGTTGTGTTAAGACCGGCATTTACACTCGGCGGAACCGGTGGCGGCTTTGCTGATAACGAGGAGGAGCTGTGCGAAATAATGAAGAACGCACTCCAGCTTTCACCGGTTGGACAGGTTCTTGTTGAAAAGAGTATAAAAGGCTACAAGGAAATCGAGTATGAGGTAATGCGTGATAAAAATGATACCGCAATTACTATCTGTAATATGGAAAACCTTGACCCCGTTGGTATTCATACAGGAGACTCTATTGTTGTAGCACCTTGCCAGACCTTAACAAGCAAGGAATGCAGTATGCTTCGTGACAGTGCACTTAAAATCATTCGTGCACTTAAAATTGAAGGCGGATGTAACGTTCAGTTTGCTCTTGACCCGCAATCCTTCCAATATTATGTAATCGAGGTTAACCCAAGAGTTTCACGTTCGTCAGCCTTAGCATCAAAGGCAAGTGGTTACCCTATTGCAAGAGTAACTGCAAAAATTGCTGTAGGTATGTCTCTTGATGAGATTCAGCTTGCAAATACTCCTGCGTCCTTTGAACCGGCACTTGACTACGTTGTAACAAAAATGCCGAGATTTCCATTCGATAAATTTACCTCTGCTTCAAACAAGCTTTCAACTCAGATGAAGGCAACCGGTGAAGTAATGGCAATCGGAAGAACTATGGAGGAAAGTCTTTTAAAAGCTATCCGCTCGTTGGAAATCGGTATTTGTCATATATATAAATCAAAGTTTGATAAAGATAAAATGTCTGTTGAAGAGCTTCTTGACTATATTAAAGAAGGAACCGACGACAGAATTTATGCAATTGCACAGCTTATGTGGCTCGGTGTAGACCATTCAACAATTTGCAATCTTACCGGAATTGATATGTTCTTCCTTGATAAAATCAAGAAGATTGTAGATTACGAGAAGCTTATGGAAGAAAATGTAGGAGATATATCTGTTCTTCGTGAAGCAAAGAAGATGGGCTTCTGTGATAAATATATAGGTGTGCTTTGGAAAATGTCCGAGGATGATGTATATAAGCTGCGTAAAGAAAACAACATCTTCCCGGTTTATAAGATGATGGATACATGTGCAGGTGAATTTAAAAGCTATGTACCGTATCTCTATTCAACATATGAAGATGAAAATGAATCTGAAGTCAGCGATAACAAGAAAATTATTGTTCTTGGTTCAGGTCCTATAAGAATCGGTCAGGGTGTTGAATTCGACTATTCAACCGTTCATGCTGTAAAAACGATTAAAAATGCCGGTTATGAAGCAATAATCATAAACAATAACCCGGAAACAGTTTCAACCGATTATACAACAAGTGACAAGCTTTACTTTGAACCTCTTACAGTTGAAGATGTAATGAATATTATAGAGCTTGAAAAACCACTTGGGGTTGTTGCATCTTTAGGCGGTCAGACTGCTATTAACCTTGCAGATCCTCTTTCAAAAAGGGGAGTTAAGCTTATCGGTACAGACTGTGTGGCAATTGATAATGCAGAAAACCGTGATGCTTTTGAAAAAATTATGGAAAAGCTTGAAATTCCTCAGCCTAAAGGACAGGCAGTTACAAAAATTGAGGACGGAGTAAAGGCAGCCGCTGAAATCGGATATCCTGTACTTGTTCGTCCAAGCTATGTTTTGGGCGGACGTGCAATGCAGATAGTAGCAGATGAGGAAGGCCTTCGCCAATACCTTAAAACCGCCGTTGAAATTGATGAAGATAAGCCAGTTTTGGTTGATAAATACATTATCGGAAAAGAGCTTGAGGTTGATGCTGTGTGCGACGGAACAGACGTATTTGTTCCGGGAATTATGGAACACGTTGAAAGAACAGGTATTCACTCGGGTGACAGTATCAGTGTATATCCAACCTTCAGTGTATCGGATAAAGCAAAACAGACAATTCTCGATTACTCTAAAAAGCTTGGTCTTGGAATTGGAATTATCGGACTTTTCAATATTCAGTTTATCGTTGATGAAAAAGAGGACGTATATGTAATTGAGGTAAATCCTAGGTCATCAAGAACTGTGCCGTTTGTTTCAAAAGCGACAGGCTATCAGATAGCAGATATTGCAACATTAGTAATGCTCGGTCATTCTCTTAAGGAACAGGGTTATACAGAGCTTTATCCGAAGGAAAAGAAACGCTGGTATGTAAAAACTCCTGCATTCTCCTTCTCGAAAATCAGAGGTCTTGATGCATACTTGTCACCTGAAATGAAGTCAACAGGTGAGGCTATCGGTTATGACAACAAACTGACACGTGCATTATACAAGTCATTAAAGGCTTCCGGAATGAATGTTGTGAACTATGGCACAATTTTTGTTACTGTAGCTGATAAGGATAAGGAAGAGGCTTTGCCGCTTGTAAAACGTTTTTATGAGCTTGGATTTAATATTGAGGCAACAAAGGGTACTGCGGAATTTTTAAAAGCCCACGGAATCAGAACACGTGTTATGGCAAAAATCAGCGAAGGAAATGACGATATATTAAATGCTATACGTAAGGGTTATGTAAACTATGTTATAAACACAAGAGAGCTAAACTCTTTAAACGAAGAATCAGACGGCTATCAGATTCGCAGATGTGCAGTTGAGAACAACGTAACTATGTTTACAGCTTTAGATACAGTAAGTGTTCTTCTGGACGTGCTCGAGGAAATGACAATTACCATTTCTACTATTGACAAGGAGTAAAAAATGAAACAGGCTTATTTTAAGGTTATTTCAAACAAACGAATTGCAAAAAATGTTTACGAAATGAAGCTTGAGGGTGATACCTCTGCAATTATCACCCCCGGGCAGTTTGTTAATATCAAAATTGAAGGTGAGTTTTTAAGAAGACCTATTTCGATCTGCGATTACGACGATAAAACCCTGACTCTTATCTACAAGGTTGTGGGTAAAGGGACAAGTATAATGTCTGCTATGCAGGAGAATACATGGCTTGATATCTTAGTTGGACTTGGAAACGGCTTTAATACAATGGAAAGCGGCGAAAGCCCTGTACTGATTGGTGGCGGAGTAGGTGTGCCTCCGATGTATAGACTTGCAAAAGACCTTATTTCTGAGGGCAAAACAGTTTCAGTTATCCTCGGCTTTAATAAGGAAGAAGAAATTTTCTATGCGGAAGAGTTTGAAAAAATAGGTGCTAAGGTTTATGTTACAACAGTTGACGGCAGTGTCGGAACAAAAGGCTTTGTGACTGATGTACTTAAAAACCTTGAATATTCATACTTCTACACCTGCGGCCCTGAGCCTATGCTAAAGGCTGTTTATGGTACTTCAACAACCAGTGGACAATTAAGCTTTGAAGAACGTATGGGCTGCGGATTTGGTGTATGTATGGGCTGCAGCTGTAAAACAAAATACGGAAATAAACGAATTTGTGCAGATGGCCCTGTGCTTGTAAAGGAGGAGATTATATGGTAGATACAAAAGTGGATTTGTGTGGTTGGACCTTGGATAATCCTATCATTCCTGCAAGCGGAACGTTTGGTTACGGGTTTGAATTTTCAAGGCTTTACGATATAAATATGCTTGGCTCTTTCTCTTTTAAAGGTACAACAAAGGAAGCAAGGTTCGGAAACCCAACTCCAAGGATTGCAGAATGTACTGCCGGTATGATTAATTCGGTTGGCCTTCAAAATCCGGGTGTTGATAAGGTAATCGAGGAAGAACTGCCCAAAATTAAAACATTCTTTAAGAAAAAACTTGTTGCAAACATAGGCGGCTTTTCAATTGAAGATTTTACTTATGCCGCAGAAAAGTTTGATAAAGAAGAGCAGATAGGTATTCTTGAAGTAAATATAAGCTGCCCTAATCTTCACGCAGGCGGCGAAAACTTTGGTAATAATGCAAAATCTGCAGCAGAGGTTACTAAAGCTGTTAAGGCTGTTACTAAAAAGCCGGTATTCATAAAGCTATCACCGAATGTAACTGATATTGTTTCAATCGCTAAAGCCTGTGAAGATTCAGGAGCTGACGGAATCAGTATGATTAATACACTTCTCGGAATGAGAATTGATTTAAAGACAAAAAAGCCCGTTATTGCTAATAAAATGGGCGGTTTTTCAGGGCCGGCAATAAAGCCTGTTGCTGTCAGAATGATTTATCAGGTTTACGATGCTGTTAAAATACCTATTATCGGTATGGGCGGTGTTCAAAATGCCGAGGACGTAATAGAACTTATGCTTGCCGGTGCTACAGGAGTTTCTGTGGGTGCTGCAAATCTTGTTTACCCTTATGTTTGTAAGGATATAATAGAAGCTTTGCCGAGAGTTATGGAAAAATACGGAATAACAAGTTTAAAGGATATTATAGGAGGTGCTCACTTTGGGTAAGGATGTTATTATTGCCTGCGACTTTTCAAGTAAGCAGGAGGTTATGAGTTTTCTTGATAAGTTTCAGGGAAGAAAACCATTTGTAAAAATTGGTATGGAGCTTTTCTATGCAGAAGGTCCGTCAATTGTAAAGGAAATTAAGGAAAGTGGTCATAAGATTTTCCTTGACTTAAAGCTTTGCGATATTCCGAATACTGTAAAAAAAGCTATGGCGGTTCTTTCAAACCTTGATGTAGATATGTGCAATCTTCATGCATCAGGAACAAAGGCTATGATGGAAGCAGCTATTGAAGGTCTTACAAGGCCTGACGGAACGCGTCCGCTTTTAATTGCAGTAACACAGCTTACATCAACAAGCGAAGAGAGAATGAAAAATGATTTACTTATAAATGAACCGCTTGACAAGGTTGTAATGCACTATGCAAAATGTGCAACAGAGTGCGGTCTTGACGGTGTTGTATGCACACAGTTTGAGGCAGGTAAAGTTAAAGAGGTTTGCGGCAAGGACTTTATGACGGTAACTCCTGGTGTTCGTTTCGCTGATGGTGATGTTGGTGACCAGGTAAGAATTACTACACCTGAAAAGGCAAAGGAAATCGGCTCTGATTATATCGTTGTAGGCCGACCTGTTACTCAGGCTGAGGACCCTGTTAAGGCATATGAAAGATGTGTCAAAGAGTTTGTAGGTTGATAGGAGGATAAAAAATGGAAAAATTAATTGCTAAGGATTTATTATCAATTGGTGCTGTTTTCTTAAGACCGGAGGATCCGTTTACATGGGCAAGCGGAATTAAAAGCCCGATTTACTGTGACAACAGACTTACACTTACTGCTCCGACTGTTCGTAATGATGTTGAAAACGGTCTTGCAAAAATCATAAAGGAAGAATACCCTGACGCAGAGGTTTTAATGGGTACATCAACTGCAGGTATTGCTCATGCTGCAATTACGGCACACCTTCTTGATATGCCTATGGGCTATGTGCGTTCAGGTGCGAAGGACCACGGAAGAGGAAACCAGATTGAAGGCAAGCTTGAAAAAGGTCAGAAGGTAGTTGTAGTTGAAGACCTTATCTCAACAGGCGGTAGTGTTATTGAGGTTGTTGAAGCTTTAAGAGAAGCAGGAGCTGAGGTATTAGGTATCGCATCAATCTTTACCTACGGAATGAAAAAAGGACTTGAACGTATGGCAGCGGCAAATGTTAAAAATGTTAGCCTTTCAAATTTTGATGCTGTATGTCGGGTAGCAGCAGAAGAGGGAATCATAAAAGAAAGTGACATTGAAAGACTTATAGCATTCAGAAATAATCCAAGCGATGAAAGCTGGATCGGAGGCAATAAATAATGAGAAGCCTTATCAATATTACCGATTTGTCGGTTACAGAAATTGAAGAGCTTATTAATGTTGCAAATGATATAATTGCTAATCCTGAAAAATACAGAGAGAAGTGTAGATATAAAAAACTTGCAACCTTGTTTTTTGAGCCATCAACAAGAACAAGGCTGAGCTTCGAGGCTGCAATGATGGAGCTTGGTGGAAATGTTTTGGGATTTTCCGAATCTCAAAGCTCATCTGCCGCAAAAGGTGAAAGTGTTGCAGATACCGCAAAAACGGTATCCTGTTATGCAGATATTATTGCAATGCGTCATCCTAAGGAGGGAGCACCTCAGGTTGCAATGATGAATGCTTCAATTCCTGTAATTAATGCAGGCGATGGCGGACATAACCACCCTACACAGACACTTACAGATTTACTTACGATTTCAAGAGAAAAAGGAAGACTTTCCAACTTCACAATCGGTTTTTGCGGCGACCTCAAGTTTGGAAGAACTGTGCATAGCTTAATTGCAGCACTTTCAAGATATGAAAATATTAAAATTTATCTTATTTCTCCTGATGAGTTAAAGCTTCCGAGCTATGTCAAAAATGATGTGCTTAAAAAGAACAACATAGAGTATGTTCAGACATCCAGCCTTGAAGATGCAGTTCCAAATCTGGATATTCTCTATATGACACGTGTTCAGCGGGAACGTTTCTTTAACGAAGAGGATTATCTCCGCTTAAAGGATAGATATATTCTGACTCCGGAAAAGCTTGCTGATGCCAGGGAAGACTTGTGCATAATGCATCCTCTTCCGAGGGTTAATGAAATATCTCCTGCTATTGATGATGACAAGCGTGCATGCTATTTTAAGCAGGTTTTATACGGAAAGTATATCAGAATGGCACTTATTTTAAAGCTTCTGGAGGTGGAATAAATGAATATTGATTCTATCAAAAACGGAATTGTTATTGACCATATTACCGCAGGCAACGGAATGAAGCTTTATCAGCTTTTAAACCTTGATGAGCTTGAATGTTCGGTTGCAATTATTAAGAATGTCGGAAGCTTTAAGACCGGTAAAAAGGACATCATCAAAATTGATGCGGATATTAAGGTGGATATGGATATTCTTGGTTATGTTGACCCTGGAGTTACCATAAACATAATTAAGGACGGAAAAGTTTTTGAAAAAGCAAAGATCGAGCTTCCGGAAACACTTACCAATGTTATTTTTTGTAAAAATCCAAGATGTATTACATCAACAGAGCATGAAATAAAACATATTTTTAAGCTCTCAGATAAGGATAAACGTATCTACAGATGTGTTTACTGTGAAACAAAGGCAAATCAGTAAAAAATCTGTTGACACAGGGCTTAAATTGTGTTATTATGTAAAAAGATAAGGCAATGAAAAGAAGAGTAAGTGCAGAGATAGTTAAGGAGAGAGCCTTGCCGGTGGGAATAGGCAACGAAGGCTGCACCGAAGATGGTCTTGGAGCTGCGTACCGAGTGTTTATGCATCAGGCTACGATGGGAACGCCCATTACAGCGTAGGAGTATCGAAAAATCTGTACTCTGTGAGGCTTATGTCGTGAGGCATAAGTGAATTAAGGTGGTAACACGGAGAAATTAACCTTCGTCCTTAAGAATTAGTTTTCTTTTGGCGAAGGTTTTTGTTTATAATGAAAGGATGATTTAAAATGAGCAATTACAATGTAGAAACAAAATGTATTCAAAGCGGATATAAACCTGAAAATGGTGAACCGAGAGTTCTTCCGATATACCAAAGCACAACATATAAATATGATTCTGCTGACCATTTAGGCGACCTTTTTGACCTGAAGGCTCCAGGACATATGTATTCAAGAATTTCAAATCCAACTCTTGAATGTGTTGAGAGTAAGATTGCAGATTTAGAAGGAGGAGTTGGAGCGGTTTTAACTACGTCCGGGCAGGCTGCTAATTTTCTTGCGATTTTGAATATTACATCATCAGGACAGAATTTCATCAGCCTATCTTCAATTTACGGAGGAACAATCAACTTGTTTGCAGTGACATTGAAAAGATTAGGTATTGAGGTTCGCTTTGTAACACCTGATATGAGCGAAGAAGAAATTGATGCTTTATTTGACGATAATACCCGTCTTGTTTTTGGCGAAACAATTGCTAACCCTGCACTTAATGTTCTTGATATTGAAAAATATGCAGCCATTGCTCATAAACACGGTGTTCCGCTTATGGTTGACAATACCTTTGCGACGCCAATTCTTTGCAGACCGATAGAATTTGGTGCTGACATTGTAATTCACTCAACTACAAAGTATATGGACGGTCATGCAACTGTTGTAGGTGGCGTTGTTGTTGACAGTGGTAAATTCAATTGGGAAAATGGTAAATTCCCTGAGCTTACCGAGCCTGATGAATCATATCATGGAGTTAAGTACACAGAGCAGTTTGGAAATACTGCATTTTGTACTAAGCTTAGAGTTCAGCTTGTTCGCGACCTCGGCGTTGCACCGAGTGCAATGAATGCCTTTCTATTAAATCTTGGCCTTGAAACACTCCACGTGCGAATGGAAAGACATTGCGAAAACGCGTTAAAGGTAGCAAAGTTCCTTGAAGAAAACGAAAAAATTTCATGGGTTAACTATCCTAAGCTTCCTTCAAATGAATACTTTGAGCTTGCAGAAAAGTACCTGCCAAAGGGTGCGTGTGGTGTAATTTCATTTGGAATAAAGGGAGGAAGAGAGGCTGCTGTTAAATTTATGGATAGTCTTAAACTAGCAGCTATTGTTGTTCACGTTGCTGATGCAAGAACCTGTGTACTTCACCCTGCATCAACAACACACCGTCAGCTTACCGACGAGCAGCTTGTAGCAGCCGGAATAGGTGCCGACCTTATAAGAATGTCAGTTGGAATTGAAAACGCAGATGACATTATTGAAGATATAAAACAAGCATTGAATGAGGTGAAATAATGCCAATTAAAATCCCAAACGATCTGCCGGCAACAGAAATCCTTAACGAGGAAAATATATTCGTTATAACCGAAACAAGAGCATTAACGCAGGATATTCGTCCGCTTAAAATTCTTCTTTTAAACCTGATGCCTACTAAAATTGTTACAGAAACGCAATTTTCAAGGCTTTTAGGAAATACTCCGCTTCAGGTTGAGCTTGAGTTTTTACAGACAGCAACTCACAAGTCTACCCATACAGATGAACAGCATCTTATTTCATTCTACAAGACTTTTGATGAAATAAAGCATAAAAAGTACGATGGAATGATTATCACAGGAGCACCTGTTGAGAAAATGGAGTTTGAAGAGGTGAATTACTGGCAGGAGCTTTGCGAAATTATGGAATGGAGCAAAACGCA
Source organism: Clostridia bacterium (assembly GCA_045577675.1). Classification (GTDB taxonomy): domain Bacteria; phylum Bacillota; class Clostridia; order UBA1381; family UBA1381; genus UBA1738. The sequence continues at coordinate 12,919 of JAZNIV010000072.1, forward strand.
TGTAACGAGTACATTTCATATATGTTGGGGAGCTCAGGCAGGACTTTATTATCATTACGGAATTAATAAGAAGCCGTTAAAAGAGAAATTATTTGGAGTTTTTCCACACACAGTGGAGTATAAGAAATCCATTTTGTTCCGTGGATTTGATGATACCTTTATGGTTCCTCATTCACGTCATACAACAATACTTCGCGAGGACATCGAAAAGGTTCCGGAGCTTAAAATTCTTTCAAGCTCCGAAAAAGCCGGTGTGTATGTTATCTCTACAGATAAGGGAAGACAGATTTTTGTTACAGGTCATTCTGAATACGATGCTGATACACTCCAAAAAGAGTATTTGCGTGATAAAAATGCAGGTCTTAAAATTAAGATTCCTGAAAATTATTTTAAGGATGACGATGAACTGCAGCCACCGGTTGTTTCGTGGAGAAGTCACGCAAATCTTCTATACTCTAACTGGCTTAACTATTTTGTGTACCAGACAACTCCTTATGATATTGAAGAAATTCACTAAATATGACAAATCTTTAAAAATAATCTTGACATTATGCCAAGGATGTGGTAAAATAGCTGTATCAGTTGAATATAAAGGCGTTGAAGGAGAGGGTCTTTGTAATAAAATCTTCAGAGAGAATTGACGGGTGGTGCGAGTCAAAAGGTTTTTCAAATGATTTGTAGCTCCTGAGCCGGAAGGAAGAAAGCAAATTTTGTTAGTAGAACCTTCCCGTGTTTGCTACGTTAGTGTATAGGGCTTGATAGAGTCTGAAGCGGCGTTATTCTATAACGCAATTTGAGTGGTACCGCGGGTTATAATTCTTTGAATTATTGCTCGTCTCAAGGATTTTATTATATCTTTGGGGCGAGCTTTTTATATGCCCCATACTTAAGAGGTGTTTATATGGAAAAACAAATTACCGGACTTGATTTAAAAATCAAGGAAATGGCGACGAGAATTAAAGAATTAAGAGAAATCGAGGGTATGTCTGTTATAACAATGGCAAAGCTTACAGGTGTTTCTGAAGAGGAATATATCGCCTGCGAAAACGGACAGCATGACTTAAGCTTTGCTTTTATTTACAGATGTGCACTTGCTTTTAATGTTGACGTTACAGATATTGTTGAGGGTACCAGCCCGACACTTAAATCCTATACCGTTACAAGAAAAGGTCAGGGACAGAAGATAGAGCAGGCACATGGTATGGTTTATTATAACCTTGCTGCTGATTTCAGAAAGCGTGTTTCCGAGCCGCTTTATGTAAACTGCATCTATGATGAAGCAGCAGAGCATCGTGATATAGAGCTGACAACTCATAAAGGTCAGGAATGTGATATTGTAATAAGCGGTTCTCTAAAGATTCAGATTGGTTCACATAAAGAGATTTTACATGCCGGCGACTCAATCTATTATGATAGCTCAACTCCGCATGGAATGATTGCTGTAGGCGGCGAAAACTGTGAATTTTATTCATTTGTATTATCAGGTGTCGGTGCTAAGGAGGAAGAACATACTCCGGAAATTGCTAATCCTAAGGATAGCAAAACGCATCAGCCTTACAGACGTATTTACCATAACTTTATTCATCCTACAGAGGATGAAAGAGGTGCACTCTTGTCATTGCGATTTGAGAATGAGGATAAGTTCAATTTTGCTTTTGATGTTGTTGATGCTTTAGCAGATAAACGTCCTGACAAACTTGCTATGCTGCATCTTGATGTAAATAAAAATGTACGCAAGTTTACTTTTGATGATATACGCAGAGAATCAAATAAAGCAGCAAATTACTTCACCTCTTTGGGCATCAAAAAAGGTGACAGAGTTATGCTTGTGCTTAAGAGACATTATCAGTTCTGGTTCTCGATTTTGGCACTCCATAAGCTTGGTGCAATAGCTATCCCTGCTACAAATCAACTGCAGGAGCATGATTTTTCGTATAGATTTAACGCTGCAGGAGTTAGTGCTATTGTTGCGACAGCAGATGGTGATGTGGCAAATCAGATTGAGCTTGCTGCAAAGGATTCAAAAACGCTTACTACCAAGATTATTGTCGGCAAAAAACGTGACGGCTGGCACGATTTTGACAGTGAATATGATTTATTTAGCGATAAGCTGGAAAGAACAGAGGATTCAGCTTGCGGAAATGATTTAATGCTGATGTTCTTCACATCAGGTACCACAGGTTACCCCAAAATTGCAGCACACAGCTACAAATATCCGTTAGGTCACTTTGTAACGGCAAACTATTGGCACTGTGTAAATCCGGACGGACTACATTTTACCATTTCAGATACAGGATGGGCAAAATCATCATGGGGTAAGCTTTACGGACAATGGCTTTGTGAAGCGGCGACTTTTGTTTATGATTTTGACAGATTTAATGCTGCCGATATTCTGCCGTTGTTTAAGGAACACAATATAACAACCTTCTGTGCACCGCCTACGATGTATAGAATGCTTATAAAGGAAGATTTATCAAAATACGATTTATCAAGCATAGAACATGCAACAACTGCCGGAGAAGCATTAAATCCTGAGGTATTCAACCAATTTAAAAAGCTTACAGGACTACAGATTATAGAAGGCTTTGGTCAGTCGGAAACTACACTTTTAATCGGTAATCTTTTTGGTGGTACGCACAAAATCGGTTCTATGGGTAAGCCTGTTCCGGGCTATGACGTTGACATTGTTGACCCTGACGGAAATAGCGTTGGAGTAGGTAAGAGCGGTGAAATTGTAATCAGAACATCAGAAAGGATTCCGTGTGGACTTTTCAGAGAGTATTATCTTGACGAAGAAAAAACAAAGGAAGCATGGCACGATGGTCTTTATCATACAGGCGACGTTGCTACGCGTGATGAGGATGGTTTCTTCTGGTATGTAGGCCGAATTGACGATGTTATTAAGTCCTCCGGCTACCGTATTGGGCCATTTGAAATAGAAAATGTTATTATGGAGCTGCCATATGTCCTTGAGTGCGGTGTTTCAGCTGCACCGGATGAGGTAAGAGGACAGGTTGTTAAGGCAAGCATCGTACTTACAAAGGGAACCACACCAAGTGAAGAGCTTAAAAAGGAAATTCAAACCTATGTTAAAGAACATACCGCACCTTATAAATATCCGAGAATTGTTGTTTTCAGAGACGAGCTTCCTAAGACAACAAGCGGTAAAATCATCAGAGCTAAGCTTTAAGGAGAGCCTATGAAACGTATAACTTTATTTGCAGGACATTACGGAAGCGGAAAAACAAGTATTGCAGTAAGCTGGGCAAAGCATATTAAAAACCAAGGGTTTAGTACAACTATAATCGACCTTGACATTGTTAATCCGTATTTCAGAACAAAGGATAGTGAAACTGACCTTAAAGCAAAAGGCATTGAGCTTATTTGCTCTGAATATGCGAATACAAACCTTGATGCACCGGCTCTTCCAAAGGAAATTTATACAGCAATCAGCGATAAGAGCAGTCATCTTGTCATTGATGTTGGAGGAGATGACCGCGGTGCAGTAGCACTCGGCAGATACACAAAGGACATTTTAGAAGAAAATAATTACGAAATGCTGTTTGTTGCAAACTGCTTTAGACCGCTTACAAAAACACCTGAGGATGCGCTTGAGATTATGCGTGAAATCGAAACAGCATCACATCTTCCGTTTACCGCGATTGTAAATAATTCAAACGTAGGGGATGAAACAACTCCGGAGATGGTAATATCTTCGCAGGAGTATATAGACAAGCTTTCTAAGCTGAGCGGCTTGCCGATTTTAATGACTACGGCAACCGCAGAGGTTTTTGAACAAATAAAAGAGGATTGTCCCAAAGTCTTTAAAATAGAACTACAGGACAAATACTATAAAATTAAGTAAAGGAGAGATTCTAATGGCAAAACTAACATTTAAAACCGACCTTTGTAAAGGCTGTGGACTTTGCGTTGAAGCATGTCCTAAAAAAATTCTTAC
>JAZNIV010000073.1:0-5426 GCA_045577675.1 Clostridia bacterium
GGGCAGCTGCCACTGTAGGCGACTGGGGTGTTAAGCTTGATACGTCAACCGGCACAAATTGCCTTGTTGAGGGCTGTGGTTTTTTTACCTCCGGCTTTTTTTCTTCCTCTTTTTTTGGTGCCTGTTCGGTATGGACGGTTATGCCTTTTGTAATTTTATCCTCACATTCGGTCAGCCTGTCAAGTATCGCTTCATAGGATACATCAATCTCCGGCTTGACAAGCTTTATCAGTGCAAGCTCGTAAATGATTCGCGGCTCCTTAACCCATTTTGCCTCACTGCGTGCTTTTGAAAGCTTGCTTACTGCATTTGAAAGCTTTTCATAAGAGGTATTCTCTGCCTGAGCTTTAAGCTTTACAAGCTCTTCTGCATCACAGTTTAAAAGTGCTGCCGGATTTTCTGTAACCTTGCAAACGAGCAGATTACGGAAATGCTCAATGAGGCTGTCTATAAATATATGCAAGTCCTTGCCGTCGCTCATAAGAGCATCTACGGTTTCAAGGATACCCTTAGGGCTTTGGTCGTTGATGTAGTCCACCATATCAAAAAGCGGGCCGTTTCCGGCAATACCTAAAACAGATGTTATTGTTTCGTAAGAAAGGCTTGTTCCGGCTGCTGACACGCAGCGTTCCAAAATAGAAAGCCCGTCACGCATAGAGCCGTCAGCAAGCTGTGCTAAAAGCCGGTAGGCATCGTCTGTTATTGAAAGGCCGTCACCCATAGCTATTTCCCGCATCCTGCGAATTATATCATCCGGCTTTATACGTTTAAAATCAAATCTCTGACACCTTGATAAAATGGTTTGCGGCACCTTGTGTGCCTCGGTGGTTGCAAGTATAAAAATTACGTGCTCCGGCGGCTCTTCTAACGTTTTTAATAGTGCGTTAAAAGCACCGGTTGAAAGCATATGCACCTCGTCTATAATGTAAACACGGCACTTTGCTTCGGTTGCTACGTATTTTGCGTCCTCAATAATTTCGCGGATATTGTCAACACCGTTATTTGAGGCTGCGTCTATTTCAAATACGTCCATAATACTGCCGTCGGCAATGCCACGGCAAATCTCACATTCATTACAGGGTGAGCCGTTTTTCGGATTTTTACAGTTGACCGCCTTGGCAAAAATTTTGGCACAGGTGGTTTTTCCTGTTCCCCGTGTACCGCAGAAAAGATAAGCATGGCTGGCTCTGCCTGTTTCAAGCTGGTTCTGCAGGGTTTTTGTTATGTGCGACTGCCCCACAACATCTTCAAAAACAGCAGGACGCCATTTTCTGTATATTGCCTGATATGCCATTTTGCTCATCTCCTTAAAAAATAATGTAAAAACCCCTGATTAAAGGGGCTGTAAGTTTCAAAAAGGCTCAAACCGAGCTAACCTGTATCGCACCCGACGTTCTGCTTATTGCTGCTTGGTTCCCCATCTGACAAGGTTCACAGTGACTGGTCGTACAGGACTCGGTTATCATCGCCCAATATTTAATGTAACTATGATATTATACTATATATTTTTATAAACTGCAAGACTTTTTTTGAAATTTACATATTATGCGGTTAAATTTTGGTGAGCTTTGCAAAGGCTGCCATCAGACGCTTTGTTTCACCGCTGTCAAAAAGTATTTCCACCATTGCGTCCTTTTCAAATCGCTGAACTGCTTTGATTGTTCCTTCGCCAAACTTTTTGTGCATAATACGGTCTCCGGGAGAAAAGTCTATTTCTGCTTTGGGGGCAGAAGAAACAGCGGATATGCGGCGGAAAATTTCGTTTGCCTGCGGTTTGGTTTTAATCGGTATCTGTGTAACTGAGCCTACTATATTGTCTGCTTTAGAGATGCCGTCCTCGACAAGGTACTCAAGGGGTATTTCGCCCAAGAAGCGTGAGGTGACCTGATGCGTTGTCTGACCATAAAGGGTACGGCTTCTTGCACCGGTAATGTAAAGCTGCTTCTTTGCACGTGTAATTGCCACATAGCAAAGGCGGCGTTCCTCTTCTAAATCCTCAGCGGTGTTCATAGACCTTGCTGACGGGAAAAGCCCTTCCTCCATACCCGACAGATAGACTACAGGAAATTCAAGACCTTTTGCTGAATGTATCGTCATCAGAACGCAGACATCCTCGTCCTCATCATAGCCGTCAAGGTCGGAAATAAGTGCAACATTTTCCAAAAAGCCTGATAATGTAGGATTTTCTTCACTTTTTTCATATTCTGAAATAGCAGATAAGAATTCACCAAGGTTGTCTATTCTTGTCTTGGCTTCCACAGTGTTTTCGGTAATCAGTGCAGCAGTGTAGCCTGTGTCATTCATAACCTTTTCAACAAAATCCTTAATCGGCATTGTATGCATAGATTTTTGCAGGGAGGTTATCATATCGCAGAATTCCACAAGCTTAACCGCACTGCGGGAAAGCTCGGAATACTGATTTGCAAATCGGGCTACTTCAAAGCTTGAAATGTCAAAATCCGAAGCTATTTCCGAAATTTTATCAAGGGTGGTTTTTCCTATGCCACGCTTCGGCTCATTTATGATACGCTGTAGGCTTACACTGTCGCTTGGATTGTGGATAAGCCTGAGGTATGCGACTATGTCCTTAATTTCCTTGCGGTCATAGAACCTGAGCCCGCCGACAACCTTATACGGAATTGCACTCCGGAGGAGCAAATCTTCTATTACACGTGACTGTGCGTTGGTGCGGTAAAGTATGGCAATATCAGAATAGCTTGTGCCTTTTTGGTGCAGCTTTTCGATTTCATTTGCAATGTAAACAGCCTCATCACGTTCGTTGTAGCCGATGTGTGTTTTGATTTTGTCGCCCTGACCGTTTTCTGTCCAGAGAGATTTGTTTTTTCGTTCACGGTTATTATGTATGACGGCATTTGCTGCGTCAAGAATTGTTGAGGTGGAGCGGTAGTTTTGCTCTAACTTGATAACTGTGGTGTTTGCAAAGGTGTCCTCAAAATTTAAAATGTTTTGTATATTTGCTCCGCGGAATTTGTATATACTTTGGTCATCATCACCTACGACGCAGATGTTTTCGTGCTTTGATGCAAGCATACTGATTAACATATACTGTGCATTGTTTGTATCCTGGTATTCGTCTACCATTATATATTGGAAGCGCTGCTGATATTTTGCCAGAACCTGCGGATTTTCCGATAAAACCTGAACTGCAAAGAATAAAATATCGTCAAAGTCAACAGCATTGTTTGCTTTTAGCTTTTTCTGGTAAAGCGTGTAAATTTCTCCGATTTTGCTTTTGCGGTAATCGGCACTGTTTACAGCACAAAAAATTTCAGGGCTTTGCATATTGTCCTTGGCACTTGAAATAGCCGCGGCAACGCTGCGGAAGGGATAATTTTTTTCGTCGATATCCAGCTCTTTATAACATTCCTTTAAGACAGTTTTTGTATCACCTGTGTCATAAATCACAAAATCGTTGTTAAACCCCAAAAGAGCGATATGACTGCGTAGTATTCGCACGCATGCCGAGTGAAAGGTGCAAAGCCACATATCCTGCGACAAATCTCCGATAACCTTTGACACACGCTCCTTCATTTCGTTTGCTGCCTTGTTTGTAAAGGTAATAGCCATAATGTTATATGGACGTATATTTTTTGTTTCTATTACATATGCAATCCTGTTTACGAGAACGGTGGTTTTACCGCTGCCGGCACCTGCCAGAATAAGAACCGGACCTTCGGTTTTTTCCACTGCCTTTCTTTGCATATCATTCAGTGTGCTTAAATCTATCATAGCTCCTCCGTAAAATCTTCAATATAAACAGTATACCACAACTAAACAGAAAAAGCTATAAGTTTTTGAAACTTCCACCATTTTTACATTATCTTTTGCAGTATTTAAAAGTGAATTAAGGTTAAGTTAATAACGTAATTTCGATTACGCAGGAAATTAAATTTTTGAAATAATTATTAATTTTACGGCAAACTTCTTCTGAAGGGAGTAAAAGAATTGAAAAAACTAAAGGTAATGTTAGTATTACCCATACTTGCGTTTTTAGTCGCATACACGGCAATTCCCGAAAAAGTAACGATTATGCAAGGCCAAAGGCTCGACTTCAGATGGGGAATTACGGCCGTGGCAAGCACTGAAAACACAGGCAGCTTTGACTGCAGGGTAAAGCTTTTTAATTTTATTCCGATAAAAACAGTTAATGTTTCGGTAACACCGAGCCGTTATGTAATACCGTCAGGTGAGGCAATCGGTGTAAAAATTCACACCGACGGAATTTTGGTGGTAGGAATCAGCGATGTGCTTTCCGAAAACGGAAAACGCAGCGAGCCTGCAAAAAAAGCAGGAATAAATGTGGGTGACAGAATAATTGCGGTTAACGGTGATAAAATCACGAATACCGGTGGATTCTGCAAAAAGGTAAATGATTGCGGAGGTAATGCTGAGCTTAGTATAGTTCGTAACGATGATATTATGAATGTCCGAATCAATGCTGTATATTCTTCCGAAAGTAAAAGCTATAAGGTTGGACTTTGGGTGAGGGACTCAACAGCAGGAATAGGAACGCTGACCTTTTATGATCCGGAAAATTCTTCATTTGCAGCACTTGGTCACGGAATTTGTGACAGTGATACAAAGGAAATAATGACGGTTAAAAGGGGTAGTGTGAATATGTGTAATATCCGGAGAGTTGAAAAAGGAGAGGACGGAACACCGGGTGAGCTTATCGGCGATTTTTCGGGGAAAGAGCTTGGAGCTGTTTTAACAAATTGTCAGGTTGGAATTTACGGTCATACAGAGCATATTCCCGATAAACAGCCGGTAAAAGTGGCGTCACGTTTTCAGGTAAAGGAAGGCAAAGCAGAAATTCTGTGCGACGTAGACGGCACAGGACCTAAATCCTACGAAATTGAAATTACAAAGGTGTCAAAATCACCTAAAATAACAAATAAAAGCTTTGTCTTAAAGGTTACAGACCCGATTCTGATAGAAAAAACCGGAGGTATCGTTCAGGGAATGAGCGGGTCTCCAGTGATTCAGAATGGGAAACTGGTAGGAGCCGTTACGCATGTTTTCGTAAACGATCCTACGAGAGGATATGGAATTTTCATAGAGAATATGCTTCTGGGAGCAGAAAAAATCAGATAGTATAGAAAATGGCGTGTCCGAAGCTGTGAGTTTCACACAGTTTGGATAACGCCGTTTTTAATTACTTATCGTGTGTTTATATTCATTTTCGCATACTGTCTGTAAAATTCGGTGGGTGTTATTTTTTCGTGATACTTAAAAAATTTAAGAAAATATTTATATTCTGTAAAGCCTGCCTTATAAGCCACTTCTTTAAGCGAAAGGTCCTGACAAAGCATAAGCCCTTTTATATATTCCATTCGTTTATCATCAATATACTGCTTAATACTTTTGGAAAAACTGTTTCTGAATACACGATTCAAGTAATCAGC
>JAZNIV010000074.1:0-19724 GCA_045577675.1 Clostridia bacterium
TATAACAACTATGAAAGGAAGTTTTAATATGAATAAAGCAAAAATCTTATTAGTTACTGCTCTTGCTGCAATGATGCTTGCCGGCTGCGGAGGAAATGACGAAAATGATACATCTTCCCCTTCTCCATCGCCTGCCGCAACAGACAATGCCAACGTCGGAGACGGAACAACAAACAATGGTAATTCAACAAATACCAATAATGGTAATTCTGCAAATTCAAATAACAGCGGCAATATGGCAGAGGATATGGTTGACGGTGCCGGTAATGCAGTTAAAAGCGTAACAGACGGCGTCGGCAATGCTATGAAGGATGCTGGTAATGCTGTTGAAAATATGACAAGCGGCAACAGAAATAATAGCACAAATTCTGCAAAATAATTTAAAAGCCCGAGAAATTCGGGCTTTTGCTATATCAGTTTAATTAATTCCGGATATGTATAATTAAGAATATTTACTACTTTAGTGAAAATTTGATAGCATACAGCAGCGGTGTTAAAGAATTTTAACTCGGTATCTGCCATTATAGTCAACTCATTTGAGGTAATCATTTTAACTCAAAAAAGGTAAACTTATATTAAAAGATATAGTAAAGGTGATATTATGAATATTGGAGAAGCAGTAAAACTTAGAATTATTGAATTATGCAACGAGAGAAATATGACAATTAACAAGCTCGCAACTGTTAGTGGCGTAACTCAATCTACACTTAATAATATTACAAGCGGAAGAAACAATAGTACTACCATATCAACAATTAAAAAGCTATGTGATGGGCTAGATATTTCCATAATAGAGTTTTTCTCTTCTGATTTGTTCGGCAATTTAGAGCAAGAATTAAAATGATAGAAAAAACCTGCTTTTTACAGCAGGTTTATTCATATTCTTTAATTTTATCGGCGATATTAATTACATCTATTCCTTTTTCCTGTGCCATTTTCATTGTCTGGGCAGCACCGCTGTGGTTTGTTTTAATATAAGCAATTCCGCAGTCAGCCGCCTCAACCATAGCCCTATTCCGCTTTCGCATACAGCCTTCCGTGTACTCATTATTTGTAACATAATAAATCTTATCAGCATTATTTTTAATAGCTGCAAATCTTTCACGTTCTGTTTTTTTCCACAAACAATCATGGTTAATGCAAGGAAGATACAGATAAAGCTTTATGTCAGGGTAATCCTCCTTCATAAAGAGAACTTGTTCTGCAGCCATAGTATCAAACCCTACAGCACCGCCGGTTATAAAAACATTTATTCTATGGTTAATTTTATCAAGAATTTCTTCTCTTAACCAGCCTTCAATTATGCTGCATTTTTTCGTCCCGATAATCCTATGACCTGTAAAAAAACAGGCTTTTGGAATTAAACTCATATCATTTCACCGATTAAGTCATTCATATTATACATACCGGCAGGCTTACCCTTCATAAACTTCGCAGCCTTAATGCTACCGACTGCAAATACTTCCTTCGAGGTCGCCTGATGCTTAAGCTCAATAACCTCGTCCTGTCCTGCAAATATAACCGAATGCTCGCCTACAATAGTCCCTCCGCGGATGCTATGTATACCGATTTCTCGTTTCGTCCGTTTTTTACGTACACTATGGCGGTCATAAACATAACCGGGAGCATTTGTAAGAACTTCCGAAATGCCGTCCGCTAGTGCAAGAGCCGTTCCGCTTGGAGCATCAATTTTTTGATTATGGTGCTTTTCAAGAATTTCAATATCAAAATTTCCCTCTAAAAGTGCAGCCGCTTTCTGAGAAAGTGCAATCAATAAATTTATTCCAAGGCTCATATTTGCTGAGAAAAACACCGGAATTTTATTGCTTATATCTGTAAGCTGTGCCTTTTGTTCATCAGAAAGTCCGGTTGTTGCAACAATAACCGGAATATTCTTTTTTTCTGCAAACTCTAAAAGCCCTGAAAGTGCGGACGGATGTGAGAAATCAATAATGACATCTGCATCAGCATCACACATCTTTGCATCTGTGAAAACAGGATAGTCGTTTTCACAGAAATCATTTATGTCCAGTCCTGCAACGATTTTGCAGCTATCATCCTGCTCTGCAAGCCGGGTAATTACCCTGCCCATATGACCGTTGCAGCCACTTAAAATAATATTTGTCATTGGTTTGCCCCTCTTACAGCTTTTTTACACCATAGTCCTCTAAAGATTTTTTCAGTATTTCAAGATTCTTCTCTTCCATATCGCAAAGCGGAAGCTTTAATCCGCCCACATCATAGCCAAGAACATTCATTGCAGTTTTAACCGGAATTGGGTTAACTTCAATAAACAGGTTATTGATAAGGTCGAGCATATCAAGCTGAAGTGCAAGTGACTTTTCTGTTTCGCCCTTTTGATACCACTCACAAATGTTGTGGGTTTCCTCCGGCAAAATATTAGCAACAACCGAAATTACACCCTGTGCACCAATTGACATCAGCGGCACAATCATATCATCGTTACCCGAATACATATGAAGCTCCGGAACCTCACGACGTACCTGCATTGCATAGCTGATATTGCCGCTTGCTTCCTTGATAGCAACAATATTATCCACCTTTGCAAGCTCTTTTAAAGCCGCAACAGACATATTCACACCTGTTCTTGACGGCACATTATAAAGAATTACAGGAATCTTAATTGAGTCTGCAATAGCCTTATAATGAGCAACAAGACCTTTTTGTGTCGCTTTATTGTAATATGGTGTAACGCAAAGAACACCGTCACAGCCGTACTCCTCCGCCTTTACGGAGAAATCTATAGCATGCTGTGTATCATTACTACCTGTTCCGCCGATTACAGGGATTCTTCCTGCAACCGTTTCAACAGAGTGCTTTATTACCTCAAGATGCTCATCGTCAGGAAGAGTTGATGCTTCACCGGTTGTTCCACAGATGATTACGGCATCGGTTTTATTTGCAATGTGCATTTCAAGAATTTCGTCCAGCTTTTCGTAGTTAGGTGTCCCGTCCGGATTAAACGGAGTTATAAGTGCAACACCCGAACCTGTAAAAGGCAGCTTTTTCATAATCATACCATTCCTTTCTATGCTCAAAAATCAGTCCATATATCCTTTTTTAGCAAGCAGCTCTGCTAAAAGCACTCCGCCTCCTGCAGCACCACGCAGAGTGTTGTGTGACAGGCAGACAAACTTATAGTCATACTGCTTATCAGGACGAAGTCTGCCGATTGAAACAGCCATTCCACCCTCAAGCATTCTGTCTGTCTTAGCCTGAGGTCTGTCATCCTCCTCAAAGTAGTGCAGGAACTGCTTAGGTGCGTGCGGTAATTCCAAAGCCTGCGGCTCACCCTTAAAGTTCTTCCAGTCCTCCTTGATTTGCTCAATTGACGGAGGATTTTCAAAGCTTACGAAAACTGCAGCAGTGTGTCCGTTTGAAACAGGTACTCTTAAGCACTGTGTAGTGATTGACGGCATCGTAGCATCGACAATCTCACCGTTTTCCATTGTACCCCAAACCTTGAGCGGCTCAATTTCAGACTTTTCTTCCTCGCCGCCAATGTACGGAATGAGATTATCCACCATTTCCGGCCATGTTTCAAATGTCTTTCCGGCACCTGAAATTGCCTGATAGGTTGTTGCCAAAACCTTTGTAACTCCGTACTTCATAAGTGGGTGAAGTGCCGGAACATAGCTTTGGATTGAGCAGTTCGACTTAACTGCAATAAAGCCTTTTTTGGTACCAAGACGTTTTCTCTGAGCCTCGATAATTTCGAGATGGTCAGGGTTAACCTCCGGAATAATCATTGGCACATCAGGTGTATGACGATGTGCAGAGTTATTTGAAACAACAGGACACTCAAGCTTTGCGTACCTTTCCTCCAAAGCCTTTATTTCGTCCTTCTTCATATTAACTGCACAGAATACAAAGTCAACGCTTTCGGCAATCTTTTCAGCGTCGCCCTCTGCATCCATAACAACCATCTCAGCAACATATGAAGGAATTTCTCCGTCCATTGCCCACTTATTACCTACAGCATCCTTATATGTCTTTCCTGCACTTCTTGCTGATGCTGCAAGCACTGTAATTTTAAACCACGGATGGTCTGCCAAAAGCTCAATAAATCTCTGACCAACCATTCCTGTAGCACCTATAATTCCAACCTTATAACTATCCTTCATTTAAAACACTCCATTTCTTATATATCTATAATTTATATTATCATTTGATTTCTTTTATGTCAACACCTTACACGTCGTTGCGGATAAGGTCATCAAGGGTTTCACGCTTAACTGCAACATAATCTCCGCCCTCTGCCAGCATTACTACAGGCGGCTTTGTAATTCTGTTGTAGTTTGAAGCCATTGAGTAGTTGTATGCACCGGTCGTTAATACAGCTAAAATATCGCCTTTTTCCGGCTTTGCAATATGCACATCCTCCTGAATAATGTCACCGCTTTCACAGCACTTTCCAACAACTGTGCAGCGATAATATCTCGGAAGAGTTGCTCTGCCTGCATTTATAACTGTGTACTCAGCATCGTAAAGTGCAAATCTTGGGTTATCGCTCATACCGCCATCAATAGCAACATAGTTCTTGAAGTTGGTAATCTGCTTAACAGTTCCTACAGTATAAAGCGTCATACCGGCATCTGCAACAATGCTTCTGCCCGGCTCCATCATAATTCTCGGCTTATTAAGACCTACTTCCTTGCATTTAGCATTTAAAACCTCTCCAACCTCACGGATACTGTTTTCAATATCGAGGTCAGGCTGAGATGCAACATATCTTACACCAAAGCCGCCGCCAAGATTTAATATTTCATTTTCATAGCCGTATCTTTTCTTGATTTCAGCAGCAAAATCCATCATAATATCAACTGCGTCAATAAAGGTTTCAGCATCAAATACCTGTGAACCCACGTGGCAGTGATAGCCCACAAGCTCAAGGTTTCCATAGCTTAAAGCCGCTCCCACAAACTCGTGTGCCTGACCTGTTGCAATAGCCATACCGAATTTTGAATCAACATTACCGGTTGCTATCTTTTTGTTTGTATGAGTATCAATACCCGGTGTAATTCGAAGAAGAATTTTCTGCTTTTTATTTTGTTTTTTTGCTTCAAGGTCAATTATTCCAAGCTCAGAAAGAGAGTCAACTACAAAGTAACCTATTCCCTTTTCAACGGCAAACTCAATTTCATCCTCTGTTTTGTTGTTTCCGTGGAAAAATGCACGGCTAATATCATAGCCTGCCGCCAAAGCAGTGTAAAGCTCGCCCACAGAAACTACGTCAATTCCGATATCCTCTTCTGCTGCGATTTCATAAATTCTCTTAAAGCTTGCCGCTTTGCTTGCGTAAATCGGTGCAGCGCCGTTACCGAAATGTGTTTCCATTGCGTGCTTATATGTACGCATTTTCTCACGAATCTTCATTTCGTCCATTAAGTAAAGCGGTGTGCCGTACTTTTTAGCTAAATCAATGGTATTATACCCCGCAAAGGTCAATTGCCCCTGCTCATTTGTGTCAATGTTGTTGCAAATCTGCATTTTTTCTTCCTCCTACCAATTATCCTTATATATCCGTCTTAAATCTTGTATGTCTTTAACACCTATCCGGCATATTATTCATACACCCTATACACACAAAAAATGACAGCCCAGATTTGTGGCTATCATTGTAATTCTAAAAATAGAACAAAATAACGGATAGCACTCCGTGCTTTATAAGCACGACAGCAAAGCAAATCTTATTTCACTTTGCCGGATACGGCCTTTGACATAACCGCCCTCGGCACCTGCACCTTTCGCATACGGCATCACACTTGTCAATGCTAAACATCCGTATGGTACTGATTACAAAATGCACCTCTACCAAATCATTGTAAGTTATTATATCATATAATATGATAGATGTCAACACATTTTTTAATGTTTTTTCCTTGCCACAAAAACGAGCTTCCCCAAAGGAGAAGCCCGATTTCATACTAATGCATTTGCAATATCATTTGCTGCAACAGCACCATCTGATGCTGCTGTAACAATCTGACGAAGCGGAGTTTTTCTGACATCTCCTACTGCATAAATTCCGGCTACACTTGTCCGCATATTTTCGTCGGTCACAATATAGCCGTATTCATCAAGCATTACTATATCCTTTACAATGCTATTTTCCGGTACTCTTCCTACTGCAACAAACACAGCATCGGTATCAATAACGCTCAAACCTAAAGAAAGTGTATTCTTTAACACAACAGATTTTACGGCATTATCACCCTGAATTTTTTCTATCTGTTCATTAGTGCGGAGTATAATTTTAGAATTTGCCTTTGCTTTTTCCACAAGGCTTGCACTTGCACGAAACCTTTCATTTCTATGCACAAGGTACACCCTTTGGCAGAACTTTGAAAGATATATAGCCTCCTCAAAAGCTGTGTTACCGCCGCCAACTACTAAAACGGTTCTGTCCTTAAAGAAAGCCCCGTCACAGGTAGCACAATACGAAACACCTGCACCCTTTAGTCTCTCCTCGCCGTCAACTCCAAGCGTTCTCGGGTTCGCACCTGTAGAAATTATAATTGCTTTTGCACGATATTCGTTACGTCTTGTCCTGACAATTTTCATATCGTCCTCAGGATTTGCAATTTCCCTGACACGTTCTTGAGAAAAGGTCACACCGAACTTCATCGTCTGTTCACGCATTTTTTCCGCCAGAAGCGGACCTGTACCAAAAAAACCAGGATAGTTGTCAATGTCAGTCGTATAATTAACCTGACCTCCTACACCCTGACCCTCTAAAATCAAGGTTTTAAGGTTAGCTCTGCCACAATAAATTCCGGCTGCGAGTCCGCCCGGTCCCGCACCTATTATAATAACATCAAAATCCATAAATAGCTCCTTTTTATGCCTTTTCAAGAGTAAATGAGAATGTTGTTTTCATTTTCGTTTTGTCTGCTGGCACGCTTTGTGCAGTAATCTGCTGAGAATGCAGATTCATAATATTCTTTACAAAGGATAATCCCAGACCTGCCCCTGTTTTGTCACGTCCTCTTGACTTATCGGTTTTGTAGAACCTGTCAAAAATATGCGGCAAATCCTTTTCACTTATGCCAATGCCATAGTTTGTTATGTCCACAGCGATGTGTTTGTTTTTTTCATACACCTTTATATTTACCGTTGTCCCTTCAAAGCTGAATTTAATTGCATTATCCAAAAGATTTATAATCACCCGCTTAATTGCATCAGGGTCAGCAAGAACGTTTATAACATCACTTTCAAACCACACATCAAGCTCAAGGTTTTTATTTTCAATCTTCTGCTCCGCACTGATTATACAAAGACGTATAGCCTCATTTATGTCAAACTTTTTCACCGACAGCTTGTATTCCGGCGATGTCATTTTTGTCATTTCAAACATCTCGTTTGTGAGTCGTGCGAGCCGCGTAGACTCCTCAAGAACAATATTTAGGTATTCCTTTTGCTTGTCCATTGGGATAGTGCCGTCAATAATGCCTTGCACAAAGCCGGAAATTGAGGTCATAGGCGTTCTTAGCTCGTGAGAGATGTCCGAGATAAAGCTTGTACGCATTTCCTCAAGGTGTTTTAGGGAATCCGCCATATAGTTAAAGCTTGATGCAAGCTGTGCGATTTCGTCACACGAGGTGACGTTTACCCGTTTTTCAAATTTTCCGGACGCAATTTCAAGAACTGCACTGTTAATTTCCTTTAACGGCTTTGAAATATGCCGTGACTCCAAAAACACAAGGCACATTGAAATAAACATAGCAATTATAAGTGACAGGAATATCATAAAAGAAAATTCCCGAACAGTACTTTTCATAATTCCCGGCGGATAGAAATAAAATATTCCGCCGATTACGTCACTATTGTAGCTGATAGGAATACCAATCAGAAATGCCTCATTCATTTTCTGCGAATAGCTCCGCACCTTTCCACTTGCAACCTCGCCGGAGAGTACCTTTTCGGAGTAGTCATCCGGTACGATATGCCGTCTGTTCGTTGACGAAAAAACCGTGCCGCTGCCGTTAACAACAGTTATGTCTGCACCTATCATAAGCGACCAGGAGGCTATTGTGGAATCATAAACTCTGCGGTATCTTGCGTCAAATTCGTCCATGGCAATTGCCGTAGTAAGGTATTCAATGCTTCCTGCCGCTCTTTTAGCAGAGCTTAACCGCTCGTCAAAAACGTACCTGTTTAAAAGTCCGAACATTGAAACAGAAACCGTTGCAACCACGAAGAAAATTATGGCTGTACTTGTCCAGAAAAGTCTCTGGAAAATGGTTTTAAACATAACCCTCGCCCCTATTTCTTAACCTCAAATTTGTAGCCCACACCCCAAACGGTTTTAAGCTGCCAGTCGCTTTCTGCTCCCTCAAGCTTTTCCCTTAAACGCTTGATATGCACATCTACGGTACGGGAATCGCCGAAATAGTCAAACCCCCATACCTCTTCTAAAAGCTGTTCTCTTGTGTAAACCCTGTTGGGGTTTGACGCAAGGAAGTAAAGTAGCTCAATTTCCTTAGGCGGTGCATCCACCAATTCTCCGTTTATATGCAATTCATAATTTTCTATGTTAATTGAGAGGTTAGTAAAGCTGACCTCCTTAGAATGTGCAGGCTCCGGCGACTCGCTCCTTCTCAAAACCGCCTTAACTCTTGCCAAAAGCTCCTTTGCCTCAAAAGGCTTAGTCATATAGTCGTCTGCACCAAGCTCTAATCCCAATACCTTGTCAAAGGTATCCGATTTTGCCGTAAGCATAATTATCGGAGTAGCTGATGATTTTCTTATTTCCTTGCAAACCTGCCAACCATCCACACCGGGCAGCATCAGGTCGAGTATAACCAAATCCGGTGCCTGAGAGCGAAACTGTGCCAATGCCTCGTCTCCGCTGTACGCACAGACAGTCTTAAAGCCTTCCTTTTCAAGATAAAGCCGTATAAGCTCAACAATATTTTTTTCGTCGTCTACAATTAAAATTTTACTGTTCATAGTAGTATATCAGAAATACTTCTGTTCCTCCCTTTGTAAAATCCCCTTTTTCATATTATACCACAAATAAAAATGCTTGCTTGCAAGTGCATTTTTATGAAGTGATACAATATTCTTTAGAAACACAAAAATCTTTGATTTTGTATTGTTTCTAAGAATATTATACCACAACCACAATAAAAAGTGCAAGTATTACCAAATCTTTTAACAATATGTTAACATCATTTGACTAAATATCATCAAACTTTGCATATAAGCTTAAAACATTGTTGCAAAATTATTATTTTATGGTATAATATTCTTAAGATACAATATAAATATCAAAATTTTTAACAAAGGAAGTATAAAAATGAAATTAGGTATAGTAATACGACCATGAATTTCATATATTGCTATGTATCTCTATAAAGTGCTTTAAATCAGCATATTTCAAGGTTTTGAAAAAGATTCAATCACCATATAATTCTATGTTACGCCATACTATTCTATATTAAAATGGCGTAGAATATGGAGTAGAGAGTCTGACACCCAAATTGAATAAACTTTTAAGTCTTTAAATATTAAAAGAAGTCTATTATTGATTACTTAATTGTGATTGATAATAGGCTTCTTTTAGTATTTAAGGATATATTTATATTACGATACTAAAACCGCTGCCATACCATAAAAACAAAGGAGATATTATGTATTACATAGGAAATTTTTACGGGTTTCTTCTCTTTGAAGAAGACGATGGAACAGTTTGCATTTCTCAGGGTTCGTCTACATTTAAGGAGAAGTATAAAAACATTGATGAAGCAAAAGAACAAATAAGAGTGTGGAGCAAAAAGCAAAATAACAAGCACTTAAAATAACGATTTTATTGGCAAACATGAAAGGAGTGAATGTAAAATGGATAAAGCAAGAGAAGCTGATATTCTAGCTAAAGGTATTTTTGATGCAATAGAAAGTGTTGCTAAAAATATTACTAAGAAAACACTAAAGCAAAGAGGTATTGAACAGACATTTGATGCCATGGTTATATCCGTTGATGAGAACAACAAGACTGCCGATGTTGACTACGGAGATAGAATATTTAATGCTCTTCCAAATAAAACTGGAGAGAGTTTAAAAGTCGGTGATGCTGTTAGAATATTTGCCAAAAGCGACCTTTTGACGGATATGTATATTGGTGCCACAGTTACAATGCGAACTATTTAACGATAAGGAGAAAAGAAAATATAATGAACGAAAAAATTATTAGACCCGGTGTAATTCAAAGAATATTTGACTTAACAAGAAACAGAAATCAAAACTATAATACTGAAGCAATCAGCAACATTTTGACCGCCTTTCTTGATGTGATTGAAGACACCATATCAAAAGGTGATTCAATTATTTTAAATGGTTATATGACTATTGAAGCACGACACAGACCGCAGAAAGAAATTTATTGTGTAGGTAAAGGAAAAGAGATTACTATACCTGAACAGTATAGGGCGTATATTAAACCCGGCTCAAAACTTGCAAAAGCAGCAAAACAATACACGGAAAAGAAGATAGGAGCGGTGAATGAATACAATATTTAAACCTGAGTTGATTGACAGAATATCCGCAAAGCTCAAAACACAACAAAAAGAAAAATTTGTAGTTGGCGGTAATAAACACACATATCAGAAAAGATACCATTTAACAATTACTGAAGCAATCATAGCAAAAGTATTAGATGCTTTTTGGGAAGTTGTTGCAGACACTATAACAAACGGAGATAAGATACAAGTTCAGCACTATTTATCTATATATCCAAAGTATATTACCAATGGCAAGGCTGATAATTATTGCGTTAAGGTAAAAGTGATGGAAAGATTAAAAAGAGCTTGTAAAATTCTTACCGAGAATGAAAAGAGAAAGGGTGTTCAGAATGAGTGACATAAAATGGATAGATTCATTCACAAGAGCGTTAGCAGACGTTACAGAGCCGGAGAAAAGAAGTTTAATCTATATGGTACTTATCGGCATTATCAATGAATATAAGAACGGCACTTATGATGGTATGGACGGTATAGAAATATTGAACTTTTTCGGTATAAACTGTAGGCACATTTCCGCTTCTGCTACGGAAGAAAAAGAGAAAAAGATTAAAAAGAAAACAAAGGAGAAAACGGGATAATATGAACAAGGTTTTATATTTACAAGAATGTTATTTTAGGTTGCCTGAGAACTTTAGCGGAAGCTGCGGAGAAGCATTAATGCTACTTGCAAAACGCAGATTAGAGCAAGAAAAAAATAAGGCAATTTTAAACGAAGCAGACAATGATAATAGAATAAAGGACTTTTGGAACAACACGGATGCACGATGTACTATGTCTTATAGCATTAGTTCTGAAGACGTATTAAAAGCAAAAAGTAATTAAGAGGTGAGACTACAGCCGTATAAGTGTAGGAACTCCCATCTGCCCGGAGTAAAAAGAAAGTTTGCAGAACCATGATCAAGCATAGTTGACTTTACCGCTTCGGTGAGGTCTATTTTTATGCCTGAATTTGTGGGTATTATAAAGGAGGAACGATGAATGATAATAACAACAAAAGAGAGGTACAACCTCTTTTAAAACAAACAAAAGTATGTAGTAAATGTAGGAGAAATTTACCGCTCGATAGATTTGGGATAGATGGGAAAAAAATAATAAAGTCTATATGCAAAAGCTGTTGTAGCACATATTTAACAATGAAAAAAGGAAATATGTCCGAAGATGACATAATAACAATAGAAAGATTATATAAAGAACCGCTCCCTATAAGAATACTTGATGTAAAACAAGCTGAAATAAACCCCATTGCGGAAGATGAATGTTTCGTAGAGTTAATTGACTATAAGAGGGCGTGGATTTCTAATTATGGTAGAGTCTTAGAACACAATGGTAAAAAATATGTATTTAAACGCATAAAAACAGATTACTCCGGTGAAAAGATTTGCACATTACAAGAAAATATATACAATGGTGAAAAATGGGTATTCCAAAAGAAAACTATTGAGGTGTGGCGATTAGTGGTATATGCCTTTATTGTAAACTTCGATATAGTTGGTAATACTCATTGTTGGCACAGAGGAAACAACAAGCATGATAATTATTATAAAAACATCTATCCCATAAGTGAAAAACAGTATACCGCTATATTAGAAAGATATACTAATGGTGAAACCGATACGGAAAAAATGATTTTTGATATTATCAATAACATCGCCTATAAAGAAAATGATTGGTATGCCAACAAGTGGAAAAGAACAACATTTGGTATAGGATATTTAGGCTGTAACAATCCATCCGCTTCGGATAAAGATATATATGTAAAATGGGCTAATATGATGCAAAGATGCTATAGTGAAGAAGTACATAAGAATAAATCTTATTATATTCCCTGTACCGCAGATATTGAATGGCTTAACTTCTCCAATTATCGTGAATGGCATAAAAAGAACTCTATGGGTGATAGAAAGGTTGATTTAGATAAGGATGTTTTAATTCCCGGAAATACAGTATATGGTTCTGAAACCTGTACTCTTATTCCTCATTTTACGAATACCATTTTTGAATCACGTGGATTAGACACAAATATTGTGTTAAATAATGACACCGGCAAATATGATGTCACTATGTCTATTTTGAGTACAAAAAAGGATGTGGGCGCATTTGACACCCATGAGGAGGCTCAAAAGGGATATATTGAATATAAGCAGAATTATATTAGAGATTTTGCTGAAAAGTGCAAGGGTAAAGTCCCATATAAAACATACATTGCAATGTTAAATTGGAAAGTTGAAAAGAACAATTAAATCTTACAGTATCATAAAGGCTATATTGGATATTGATTTATCTGATATAGCCTTTTCTGTTGTAAGGAAAGGAGACTAATATGGCACAAGGCGAATTTTTTATTAAACTGATGGCAAGTCTGGAAAAAGCACGAAGCGAAAAACAAATAAAACAAGATATAAAATCCTTTGGTGATATTTATGTAAAGCTTATTGCGCGCTTGCAAAAAGGAAAAAGTAAAAAACAAATTAAAACTGATGCAAAGTCTTTGGGTGATATGCAAGTAAAGTTGACAGGTAGTTTGGATATGCCAAAAACTCGAAAGCAGATTAAGAATCAGTTAAAAGGTGTTAATGGTGATTTTAGTATAACACCAAAAGTAAACCAAAAGGCTATGCAAAATGCTGTCAAGCAAGTGCAGAAACAAGCAAATTCCAATAAAATTGTTTACAATTTTGATTTAGACAAAAAGAAATTTCAAAATCAGTTAAAGGTATTTGCGAAGGATAATAGTAAATTATTTACAAGCAAGGAAATGACGGCGAAGTACAATCAGTTAGTTGATTCGGCAGGCATAGCAAAGAGCAAGACCGAATTAAAGGAATTGCGAGGTCAATTATCTGCATTCAGAGCAGAGTTGTTAGCTACAAATAAAGCCGGAATGACATGGACGGATAAATTTAAATCATCGATAAGTCATTTTGCTCAATATTTTAGTGGAGCAAGTTTTATTTATGCTGTAACCAATCAACTCCGCAATGCATGGACAGAAGCGAAAACCCTTGATGATAGGTTGGTCGATTTACAAAAAGTTACTGCTGAAATTGAGAGCAGAGATTCTTTGTATAAGTATTTTGACAAAGCATTAAATAAGGCAAACGAATTGAATGTTAAGGTAGATTCGCTTATTTACGCAATTACCGAATTCAAGAAATTAGGTTGGTCTCTGTCGGATGCAGAACTTGGTGGAGAATGGGCTACGAAGTTAGCGAATGTCGGTGACATAGATATTGATACTGCCATCGGCTCAATTAAAACGTCTATTGCTTCATTTGATGAAATCGGTGGATTTACGGATAATCAAATGAGCAAAAAGATTGAAGCCTATGCTGACCTTATAAACAATATGAGTAACAAGTACAGTATTGATGCTGAAGGGTTGGCTGAAGCCATTAGATTAAGTGCTGGTACATTAACAGAGGCAGATACAAGTATTGAGCAAGCCGCTACAATGTTTGCAACAGCCAATAAATACTATAACGATCCATCATATTTGGGTAATACTGCAAAGATTGGTTCATTGCGTTTAAGAGCATCAGAAGGTGATGATGATGCTATCAAAGAGTTGTCCGAAATGGGCGAAGAAGTTGATGAGCTTGCCGGTGCTACAAGTAAATTAAGAGATGAGTTGAAAGCACTTACAGGCGTTGACATAATGAAAGATGATAATACTTTCAAATCGTATTATGACCAACTGTATGAAATATCTCAGGTTATAGATTCTCTTGAAGATACAAGTGCCGCCTTGGTTCTTGAAAAGTTATTTGGTAAAAATAGAGCCGCCGCAGGTAGAGCTTTATTATCAGGACTTCAAGAATCAGATAAGGCATATAAAGATGCTGTTAATTCAGCCGGTAGTGCCACTATCGAATACGAGAAGTGGATGCAAAGTGCCGATGCTGCAACTCAACGATTCTCGAATAGCCTAACTGAAATGTATCAAAGCATATTGAACGGAAATACAGTTCGTGATATTGCTAATTTAGGTTCTGCTGTTTTGGATTTTGCCAATCAATGGGGTATTGTTGAAGGTGCGGTAAGAGGATTTTTAGCATTAAAAATAGGTACATTTTTAACAAATGGTACTATGGCTTTTCTTACGGCAACAAAACAAGTGGAACAATATGGAAAAGCACTACAGTTAGCTAATAATATTCCTAATGGAAATTTAGCAACAAGGTATAACACTTTAAAAAGCATTGCAATAGCAACAAATACTCTAACCACTGCACAGTTGAAAAATGTTCTTTCAAGTCAGTCTTTAACGCAACAAGACCGAATCAGAATTCTTCAAATGCAAGGTCTCACAAAAGAAATGGCTATACAAAAATTAGCTGAAATGGGGCTTACACAAGCGACAAATGCACAGACCGCTGCTAACACTGCAAGTACGGCATCTACATTTAGTTTAAAATCAGCTATGATGGGCTTGGGCGCAACAATAAAAAGCGTATTTCTTAGTAATCCTATTGGTATTGCTTTAATGGCTATTAGCTTGGTTATAAGCGGAATTTCATCTGCTATTTCTAATCACAATCAAAAGATGGAAGAAATGCGTGACAAAGCAAAAGAAGCTGCAAGCGAAGCTAATACATTAGGTGATGAGATTACAAACTTAACAACTAAATACATAGCCTTGTCTGAAGCGGTAAAAACAGATGCAAATGCAAAAGAAGATTTGATTTCTACACAAGCGGAACTGTTAGAGAAACTTGGACTTGAAGGCGAAAGTATAGATGACCTTATTGCTAAATACGGCTCATTATCAAATGCCATAAGACAAGCAAGTATTGATTCATTAAAGAACTCTCAACTTGATTTAATAGCGGGAGTAAGCGCTGCTAAAGACGAGTTATTAGACATAGGCGCAGATGGTTTTTGGGGCGGTAATAATATAATTAACGCCACAGGAGATAATGCAGTAAAGGGGTTTAAGGAACTCGAAAAAGCCGGAGTTGTAAATAGTGGTTCGTATGGTTCAGGTGGTGGTGCATTAGTTTTAATTGGTGATGATACCACAACCGAAGGTATATTGGAAAACTATCAAAGACTTGAAGATGCATTAAACGCATTAAGAGATTCTAATGCTTTTACGGCAGAAGAATTGACGGACAATTCATTATATCAGGCAATTTATGGCAGATATAACGAATTGAAAGAAAAAGTAGATGCTTATAAAACATCTATTAGTGATTTGAATGAAAACTTAGCTCAACAGACAATGTTGACTGCTTTACAAGGTAGTTCACTACCAAAATCAGAACAAGAGTTTGAAAAATTTAAGCAAGAGCTTATTGATACGGCTATTGCAAGCAAACAATTTATCGGAACTGAAAAAGAGATAACAGACTCTATCAATAATTACCTTTCTAAAGTACCGGAATTCGCTGAGTGTTTTAGCGTTCCTTTAGAAAAAGAGGTTAATAGAGCGAACTCATTATCATTAGATGGTGTTGTCAAAACACTTTCAACCTTACAAGAAAAATATAATGAGTTGAAAACGGCACAAGAAGAATATAACTCAACGGGTGCTATTTCTGCCGAAACAATGCAGAAACTTATTGATAACGATTTGTTACAGTATCTTGATTATTCGTCAGGAAAATTAAGAATAAACACCGATGCCCTATTAGCTGAAGGTGAAGCCGCAAAGGTCAATGCAATTCAAAAGTTGCAAGATGCTATGGCAACAGACCTTATGAATTTAGCAACAGGCAAAACAGACCAATTATCAAATACTGCAAAAACCGCTATTGCTAATCTTGGTAATAGTGCTGAAACCACAGGTAATCAAGCACAAACCGCCGCAAGTAAATTGGCTGGATTTGCGATTGCGGCACAAGCCGCCAAAGATGGTGCTGAAGGTAATTTAACGGGAATGTCTGTTGAGGATTTTAACACTCAAGCTAATGCTATAATCTCTGCATACACGAGTGCTGCCAACTCTATTGGTGGAATTACCATAAAATCACCAAAAACAAGCAAAGGTTCGTCATCTTCAAGTAAGAATAATGCCCTTGATAAACATTTAAAAGATGCTGAACGCCGATATAAAATACATCAGAATGAAACAAAGTATATTGAAGAGCTTGATTATGCCTTAAATAAACTTGTTAAAACCGATGAGGAACGGCTTGAAATTTTAGACAAGATTGAGGATGCTCGTAAAGACTATGCTGATAATCGTATCAAAGACCTTGAGCATGAAAAGGAAATGCTTAAAAATATGTATGGGGATAATTATGATACTTCATACATTGATAGAAGTATTCAGCAGATACATCACGAAGAGGCTGAAAGACTTAGAGCGTTAGGATACGATGATAATTCAGACGAAATTCAAGAACATCAATCTGGTTGGTGGGACAAACAAAATGAACTATTGGATAATATGTCTTTGCAATATGAAAATCGTATCAAAGATATTGAGCACGCAAGAGATATGTTCTTGGAGCAGAATCCATTAGGTGATACTACATCTTTCTATAAGCAGTTACAGGAAGAATATCATAAAGAGGCTGAACGGCTCCGTGCATTAGACCCTGAGAAGTATAAGGAAGAAATTCAAGAACTGCAATTATTGTGGCACGATGCACAAAACGAAATTGCTGATTGGTCGCTATCTAATTCTGAACGCTGGATAAACGAGAGAAACCTTTATGGAGATTGGGATAAATTCGCTGACAATGAGGTTGCGGCATGGAAAAGGGTTTTGGATAGGTTTAGGAAAGAACACGCCAACGAACTTGATAAAATTAAAGACATAGAAGAAAAATACTTTAATGCTATTAAGAATGAACTTATTGATTCTTTAAACTTTAATTCAAGTCAAATTGGCTCACTTCACACCCTATTACAATCCTACTATGATGTGACAAACTCCATTACTGAAGCACAACACGAAATCAATAAAGAGTTAGATGCTTCTCTTACCATGTACGAGTATCTTGATGAGGAAACACGCAAATTGCTATTTAATCAAGAGGACTATAATATCTTGTCAGAGAAACTTCTTTACTTGCAATATGAAGCTGATAAATTACAAAGACAGTATAACAGAGATGTTTTAAATGCCACAGAAGAAAATCTCGAAGAAATAACGGCACAGTATGAAATGCAGTATGAAACAATGCTCAAAAAGTACGAAATTGCCCGTGCAGAATTGAATGTAGCTAAGAAACGTCAGCAACTTGATAATGTTTTAAATGAGCGTAACGTCCGTATGCTTATTGATGGTCAGTGGCAATGGGTAGCCAATACTCAGGATGTTCTTAATGCAAAAGCGGAATTGGCTGATGCAGAATATGCGGCGCAGGTTGCGAAACATACTTTAGATCAGACAAAATCATTGAATAATCTCACTTCAGCACAAAATGTATTAACCACTACGATTAACAATGTCGAAAGTGGTGTAATTGCATTTAACAGTAATCTTGGGGATATTACAAAGGGATTGGGAGAAATCGTTACAACCGACATTCCCGCTCTGAAATCTATTATAAATGATGTAGGGTCTGCTATTAAGAATTATAATAGCAATGTAAATAATAAGGACACTACATATAGTGGTAATACTTCTTCAGGAACAAGTTCAAAAGGCGTTTCTTCAGGTAACACATCCTCTTCCGCTCCGCAAAACAATGCCACTGCAACAATTCCGGGAATTGGTAAGGTTGGAATACATATCAATGATAATGGAAAGACAACTACAACGGGATTGCCTGTTGGCACAGTAGTTCATACAGGCGGTGGAGATTATAAAATAACAGGCGGTACGGGTGGTAATTACACATCTATAAAGGTTAAAAATAAGTATGCTGATGGGACGAACTACACTAAGCCCGGCTCCGCTCTTATGGGCGAAGACGGAAAAGAAATCTACATTGACAACAATGGTCATTATATTCCCATCGAACAACCCACTTTACTTTCAGATGTTAAGGCTGGTGGTATTGTTTTTAATCAAGATCAGATGAAAAGCCTTCATACATTATGGGATATGAGCAACTTTGTTAAGGTGCCTGATTATAGTAGTTTGGTTAATAGATATGATTCTCACAATATGACAACAAACAATGATTATAGTGTTACTATTAAAGATTTGGTTGTTGATAATGGTGTAAATGGTCAGGAATTAGTGAACGCCTTGAGACGATATGTTTTCAATCATGGCGGTTCTATGTAATAGGAGGTGGTTTATGGGATTAAACTCACGGGATATGGAACAAATTGTAGAGTTAACATCCGAACTTGTATTGAAAAGAATAAAGACGGATGGTTATTTTAAAAACAATGTAAAAATGAAAAACGCAACTGTAGTTTCAGAACTGGCAGACGGAGAAACTAATATTAATAAAAATGTTGATATAAAGTTTCCATATGATGTTGTTACAATTTCTGTTCCTAATAAAACAGGAGTAGATTTAAACAAAGGAGACCTGATATGTCTTATGTATTGGGTTGATTTAAAGAATGCAGTTGCCATATTTAAGGTTGACTAACTTGGTTAGGTGTACTAAGTAGTAATGCTTGGTACACCTATAAATATATTTTGGTTTGTAAAGATAATTTGATGGATTATAAAACTATAGCACCCATATTTCAGGGTGCTATTTGTTAAGAATTATGTATAGAATTTTAACGAGAGTTAAACCAATCTCTTTGAAAAATCCCCAAAAAGGCTACCCCCGGTTAAAGCAATTGATGGACATACAATATCAGAGATATTAGTGTTTGCTGCACATAAGATTATAACAAATATAGAAATTGCAACAACCGCCTGAATAGCAGACGATGTTAATCTGATTCTATGTATTTTTAATGGTACAACGAATATGTTTGTAAAAGAATTTAATATTTTATTATTTTTCGAAGATGATAGCAGGAGATTTGAAGTAAAATAACTTATTGGTGCTACTACAACAAATTTGGGATCAAGTCCATTAAACACAAAAATGCTTATAAGTGAATATGCAAACATTGATATTAAAGTAAATATTATCGCATCCAGAAGCACATTTAAACATTTTCTACCTATATCTGAGTCTGTGAAAGAATTTCTGTAAATAGTAGAAAAGCAAGGTCTTCTATGATAAAATAAAAATCATAGGAGGCCTTAAATTATGGCAAAAGAGAAGAAAACAGTACACAAAGTACAAATGACCGAAGGGAAAAGAAACA
>JAZNIV010000075.1:0-21421 GCA_045577675.1 Clostridia bacterium
AAAAATATTAAGGCAATTAGAAAACAAAAGAATATAAAGCAAATAGAAGTTGTGCGGAGAATGCAGCTGATGGGAATAGACATAACCAGAGAATCTCTGGTGAAAATTGAACGAGGTATTCAGCATATTTATGCAACACAATTACAGGCTATAAAAGACATATTAGATACATCCTATGATGAATTATTGAAATAGAAGAATCAGCAGAAAAAACTGCTGATTTTTTTGTGGTGTACCCTTGACATTTTCCCCTGCTGCAGCAGATACCCTAACTGCACTTTTTGAAGATACCGGCACAAGCCCTGAGGATTTTGATATGATTTTAACGGGTGACCTTGCGACGGTCGGTTCGGATGTTTTTTGCGAATTAATGGACAAAAAGGGCTTCAATATTTACCCGATGCATAAGGATTGCGGCAAGATGATTTACAATATAAAGGAGCAGGATGTGCATGCCGGAGGAAGTGGTTGCGGCTGTTGCGGAAGTGTTTTTTGCGGACATATTTTCAAGGAGCTTAAAAGAGGTAATATAAAGCGTATGATTTTAATGGCAACCGGTGCGTTAATGAATCCGATGACGATTTTTCAGGGAGAAACAATACCGGCAATTGCTCATGCACTTATAATAAGTACTGAAAAGGAAAGATTTTTTTAATAACCGTGGAGGACGTATGGAATATATAAAAGCTTTTGTTGTAGGCGGACTGATATGTGTTGTCGGACAAATATTAATTGATAAAACAAAGCTGACGCCGGCGAGAATACTTGTGACATTTGTATCAGCGGGAGTTTTTCTGCAGCTTTTTGGAATATATGAACCGCTTGTGGATTTTGCACAGGCAGGTGCAACTGTACCGCTTACGGGATTTGGATATAATCTCTGTAAGGGTATGGAAAAGGCTGTTTCGGAAAACGGCTTTATGGGCATATTTACAGGTGCTTTTACAGCTGCTGCGGCAGGTCTTTGTGCAGCGGTGGTGTTTGGATTTTTGGCATCGGTTATATTTAAACCAAAGCCGAAGAATTAAATTCGTGGAAGAAAGGTGCCGGGATAGGACATAGGTTGTGAATGATTTTTGCAGAAGTTATGAATTGGCTTCTGCAATTTCTATGTGTCACCCATTATTGACAGCTATACAGTATAAAAAGTGTTTTTTATAAAAATGGGTTGAAATAAATTTCTATATATGGTATAATATAGCTTAATGTCGAAAAATATTATAAAGTGAGGTATTTGATAATGGAAGTATTGGCATTTGTATTATACTTTATTGCTATGCTGGGTATTGGGGTGTACTTTTTTGCAAAGTCTAAAGGCTCAGCCGGTGAAAAGGACTATTTCTTGGGCGGAAGAGCTATGGGACCTTGGGTAACAGCAATGAGTGCTCAGGCATCAGACATGAGTGCATGGCTTTTGATGGGCTTGCCCGGCAGCATTTTTGCGTTTGGACTCGGTCAGGCATGGATTGGTATCGGTCTTGCAATCGGTACTGCACTTAACTGGATACTTGTGGCAAAAAGGCTTCGTAAATTTTCTAAAGCCGCAGGCGACTCAATTACCATGCCGCAGTATCTTACAAATCGTTTTGCTTCAAAAAGCTCAACTCTTAAAATCATATGTGCTATAGTATTTTTAGTAAGCTTTACGATTTATGTTGCATCTGCATTTTCTGCAGGTTCACAGGTATTTACACAGCTTTTCCCTGAACTTAACAGATCTGTTGCAATGATTATATTTGCAGCAATCATACTTGTATACACATTCCTCGGTGGATTTAAGGCAGTGTGCTGGACTGACTTTTTCCAAGGACTTTTAATGCTCGTTGCACTTATGGCGGTTCCGATTATGCTTGTTGCAACCGGAAATTCCGATCCTGCACTTTTGGGCGAAACAGTGACCGCTACTGACGGAACACAATACAGCTTTATTGCAAACTTCTTCTCAGCACCGCCTAAGGAAATAATTTCAGGCCTTGCGTGGGGCTTGGGATACTTTGGAATGCCGCATATTCTTGTAAGATTTATGTCAATTGAAAAGCCAAGTATGGTTAAAAAGTCAGCAACAGTTGCAATTATCTGGGTTGTAATTACACTTGCAGCAGCTATTGTTATGGCATATTTCGGAAGAATGTATCTATGGAACGGCGGAGAATCATTTGCACAGAGCCTGCTTGCAAATGGTGAGCAGGAGCTTATATTTGTTAAGCTGACAAGATACCTGTTCCCGGCAGTTATTGCAGGAGTTCTTCTTGCAGCAATCATTGCAGCATCTATGTCAACAGCAGATTCACAGCTTTTGGTTGCATCATCTTCCTTTACAAGCGATATATATAAGCCGATGCTCAGAAAAAATGCGTCGGACAAAGAAATCCTCTGGGTAGGCAGACTGGTAGTAGTAATTGTTTCTATAGTTGCGTACTTTATCGCAAACGGCGGTGAAGGGGCTGCACAGATTATGAATCTTGTATCAAATGCATGGGCACTTTTCGGTGCGGCATTCGGACCGGTTATTATTTTGTCACTGTTTTGGAAACGCTTTACATATAAGGGTGCAGTTGCAGGTATTATTTTAGGTGCAGTCGTTGATATTGTATGGTTTATCTGGTTCACAGGCACAACCGGAATTTACGAAATTATTCCGGGATTTATAGCAGGTCTTTTGGCAGCTGTTGTTGTTACACTTATTGATAAGGCACCGTCTGATGAAATTAATGCTATTTATGCACGTGCAACTGATGAATCTGTTGATGACTGATATATGTCTTTTTGCAATCAGGAAAATTTAGCAAAAATAGATTGAAATTTATAAAATAATATGTTATAATAAAACGTATATTTAGAAAAATTATTTTAGTGGAGGAATTAACTATGAAAAAACTAATTTCAATGGCACTTGCTCTTGTTATGTGTGCAGGTCTTGTAGCTTGCGGAAATAACGCAGATAAAAGTGGTGAAGAGGGCAAAAAGTTTGTAATCGCTACAGATAAAGGCTTCAGCCCATTTGAATTTCAGGATGCTGAAGGAAATATCGTAGGTATCGATATGGATATCTTAAAGGCTGTTGCAGAAGACCAGGGCTTTACATATGACCTTCAGTATGTTGGTTGGGATGCAGCTATCGCAGCATGTCAGGCAGGTCAGGCTGATGGTATGATTGCCGGTGCTTCAATAACAGATGACAGAAAAGCATCAGGCTGGATTTTCTCTGATGGTTACTATGACGCAACACAGGGAATGGCAGTTGCAAAGGATTCTGATGTTACAGGCTTTGAGGATTTAAAAGGAAAAAAGGTTGCTGTTAAGAATGGTACAATGAGCAACACATATGCTGAAAGCATTAAAGATGAGTATGGCTTTGAGGTTGTAACCTTCTCGACATCACCTGATATGTATCAGGCAGTTATCGGCGGTCAGGCTGCAGCTTGCTTTGACGATACACCTATCTTAAAGTACAACATCAAGACAGGTGAGCTTGATATGAAGTTTGTTGAAGGAACAGAAAATGAGCCGGCACAGTACGGATTTGCTATCTTCGATGCTGCAAATCAGGAGCTTGTTGACCTTTTCAATGCAGGTCTTAAAAATATTAAGGCTGACGGCACATACGACGAGATTATTGCAACATATCTCGGCGAGTAATTATAGTTAAAACCAATTAACTGTAAGGGCATTGGGCTTCCAATGCCCTTATGGAATGTATAGGAGGCTTTTCGCTCTATGAGCCAAATTATAAACACCTATGGCCCTCTGCTTTTATCCGCTATGGGACAAACTCTGCTTCTTGCACTGTTAGGATTGTTTTTCGGGTGTATTCTCGGAATAATCTTCGGTCTTGCAAGTGTTGTGGATAATAAAGTAAGCAGAGCCATTTCAGCTATATATGTAAATGTAATAAGAGGCGTGCCGATGATTGTTCTGGCATTCTTTGTATATCTCGGTATTCCGTACGGACTTAAACAAATCGGTGTTCCGCTCATTTTTTCGGCACTTCAGGCGGGAACAATCTGTCTTGCCGTAAACTGCGGTGCATATATGTCTGAAATTATTCGTGCGGGTATTCAGGCTATTGACCCGGGACAAATGGAGGCAGCAAGAAGCCTTGGTCTCACATATTGGAGGTCGATGTTCCGTGTTGTTCTTCCGCAGGCTATAAAAAATATGATTCCAAGCATCGTTAATCAGTTTATTATAACCTTAAAGGATACGTCTATTCTGTCAGTTATCGGATTTCCGGAATTGGTAAATAAGGCACAGAATGTTATTGCTATAACCTTTAAGTCTTTCCAGGTATGGACTATTGTTGCGGTGATGTATCTGGTTGTTATTCTGGCACTTCAGCAGGTGGCAAATGCTCTTGAAAGGAGATTGAACCGTGGTCGCAGATAATAAAAATGTAAAAATACATGTGGAAAATCTAAAAAAGAGCTTTGATGATTTAAAGGTTTTGGACGGTATTTCGGTGGATATATACGAGGGTGAGGTTGTCTGTGTAATAGGACCTTCCGGCTCGGGAAAATCTACTTTTTTACGATGCTTAAACAGACTTGAATCAATCACAAGCGGTGAGGTTATAGTTGACGGATTTCGCATTAATGACAAGAAGATAAATATTAATAAGGTTCGTGAAAATATCGGAATGGTATTTCAGCATTTTAACCTCTTTAATAATATGAATGTACTTCGTAATTTGATGCTTGCACCGGTTGACCTTAAGAAAGCAACAGAAGAAGAAGCAAAGGCTGAAGCGATGCGCCTTCTTGAAAAGGTTGGTCTTACCGATAAGGCGGAAAATTATCCTTCACAGCTTTCGGGAGGACAAAAGCAGAGAGTAGCAATAGCGAGAGCACTTGCGATGAAACCCGATATTATGCTGTTTGACGAGCCGACGTCAGCACTTGACCCGGAAATGGTGGGAGAAGTGCTTGCGGTTATGAAGGAGCTTGCAAATGAAGGTATGACAATGATTTGTGTAACTCATGAAATGGGCTTTGCCCGCGAGGTTGCAGACAGGGTTATCTTCATTGACGACGGTGTGATTTTAGAGCAGGGAACTCCGGAAGAGGTTTTCAAAAATCCGCAAAACCCGAGGACTATTGACTTTTTGGCAAAGGTTTTATAATTTTGCTTATTTGATTACAACTATTCAGGAACGATGCGTTAATGCATTGATTCCTGACAGCATAATGATAAAAGGACGGATTATCCGTCTTTTTTCAGTATAGTAAGGAGACGATTATGGCACTTTATGCAATTTCAGATTTGCATCTTCCGCTTGGTGTAGATAAGCCGATGGATATTTTCGGAAAAAACTGGGAGAATTACGTTGAAAGACTTCGTGAAAACTGGCGGGCTACAGTAAAGCCGGAGGATACAGTTGTGCTTCCCGGTGATTTTTCCTGGGCAACCTATCTTGAGGAAAGCAAGGCAGATTTTGAGTTTTTAAACAGCTTAAACGGCAGAAAAATACTGTTAAAAGGTAACCACGATTACTGGTGGACGACTATGAATAAGCTAAAAGGTTTTATTCAGGACAACGGATTTAGCAATATTGAATTTTTGCAGAACAACTCCTTTGAATACGGCGACATTTCCATCTGTGGGAGCCGTGGTTGGAACACGCCGATGGGAAAGCTGTCAGAGGAGGACAGGAAAATTTACGAACGTGAAATCGGGCGGCTTGACCTTTCGGTAAAGGCTGCAAAAAATCCGGATAACATTATTGTTTTCACGCATTTTCCGCCAATACTGAAAGACTATCGTGAAAACGCACTTGTGGATTTTCTTGCATCGAAAAATATAAAAAGATGTATTTTCGGGCATATTCACTCATCGGGAGTCAGAAATGCCGTAGAGGGTGAGGTAGAGGGGATTTCGTACACCTTAGTTTCATGCGATTATCGTGAATTTATGCCTGTTAAAATAGCAGAATAATGGCTAATTTTAGTGTTTTTTCATAAATTGCTAAAATTGTCTTGAAATTTTATATATTTGTGATATAATAATAAAGATGTAATAATGGCGTCATATGGCGTCGTACAATTAGATGAGGAGGATTTAATAACTATGGCTGTTAAATCAGAACAAGTAGAAAAAAATCTCGTAAAATTAACATTTGAAGTTTCAACAGAAGTATTTGCTGAGGCTATGAACAAGGCCTATGCAAAAAATGCAAAGAAGTACTCTGTACCGGGCTTTAGAAAAGGAAAAGTTCCACGCAGTGTGATTGAAAAGTACTACACAGAGGCAGTATTCTATGATGATGCAATTAATGCAGTTTTACCTGAGGCTTATGAGGCAGCTTTGAAGGAAGCTGATATCGAACCTGCTGCAAGACCTGAAATTGATGTTGAGGACATCAAAAAGGGTGAGCCGGTTGTGTTTACAGCTTTGGTTACAACAAAGCCGGAGGTAGCTCTTGGTGAATATGTAGGTATAAAGGTTAATAAAATTGAACACAATGTAACTGATGAAGATGTTGAAAATGACATCAAGACTGCACAGGCTAAAAATGCAAGACTTGTTCCTTTAGAAGATGGAGAAAAGGCTGAAAACGGCAACATTCTTACTATCGATTTTGCAGGCTCGGTTGACGGTGTTCCGTTTGAGGGCGGCACAGCTGAAGGCTATGAGCTTGAACTTGGTTCAAACACATTTATTCCGGGCTTTGAGGACCAGCTTGTTGGTAAAAAGGTTGGTGAAGAGGTTGACGTAAACGTAACCTTCCCTGAGGAATATCATGCTCCTGATTTAGCAGGAAAGCCGGCACTTTTCAAGGTTAAAATTCACGAAATTAAGGTAAGAGAATTACCTGAGCTTGATGATGATTTTGCATCAGAGGTAAGCGAATTTGAGACAATGGAAGAATACAGAAACAGCGTTAAGGAAAGACTTGAAAAGGCTGCAGAGGAAAGAGTTAAGACAGAAACAGAAAATGCAGTTATCGAAAAGGTAGTAGAGGCTTGTGAGGTTGAAATTCCTGCGGCTATGATTAGTGACCAGGTTGACAGAATGGTGCAGGATTTTGCTCAGAGACTTCAGTACCAGGGAATGGATTTAAACACATATATGCAGTACACAGGCGGTACAGTTGACGGCATGAAGGAAAGCTTTAAGCCACAGGCTGAAAAGCAACTCAAGGTTTCTTTAGTACTTGAGGCAATTTCAAAGGCTGAAGGTATCGACGTTACTGACGAAGAGGTTAATGACAGAATTGCTGAAATGGCTAAGCAGTACAACATGGAGGCTGATAAGCTTAAAGAGCTTATGCAGGAGGCTGACATTGCAAACTTAAAGGATGAGCTTGCTATGAATAAGGTTGTAGATATGCTTGTTAACAAAGCAAAGATTTCTAAGCCAAGAGGAAGAAAGCCAAAGGCAGAAACAGCTGAAAAATAATTACTGCATTTTTAGGGGAAGGCTCTTATCATAACGAGTGAAGTAATTGCAGTAATGGCATACATTATGTATGCATAAAAGGAGGGTGCATAACGTTATTTGCGTTATGCTCTCTTTAAATAAAGAAAGGAATGATATTATGAGTTTAGTACCAATGGTCGTTGAACAAACAGGCCGCGGAGAACGTAGCTATGACATTTTTTCAAGACTTTTAGAGGACAGAATTATTTTTCTGGGCGAAGAGGTAACAGATGCATCGGCAAGCTTAGTTGTTGCACAAATGCTGTACCTTGAAAGTAAGGATCCTGATAAGGATATTCAGCTTTATATTAACAGCCCGGGCGGTTCTATTACAGCCGGTATGGCGATTTATGACACAATGCAATACATAAAATGTGATGTGTCAACAATTTGTGTAGGTATGGCGGCAAGTATGGGTGCATTTTTATTAACTGCGGGTGCTAAAGGCAAGCGTTTTGCACTTCCGAACAGTGAAATTATGATTCATCAGCCGCTTTTGGGTGGACTTCAGGGTCAGGCAACCGATATTCAGATTCATGCTGAACGTATAATTGCAATTAAGAAGCATTTAAATGAAATTATGGCAGAGCGTTCGGGACAGCCGCTTGATGTTATTATGGCAGACACAGAAAGAGACAACTTTATGTCGGCTGAGGCTGCTAAGAATTACGGCTTGATTGACGAAGTTATTACAAGCCGAAAGTAAAAAGGGGTATAAATAATGGCAAAACCAGAAGATATGAATGAGCTGAGGTGTTCCTTTTGCGGAAAGAAGGAATCAGAGGTTCAAATGCTTTTATCAGGGCCGGGGGTTTACATTTGTAACGAATGTGTAAAGCAGTGTGACCAGGTTTTGGCAGGAGACTTTGACACCAAAGAGTTTGAAACTGCAGAGGATTTACCTAAGCCGAGAGAGATAAAGCAGATTCTTGACGAGTATGTAATCGGTCAGGAGGAGGCTAAGAAAATTCTTTCGGTTGCTGTTTACAATCACTATAAGCGAATTGCACATCAGGATACAAATGATGTAGAGCTTCAAAAGAGTAATATTTTAATGATTGGACCAACCGGCTCCGGAAAGACCTTTTTGGTTCAGAATCTTGCGAGGATACTCAATGTACCATTTGCTATTTCCGACGCAACAACTCTTACCGAGGCAGGCTATGTGGGTGAGGACGTAGAAAATATCTTATTAAAGCTCATCCAGGCAGCGGATTATGATATTGAGGCAGCGGAAAAGGGAATAATTTATATAGACGAAATTGACAAGATTGCACGAAAGAGTGAAAATGTATCTATAACCCGTGACGTAAGTGGTGAGGGTGTGCAGCAGACACTTCTTAAGGTTTTGGAAGGTACAGTTGCATCTGTTCCGCCTACGGGAGGAAGAAAGCATCCGCATCAGGAGTTTATTCAGATTGATACAACAAACATTCTGTTCATCTGTGGCGGTGCTTTTGACGGCATTGAAAAGATTATCTCAAACCGTGTAGGAAAAAGAAACCTTGGCTTTGGTGCAGCGATTGAAAGCAAAAAAGAGGCGGATGTTTCGGAGCTTCTAAAACAGATTACTCCGCAGGATTTATTAAAATTCGGTTTAATTCCGGAGTTTATCGGTAGACTTCCGATTGTTGCAAAATTATCCAAGCTTGATAAGGACGCACTTGTAAAAATTCTTACCGAGCCGAAAAATGCTCTTGTAAAGCAGTATCAGGTGCTTTTGGGTATGGATGACGTTGACCTCGCTTTTGACGAGGATGCGGTTGAGGCTATCGCTGATATGGCACTTGTAAGAAATACCGGTGCAAGGGGCCTGCGTTCGATTATTGAAGAAACAATGACCGAGCTTATGTTTAATGTTCCGTCAGAGCCGGATGTTAAGAAGTGCATCATCCATAAAAATTGTATTACAGATAATAAAGAGCCTGAGGTTATCAGGGAAAAAGTAAGTTAAACAAAAAAACAGTAAGAAAATTTTCTTGCTGTTTTTTTGTGCATTACTTTTTGTTCAATTGACTGAACTGGTCGACTATCTCCGAAACCAGAGCGGTTTGTTCATTTGTGAGCCTTGACACGTCGATAGTTCTTTTTTTGATGATACCAAGTAATTGTTCCATAGGTACGCCGAATTCTGCTGATAATTTTACTAAAATGTTTAAAGATGGCAGCCTATCCTGGTTCTCATATGCGGAAATAATCGACTTATTGACGCCGAGTATTGCCGCAAGCTGCGTTTGTGTGAGCCCCCGCTCTATTCGTAGTCTTCGGATGTTGTCTGAAAATTGCATTTTCATTCTATCACCGACTTTCCCAAATATTTTATAACATAAGTGTTGACAAATGGTGGACAAAATATAATATTACAGTTGACAAAAGGTGGAATTCGTGCTATAATAAGTTCACTTTTAGTAGTTTTGGGAGCTGATTGAAGTGTGTAAAAAATATAAAAAACCGATAATGCATATAATTCGTCTAAAATTCTTTAAAGGTTGTGCCGGTCTAAGTCAGGTGCCGGAGCGGGACTTCAGACCTCTTCAAAAGATTGGAGTAACAGCCGGTAAGTTAGAGTGGAACAGCATAATAGAGAGTGAAGTAAAATAAAAGCATTTTACTTTAGGTATTTAAGAAGCGTGGAGGGACATTATGTTTAAAAATATTATCGGCGATGCTCATAGATATAATACCAGATTTTCTACATTATTTACAAGTACAATTGATGCAGGTTATTACGGACAGTGGAACAAAAGCCCTAAAAAAGGTGCAATTTCTGTGTCTGTCCAGCTTGAAGAAAACAGCTTCAGGAAATTTATGCCCAACATGTCCGGATTTGGATTTTTAATAATTGAAGATGTTGATGCTGAAAAGGAGGAAGTGGTTTACAGTAACGAAATCGGAATTTTAAAAAACAGAAATGGGTCATTTAATACTGTAATTTACGATATACCGGAAAAATGCTTTGATAAAACAATTTGGGTTATTCCGTTTGTAAACGTCACGCAGGACGGCGAAGAAGAGAAATTTTACGGCGAAAGTATAGAGGTCAGTGTTTATGAAAACGGAGTACGAACTGCCAAAAATCTTCGCTGGCTTGGGGAAAAAATATAAAATCTGTTTAAAATCAGCATTTGCTGTTTTTAATATATATTTTCTGCAGTAAAGAAAGGAGCAAAAGAATGAAAATGAAAAAAATTTTATCTGCGGTAATTGCAGTATGTATGCTGTTTGGGGTGACAGGCATTTGCGGATTTGCAGAAGAAGAGGTACTTAATGTAGCTGTGGTAGAAGGTCTGGCAGGCGAAGGCACGCAGGAAAGCCCGTATCTTATTAACAACATTGAGGAGCTTAAATGGTTCCGTGATGATGTGAATAGTGGCAACAGCTATTCACAAAAGTATGTAAAGCTTACAGATGATATTGACCTTAGTAATGATGAATGGATACCGATTGGGCTTGATGGCGATGGTATGGGATTTGCAGGTACATTTGACGGAGCAGATTTTACTATTTCTAATCTATATGTTGACACTAAAGATAGTGAAGATAATGCAGCAGGGCTTTTTGGCTCTGTAAGAGGTACTCTAAAAAACTTTACTGTCAAGGATGCTAATGTTAATAATCTTGTTATGCAAGATCCAACTGTTGATGGAACTGCAGTAATTGCTGGATGTACGGGGTACGTAGCTACAATAGATAATGTTCACATAGATACAGCAGATGTTACTTCTAACAGGTATATAGGCGGTATTTCCGGATATGCAGCAGGACAGTTTACAAACTGTACAGTTAAGAACATTACTCTTAATGCTTATCCTAATGAAGTATCTGCGGGTAATTTTGATAATGGTGATAAGGTTGGAGGTATTATTGGGTATGTAAACAGTAAAGAAACAACTATCAAAGATTGTAAGCTTTCCGGGACAAATACTATTAATGCTTACCGAGATGCCGGAGGTATCGCAGGTGCGGTTGGAGAAAATATTACAACACTTACAGACAATAAAGTTGAAGGTGTTCTTAACATTAATATTGATACGACACTTTGTGGCGAACGTGATAGTTATAATACAGGAGTTATTTGCGGAAGAGGTACACAAGCAGCTGAAAGTGCGGGCAATGATGAAGAGAATGTGACATTTAACGTATCTGTGGGTACGGCGACAGCAAGGATTGGCAATGCATTATATCCTACGCTAAAAGATGCACTTAGTGCTGCTAATAATGGTGATGTTGTAATTGAACTCTTGAAAGACACCACTCTTGACTATAATGCAAGAGACGAATATGGCACAAACGATACTACATCTATCAAAATAATTGGTAATAACAATACTTTAACACTTAATCAGAAGGATAGTGACTGGTCGAGTTTAGCTAATAAGGGCGGAACACTTGAGTTTGAAAACATAACAATCAACAAGACAGGCTATGGTGCAGAGAATGGAGCGTGGAATACTTATGCTATTAATTTCCATTCAAAGCTTATAGCTACTAACACAGTATTCAATCACAGTATTTGTATTGAGGAAGGTGCTGTTTTAAATGATGTAGACATTAATGAAGATAAAGATTATTATGCAATTTGGATTACTGCTGACAGTTCTCGGGTTTCTTTGGATAATGTGACAGTAAAATCAGGCGGACGTGGCATTAAAATTGCCGATCAATACGTAAATGAGGGCAAAAATGCTGTAGAGCTGAAAATAGAAAATTCTTCATTTGAAACAGTAAAGAAAGCAGCGGTTTTGGTTTCTTCAACCGCAGGTGCAAAGATTGAAGTAAATAATGTTGATATTTCTAAGGTTGCTGCTGACAAGGAAAATGTTGTCTGGGTTGACGAAGATTGGGCAGCAAGCTTTGCAGAGGTTGAAGCTACTATGGACGGAAATAAGATTTCTGCTGTGCTTGAATGTGCAAAGGATAAAAATTATGTTGCTTTAGTCGGCGAAAACGGATATATGACATTTCAGGATGCAGTGGCAGCGGCGACTGAAAATGATACTATTTCTCTGCTTGAGGATGCAGAAACAAAAACTATTACGCTTATTTCAAAGCTTAACCTGAACGGAAAAACACTTAAATTTACCGAAAAAAACAATAGGCTAAGTGCAGATGTATCAAGAGGTACTTTAGTATTTGATATTGAAGAAACTGCTACATATGCTGCATATGTTGATGGAAATGTTAATATGAGCGGTGTTGCAATTAAAATGGAAAATGTAAATGCATATGCCGATATTATGTTTGTTAACGGCAGTGTGCTGAATCTTACAGGCTCAAGCATAGAGATTAAAAACAGCAATACAAAC
This sequence comes from Clostridia bacterium, assembly GCA_045577675.1. Taxonomy (GTDB): domain Bacteria; phylum Bacillota; class Clostridia; order UBA1381; family UBA1381; genus UBA1738. The sequence goes on from JAZNIV010000075.1 coordinate 12,723, forward strand.
GGCGGAACCGCAATTCTTTCTGACTCAATCGGCGGAATATTAAGGGCTGAAAACAGTGCAATTACTTTAACCAATGTTAACCGAGGTATGGCAAATATGGTTGTTGAGCTTACCGGTTCAACAGTTTCCGTCTCGGATTGTACCGATAATTCGCTGAGAAACGTAACAGGAGCTGTGGTTGATTCTGATATAACTGTTGATGGCGGCGAGTACGGACTTAAAAATACAAACGGTAAGGCTCTTGAAATCAGCGGTACGTCAAATGTTAGCATATCAGGCTCACAAAAGGGCGACATTTTCACAAGTAACGATTCAGATGTGACCATAAAAGACGGAGCAAGCTTGACAAGTGCAAAAGCAGCAACAGCTACAAAAATGGACGATGCTACTTTGGCACAGGCAATTTCTGAGGTTGGATTTGAAGTAATAGCCGGCACAACTCAGCGTGCAGACACCTTTGTCGTGAGCGGAATAAATTTAACAAAAGCAACTGTGGAATATGAATATAAGCATAACGGAAATGGGAACAAAAAAGTCATTCCATTTAGCTTTGCCAGAATTGAAGGAAGTGCTGATATTACAATAGGAACACTGCTTTACAATATTCCGACAGACGGAACGGCATCATTTGATGACCCGGACATCATTGTTGAATAAAAGGAGGAGACATAAATGAAAACATATAAAAGACCGGAAATTAAAATAAGCAGATTTTCTGTTCAAGACATAATTACAACCTCCGGAGACCCTGTATATAATGATAAATCGGCTGCAGCAGTTCTCCAAAACGGCGGAGTAACAGTAACAGACGGACTGGCTGAGGGAATTAATGTTGCAGACTTATTAAAGCAACAGAATTAAATACCACCAAAGTCACGGCGGCAGACGTGATTTTATAGCAAAGCTATACACGTAATCTTTTAAACAGGCTATGCTCATCCTGTGTATATGCGGTATTGTAGGGTTTACCGCATATACACAGGGTGAGCATAGTTTGTTTTTGTAACATTTTCTGCTAATAATTTTAAAATACATATCTTTTGTTTGCAATATACTAATTAATATGGTATAATGACTTTATTGACTAAAGCATTTAATGGGTTATAATAGACTAAAAAAATTCAGGGAGGTGGAATTTTGTTCAAGACATTCCGTGGCGGTATGCATATACCGGACCATAAAGAAGAAACAAACAAAATACCGATAAGAAAGGCAGAGGGTGCACCGGTACATATTTTTCCGTTGCAGCAGCACATTGGTGCAATGCTTGATTTAAAGGTCGCTGTGGGGGACTATGTAAAGGTTGGTCAGGTTATAGCTGATTCCGACGCATTTTTGTCTGTTCCGCTCCATTCATCGGTTTCAGGAACGGTGACAGATATAAACCCGTATCTTCACCCGTCAGGTACAGAGGTTACATCGGTTTTTGTTGAGAATGATTTTAAATACGATATCTATGAGAATATCTGTCCTAAAGATATTGATAAGATGACCAAACAGGAAATCATCCGTGTAATAAGGGATGCAGGTATTGTTGGAATGGGTGGAGCAGGCTTTCCTACTCATGTAAAGCTTTCGCCACCGGAGGGAAAAAAGGTTACTCACCTTATAATGAATGCGGCAGAGTGTGAGCCATATCTGACATCTGACCACAGACGTCTTTTGGAGAATACCGAGGATGTTATTCTTGGCTTGCGTATTTGCGTAAAGCTTTTTGACCTTGAGAAGGGGTATATAGGAATTGAAGCAAATAAGCCGGATGCGGCTGAGGCAATCCGCAGGCTTTGCGATGATAAAGCAGAGGTTGTAGAGCTTAAAACCAAGTACCCTCAAGGCTCTGAAAAGCATCTTATAAAAGCTGTTACGGGAAAAAGCGTACCTTCCGGAGGACTTCCTGTTGACGTTGGTGCGATTGTGATTAATGTTGATACAGCGTTTGAGATTGCAAAAGCATTCAAAGAGGGAATGCCGGTTACCAAAAGAATTATTACGGTTGCAGGTGACTGTATAAAAAATCCGTGTAATCTTGAGGTAATGCTCGGAACACCATTTGAATTTGTAATAAATCAGGCAGGCGGACTTTTCGGTGAGCCTGAGAAGGTTATAATGGGCGGCCCTATGATGGGTATGGCACAATATTCGCTTGACGTGCCGACAGTAAAGACAACGTCAGCCATACTCGCACTGTCTGAAACGGCCTCAATATATGATGCAAGCTCTCCGTGTATCAGGTGCGGAAAGTGCGTTAAGCATTGTCCTATGAAGCTGATGCCGCTGTATCTTGCAAAATATGCGGCAAAGGGCGACCTTGAAATGTGCGAAAAATATCATATTATGGATTGTATAGAATGTGGTCTTTGTTCATATCTCTGCCCGGGCAGAAGAAGTCCGGTTCAGAATATCCGTGTTGCGAAGCAGAAGATTGCAGAGAAAAGGAGGAATAAGAAATAATGGAACAGAAATTTGTAGTTTCATCATCTCCTCATATGAAAGCCGAGGAAAGTGTTTCGTCAGTTATGCTTGACGTAATTATAGCCCTGCTGCCGGCAGGTTTTGCGGGTATTTACTTCTTTGGTTTTCGGGCGCTTGCAGTTATTTTAACAACTGTTGCTGCATGTATTTTGTCTGAATATTTTTATCAAAAGATAACAAAAAGACCGATAACTGTAGGGGATCTCTCAGCGGTGGTTACAGGATTTTTGCTTGCACTTAACCTGCCTCCCACAATACCGCTTTGGATGGCAGCAATCGGCAGTGCCTTTGCGATTATAATTGTAAAGCAGCTTTATGGCGGACTGGGAAAAAACTTTATGAATCCGGCGCTTGCTGCAAGATGCTTTATGCTTGTTGCTTGGGCAGGAAGTATGTCTAACTTTGTTAACCCGTTTATGGGGTATGGAATAGATGCAGTTTCTTCTGCTACACCTCTTGGTATTTTAAAGGGTATGCAGGAGGGCACACTGCCGTCTGCTACAATGGCTTTTCTTGGCGGAAAGGCAGGCTGTATCGGCGAAACATCAGGGCTTATGCTCCTTTTGGGATTTTTATACCTTTTAATTAAGAGAGTTGTTGACTGGAAAATACCGGTTTGCTATCTTGTGTCATTTGCGGCATTAATGTATTTATTCGGTGAAAACCTTACGGAATATTCGCAGGGGTATTTCACTCTCTTACATATCTTGACGGGCGGACTTTTAATCGGTGCATTTTTTATGGCAACCGACTATGTAACAACTCCGACAACCTCATTAGGATGTGTAATATTTGGAATTGGCTGCGGACTTTTGACTTTTGCAATCCGCAGGTTCGGAAGCTATCCTGAGGGTACTTCCTTTGCAATACTTTTAATGAACGTACTGACTCCGCTTATTGAGAGGTTTACCGTTCCGAAGGCTTTTGGGGAGGTAAAGAAAAATGTCTGATAGAAAAGAAGGAATTGAAATTTTAAGAGTAGGCGTTATGCTGTTTGCAATAACAGCTGTCGCAGCAGCAATTCTTGCCGCGGTAAATAACATTACTGCACCTGTTATAGCCGAAAATGACAGAATTGCTGAGGAAAAGGCTCTAATTGCTGTGCTACCTGATGCAGTAGGTTTTGAAAAGGTGGAATTTGAACCGGAGGAGGACTCTATTGTGACCGGAATTTTCAGCGGCGGAGATGCCGGTGCGGTTGTAAAGGTAAGTCCAAACGGTTACGGCGGAGAAATTTCTATGGTTGTAGGTGTGGACAACGAGTACAGGGTTACAGGAATTGAGATTATCTCGCAGGGCGAAACAGCAGGTCTTGGCTCTAACTGCACTAAAGATGAGTTTAAGGAACAGTTTAAAGGAAAGACAGAAAATATTGAGGTCGTAAAAAATGGTGCTAAGGATAATCAGGTTGATGCAATTTCCTCGGCTACCATTACCACAAGGGCGGTTACAAAGGGTGTAAATGAAGCCATTTCCACCGTTAAGTCTATGAGAGGGGGCGAGTAATATATGGCAAAGAAGAATTCTGTTTTAGCAAACGGACTTTTGTTTGAAAATCCAACTTTTGTTCAGCTGCTTGGAATGTGCCCTACGCTCGCTGTTACGACTACATTAGCAAATGGACTCGGAATGGGACTTTCCGCAACGGCGGTGCTTGTGATGTCGAATATCCTTGTTTCTCTTCTGAGAAAAATAATTCCGGATAAGGTTCGTATTGCGGCATATGTTGTTATTATCGCAACCTTTGTTACGATTGTGGAAATGGTGCTTAAAGCATATGTTCCGTCGCTTTATGTGTCCTTGGGAATTTTCATCCCTCTTATTGTTGTAAACTGTATAATTCTTGCCCGTGCAGAGGCTTTTGCATCTAAAAATTCTGTTGGAAAAGCAGCTCTTGACGGACTTGGAATGGGACTTGGTTTTACAGGTGCTTTATGTATAATCTCGCTTGTTCGTGAAATTCTCGGACAGGGTACAATTTGGGGGATTCAGGTTTTGGGAGGACCGGTAAAGCCGGCAGCGATTATCGGTATGCCGCCGGGAGGATTTATCGTTCTTGGAATATTAATTGCGGTAATTAACTTTATTGTTTCAAATAAGAAGGAAGGGGGCAGAGAATAATGCAGCCTTCAATTATTTCACTTTTGATTGCAGCACTTTTTACAGAGAACTTCGTTCTGGTAAAATTTCTTGGCTGCTGCCCGTTTTTGGGGGTTTCAAAAAAGCTTGATACAGCTCTTGGAATGGGAATGGCGGTTACCTTCGTAATGGCGATTGCCTCTGCCTTTACATGGTGCGTGAATGAGTTTTTACTTATTCCGTTTAACCTTGAATATCTGCAGACAATAGCTTTTATCCTTATTATAGCGGGGCTTGTTCAGTTTGTTGAAATGGTAATAAAAAAGCTGATGCCAGCACTTTATAATGCACTTGGCATATACCTTCCGCTTATAACAACTAACTGTGCTGTGCTTGGTGTTGCACTTTTGAATGTTCAAAACGGCTATGACTTTATTCATTCGGTTATCTATGGTACCTTTGCAGCCTTGGGATTTACCCTTGCGATTGTACTTTTTGCGGGAATCCGTGAGTTTATAGACGAAAAGGATATACCGGAATGCTTCAGGGGATTTCCAATTGCACTTGTTACGGCAGGACTTATGTCAATTGCATTCCTCGGATTTTCAGGATTTTCCATTTGACGGAGGGTGAATATGAGTAGTATAATTACAGCGATTTTGGTTGTCGGAGTAATCGGCCTTGTATTTGGACTGTTGCTTGCTCTTGCAGCGGTGATTTTCCGCGTTGAGGTTGATGAAAGAATAGAAAAAATAGAAGAAGTGCTGCCCGGAGCTAACTGCGGAGCCTGTGGCTTTGCCGGCTGCAGTGCGTATGCTCATGCGGTTGTCAATGAGGGAGCTGCGGTTGACTGCTGCAGTGTCGGCGGCGGAAATGTTTCGCAGCAGATTGGCGGAATTATGGGAAAGGCAATAAAAGCTGATTCCCCTAAAGTGGCACGTGTTTTTTGCGGCGGAGACTGTGAAAAGTCAAAAAATAAATATGAATATTACGGAACACCCGACTGCAATGCGGCAAATAAGCTTGCCGGCGGACAGAAGGCTTGCAGAAGCGGCTGTCTTGGCTTTGGAACGTGCGTAGCTGCATGTAAATTTGACGCAATACATATTGTAAATGGTGTGGCGGTTGTTGATGAGGAAAAATGTACTGCATGCGGAATGTGTGTAAAGGCTTGTCCTAAAAATCTTATAGAAATAATTCCAAAGGACAGAGTTGTGTCTGTTTTATGCAGGAACAGACAGCCGGGAAAGGTTGTAAACAGTGTATGTGCTGCGGGCTGTATTGCTTGTAAAATTTGCGAGAAAAACTGTCCGTTTGAAGCAATCTCTGTAAACGAAAATTTAGCCGAAATTGATTACGAAAAATGTAAATCATGCGGAATATGTGCAAATAAATGTCCTAAAAAGGTCATAATAAACAAGAGGTAAAATATGAAAAATAGTATAAAATTTCTTGCTGCTTTTATGTCTTTTTCAATGCTTTTTGAGCCATGTTTTGCAGAGTTTGAATGGGCTAAGACGGCAGTTGAATATTGCGTGGAAAATAAAATCTTAACAGGTATGGAGGACGGAAACCTTGCACTTGGGGATAATCTTACCCGTGAGCAGATGGCAAAAATAATGGTTGATGCTTTTGGGCTTACAGGAACCGAGGAGTTTGCTTTTTCTGACGTTTATTCTGACAGATGGTCGTATCTTTATATCCAGACATTTAGGAATTATATGAAAAAAAGCAGTAAAAAATTTAAGCCGGAGGAAAAGGTAACAAGAGAGGAATTTGCAGCATCTTTGGTTTTAGCATCCGGACTTAAAGAGGGAAATATACGAAATCCTGCAATTTTAGACCTTGAATTTGAGGATTATAATGAGGTTGATTCTGATTATAAAAAGCTGCTTTCTATTGCAGTTGAGCGGGGTTATTATAAAGGCTCGGAGCAAATGCTAAGGCCAAAGGATTTGCTTACAAGAGCCGAGGCATGTTCACTTTTGTATCGGGTGCTGGGTTCTAAAAAAGGACTTGTTACTCTCGACCTTGGAGTGCGTGAGTCAAAGACGGATTTAGTCGGAGAAGCACAGATTACTGTGGAGGATGCTAAGGCTTGGGCAGAAAAATGCGGTGCTGCACAGATTTTTATTGATATTGCTGATGTTTACTGGAAATACGGCGAGATTACAGGGATAAGACCTGAAATTCTTTACGCACAGGCTGCAAAGGAAACGGGCTACGGAAAATATGGTGGTGCGGTTAAGCCTGAGCAGAATAACTGGGCAGGAATAAAAACCAAAACCGCAATCGGTGATGCACCTGAGGACCATGAAACCTTTGAAACTCCTGATGACGGAGTTCGGGGACATTTTAACCATATTTCTGCATATATCGGACTTGAGCCGGTAGGCGAGCCGCATGGCAGATACTATAATGTTAAATCAATTTCATGGGCAGGTACAGTTAAAACACTTGAGGGGTTGGGCGGAAAATGGTGTCCTGACCTCTACTACGGCTACAGTATTCTGCATAACTATATGGAAAAAATGTAATCCACGGAGAATATAATGTTAATTAATGTAAGTAAGCTGAAAAAGTCCTTCGGGGAAGATGTCCTCTTTTCCGAAGCGTCTTTTTCGATTGGCGATAAGGATAAAATCGGCTTTATTGGAATAAACGGAGCCGGAAAATCGACACTTTTTAAGATACTTATGGGTAAAGAACGCTATGACAACGGTGATGTGTTCAGAAATAAAGCCTTAAAAATAGGTTATCTTGAACAATACGCATGCCCGGGTTCTGAAAAAACTGTTTTTGATGAAGTGAAAACAGTTTTTTCTGAGGTCGAGGAAATTGAAAAAGAGCTTGAATATATAAGATGGGAGCTGGAAAACGGCTCAGAGGAGGCAGAGGAGCTGGTTATAAAACAGCAAAGGCTGCAGGAACGTTTTTCTGAACTTAATGGGTATCACTATAAGGGAATTATCCGTTCAACACTAATAGGCTTGGGGTTTTCGGAGCAAGAGCTTGACAAAAGGGTTAATGAACTCTCCGGTGGACAGAAAACACGTGTTTCGCTTGCTAAAATTCTGCTTTCCGACTGCAATCTTCTTTTTCTTGACGAGCCTACAAACCATCTTGATATTGCCTCTGTTGAATGGCTTGAGGAGTTTTTAAAAAGCTATAAGGGTGCGTTTGTTGTTATTTCACACGACAGATATTTTTTAGACAGGGTTACCACAAAAACTATGTCCTTAGAGTCCGGAAAGCTATACTCCGGCAATGGAAATTATACCACCTTTATGAAGCAACGTGAGATTGAAAGGCTGACTGAGCAGAGGAATTTTGATAATACCCGAAAGGAAATTGAACGTCTTGAAGGGATTATTGAGCAACAAAAAAGATGGAACAGAGAAAAGAACATCAAAACTGCCGAGAGTAAGCAAAAGGTTGTGGATAGGCTTACTGAAACCCTTGTTGTGCCACAGGAAACCTTAAAGGAAATAAATTTTTCATTTCGTGCACTTCCGGGTGGCGGTATGGAGGTTTTAAGATGCCGTAATATCAGTATGAGCTATAACGAAAAGCTGATAGATAATGCTGATTTTGATATTAAAAAGGGAGAAAAGGTTTTTCTTTTAGGTAAAAACGGCTGTGGAAAAACAACCCTATTAAAGCTGATATGCGGTATGGAAAAACAGGACAGCGGTGATATTACCGAGGGTGAAAATATAAAAACAGGCTATTATGACCAGATTCAGGAAAGCCTTGATACTGATAAAACAGTGATTGATGAGGTTTGGGACACCTATCCTAAAATGACCGAAACACAAATCCGTAATGCACTTGCTGCTTTTTTGTTCCGCGGCGACGAGGTATACAGGGAAATAAATAAGCTGTCAGGCGGAGAACGTGCGAGAGTTCAGCTCGTAAAGTTGATTTTAAAGCCTGTGAATTTTCTTATTCTTGACGAGCCTACAAATCATCTTGATATTGAGTCGAGAGAGGCTTTGGAGCGTGCTCTTGAAAGCTATGACGGCACAATTTTGGCAGTATCTCATGACCGTTATTTTATAAATAAGCTTGCGACCAGAATTGTTAATTTTGAGGATAAAAAGCTTGTAAGCTATTCGGGAGGCTATGATTATTTTCTTGAAAAGCAC
>JAZNIV010000076.1:0-2599 GCA_045577675.1 Clostridia bacterium
TCATAAACACTCCCTAATTATGGATCTTTAATTTTCCAGTGAGCAAATCGCTCCTTATTTTTTGCAACTCGGCACATAGTAGTTTTTGAATTTGGCTATCTGTATAGCCTAATTTTCTTCCAATATTTACTCTACTTGCAACTCCCCCAACTAGCTTTGCCCTTGGCGCCTCCCGCACAAAATCGCTGCCGGTAGGGTTCCTCCAGATGCCGTGTGGCCTAGCTCAGCTCTACCTAGCAAAGGCTTTTAGTACACAGGGAAATATGAACTATAAACTAATAATCTCAATTTTATGCTTTTCTGTCTCCGCTTCATCAAAAACTTGAAATATAATAGATATTAAATCACGCCCATCACTGGTAACAAAATAATTTGACAAATCAGTTATATCATTGCTAATAGCATCTCCCCATGGTGGTCTTTTGGTTAAGTCATCAATATCCCACACAACTTCTGAAGGTGCTAACTTGCTCAGTCTATTTCTAATGCAGGTTAATTCCTCTCTTGCAAATCTTACATCCTCCCATTCCAAACATCCTTGATATAGTTTGTTCATTAAGTACGGATATTTTGTTCCCCAACGTCCTTCCTCTAAATGGTGGCATACTGTTGAAAAGAAAGAATGCAAAAAATCACCGTGTCCAACTTGATACCATAAAAAATCAATTCGAAATCCAACCGCCATATTGTCACCTCATAAATTGTATTAGTACATCTGTATTACACTTTTCCAAAATGGAAGTTCTGATTTGACGCAAGACGTCATTTGTGACCTGCTGACCTCTTACATCGATAATTATAGTTTGCTTTGTACTACTTGGTAAATCTGAAATTCTTTGATTAACCTGATTTGATACGATATTTATCAAAGAATTTCTTCCCGATCTATTTGTTACATTATAATTTTTAACTTCGATACTTGATCCTGTTATATATAAATCTGGTCTTGAGCTTCCGCGTGTTGCATAAGGAACCTCTTTTCCGTTCAAAAATGACTTTTGAGTTTCATAGTTTGGATTTAAATCACCAACATCTGTTTCGGATTGTCTCCATGTAGGCCTCGAGATTGATGTACCACCCCCACTCTGCATATCAGAAGCAACCGCATCCGATACCCTTGGTGGCAGAGCATCCGTCACTTCCCCAACCCGAATCTCCCGCCCGCTTCCATCCACCTTACTTATGGATGCTAGCTTTGTCCTTGGTGCCTCCCGCACCAAATCGCTGCCGGTAGGGTTCTTGGTCACTTTCTTCCCACCTAGGAACAGTAGTACCTATGTAAATTATTTTTTTATCTTATCTTTCAAATAGTTGTATATTTCTGTGCGACCATATTGTCGTGCATATTCCATTGCATCACAATTTTTGATTTCTCCAATATCATATTTTGCTGTGATGTCTATGCCATGATTGATAAGTTTAATGGCAATTTCATCCTGTCCGTTACTGATTGCTGCAAACAAGGGATTTGCAGCAAACGAAGAAACATCAAGCTTAGCACCATTTAACAAAAGCAAGTCTACAATTTCTGGGTATCCCCGAAGAGAAGCTTCAACTAAAGGCGATTCCTCCAGTCCACCACCAAGATTTACATCACAGCCTTTTTTTATTAAATGCTCAACGACATCCCTTTTTCCTTCACTTGCAGCAATTTCAAGCATAGTTCCCATTGGAGTTACATCGTTCAAAATTTCTTGTTTATTTTTTACGAATTCTTTAATTCCATCTATATTGCCTTCATAAAGTAATGTAATAAAACTTTCGAGTTCTTCTTTATTCATCTTCACCTCCAGATTTTACCTTTTCGCTGCTTTACGCTTAAAAGATTCCATTGTTTTTAATATCCGCTTATATTTTATACCTTTAGTTAATTTCAATTCATCAACAAATTGTAATTCATCCACCAATTCCTTCAATGTATCATAACTGTGCTGTCCTAGTACACGGTTTGGCGCCCAACAAAGCACCTCTTTCCCTGCAATAGGATCGATTCCATATTTTCTAAGGATTTCCCGTCCCTGTTTTACAAGTTCCTTCTGTTTCTCCCCATTTCCAACCTTGAACAATATATGATGTGCATGTGGATCACACATATTTGCTGGAGGTGCTCCAACCATTGCTGACAAATATTTCCCGAAATTCATGTTTTCAACCAATTCTTTTTCGTATGCTCCAGAAATATTCAGTCTGCACATTATATTATAAATCTCAGCAACCTCTTCATATGAAAATTCTCCCTTTTCCAATGCCAGTCTGATTTCCTTTAATTTTGATGGATTTGCTTTCCCATTATCAATTATAATATCATCAAGATATTTTGTTGCATTCTTAAATAATGCAGATCCTTGTATTTCTTTTAATAATTCTACATTAATCGTATCAACGAAAGAACCAGCATCTTCTTTATATTCTTTCCGGTCCAAATTGTCAAGAATTTCATCCCATCCCTCTGGCTCTACCTGTGGCTTGGTCTTTGTTTTCGGAGTGCTCTGCACCAAATCGCTACCGGTAGGGTACCCGGCCACCCGCTTCCCGCCCAAGAACAGCAGCACGTCCATCATCAGATTGGGGGCAACTTGGCGGAATGACTCCTCCAGAT
>JAZNIV010000077.1:0-5247 GCA_045577675.1 Clostridia bacterium
TAGAGAAATATCTGACATTATTATTCTCTCGCCCTGCCGGAACACTCTTTTTGCCTTTTAATACTTGATAATCAACAAGCCTCGCCACTTTCGGCGAGGCTTTCGTTTTCTTACAGAACGCGGTTTTATTTGACGGTTACAAAATAAAACCTTTGATGCTTGAACATCAAAGGTTAAATGGTGCGGATAACAGGAGTTGAACCTGCACCGAGTTGCCCCGACTGGCACCTGAGGGTAGCGTCACGTTAGTGGAATTAAATTCCAACGCTTTTATCCGCTTACACGAATGGTTAATCTGATAGTTTCAACCATTGTAGCAATAAATTCTGAATTGGTCGGTGGATATCGTGTGTCTATACAGGAACATTCAAACAGTTTATGTTTGGTGTTTAACCCGTTGCTTAACCACGTTAATTCTATTGATTTTCTGATTGTAAGATTTACACTTGAAGCAGTAACTGAGTACTTCTGTGCAATGGATAATAATACATCACTGTTTTTTACATCTTCATGATATTTTGCCATGTAAATATATATTGCTTCTTTGACATAAGTAAATCCTTTGAGGTTGGGGGCGAAGCCTAAATCCAAAAGAGATTCGGAAATGTGCTGCATTAATATGGCATCCTTTTTATCAACAAATATTAATAATTTATTGTACATTCATAACATCCTTTTTTATGTTGTTATATAATTTTGCCATCAGAAATCTCAATAATGCTGTCGCATTGATTAGCAATATCAAGGTCATGAGTAACAATAATAACTGTATGTCCTTTTTCATTAAGCTTATGGAACAAGTCCATAATTTCAGCAGATGTTTGTGTATCCAATGCACCTGTTGGCTCATCGGCAAGTATAAGACTTGGATCATTCACAATAGCCCTTGCAATTGCAACTCGCTGTTTTTGTCCGCCTGAAAGCTTGTGGACAGATTTTTCTGATAAATTGACTAAACCAACAGCTTTCAGAGCTGTTATCGCTTTTTCACGCAGTTTTTTCTTATTGAATTTCCCTTTAGAAAAATAAAGAGGCAGCATAACATTTTCAACTACTGAATACGACTCGATTAAGGCAAAATCCTGTAATACTATACCCACATTTTTATTTCTGAAAAAGGAACTTTGTCTGCTATTCATTCTGCTGATTTCTTTATCCATAAATTTATATGAACCTTTTTCAAACGTATCAATACATCCGATAATATGAAGTAATGTAGATTTTCCGGAACCCGATTTTCCGATTACCGCCGTCATTGATCCCTTTTCAATTTCGAGCGTAATATTATGCAGAGCCTCAAAGGCATCATTTTTCTTGTAATTATAGGTTTTATATAATCCTTTTATTTTAACCATTAATAGTTCCCCCTTATAATATCTACAGGAGTTTTTCTTCTCACTACTGCTGAAAGAATTATCAAATTCAGCAGAATTATTATCAATATGATAATTGCTGTTATTACAATATTATTCATACCAAATGAAAGTCCTAAATATGCCGACAAATTCATTAATTTGAAAATCCCGAAAACAATTGAGGTAATTGAAACTGAACTTATCATTATTAAAGCATTATAAGCAAAAAGAATCTTTATACAGTCATTCCAGTTCATTCCGCACAAAAACATTGTTCCGTAATTTTTCATTTGCTGCAAGGTATTTATAGCTGTACTGCTCATAAAGCCAATCATTATAACAATAAATGTGCAGACTGCAATCGGGATAAATTTCTTTAGAATATCATTAATTGAGTTTTCTGTGCGTTCCTTGATTTTGCTTAAACGTATTCCGCATTGATAATTGTTTTTCAGCAATTCTTCATTATATGTGGTATTTTCAGCTGTAGGGTTCGCATCATATGCAATAAATGATTTGTTTGTACTATCAGTTTCAATTCCTGTTTCCGAAAACTCGCTGAAACTCATAAACAATTCAAGACATTCTTCTTCGGGAGAATAGTATTTCAGGCTGTATTTTCTATAAAAATTCTCAATCCCCTGCGATGTACTCCATTGAAGAAAACAGGGAATATAACAAGGGTCTGTAAGTACTCCGCTGATTTTTACACTATTGGCAAGAGGTAATTTTATTTCATCTCCCGATGATATATCAAAATTATTTGGTGCAGCGATACACACAATATCTTTCGGGGAATCAATTTGCCATTTACCTGAATTTACAGGCAGTTTCATATTATTCAGTATTTCATCGGGGCATATTGTAATATTAACAGGTACATTCCTGCCATTTAATGTAATTAACGATGAATAACTGTACATTTTTATAAAATCAAGTTTGCCTTTCATTTGAGATGAAAGCGGTTCTCCGGTATTTTCATCATAATCAGATACTATATACCACCCTGTATTGCTTAGAATATCACTATATGGTTTATAAAGCATATTCCTGTTATTGTAACTGCCGATTATCAGATTAACGCCTACAAAAACAACAATCATTTCAAGAATCATAAGCAGGTTGATTTTAATATTGTCACAAATTGAAATCAAAGCAAATCTGAAATATTTCATATTTATCCCCCTTTCCGCATTTCATTGGCGGATTTTTTCATCAGAGAAGAAAACATAACACTCAGCAAAATAATAATTGTAACTATGTAAGCTACTCCAAGAAGAAGATACAATTTGTAATTATAAAGATTTTCAGCAGCAGGATAAACATCTGTCAGATATGGGCTGATTAATTCCATTGCAAAAACAGCAATTATCAGACATAATAGTGATATTATAACAGATTCGGCTGTCATAAGGCTTACTGCCCTTTTATAAGAACAACCGCAGATAATATATGAGGATATCATTTTTTTACGTTTTATGAAAAGATAACAATAGCAGTAACTGAGGTTAATTGCAACTATAAGTATAATAAAAAAAGATGATATTATCATTGTTCGGTTAAACTGTACTGTCATTAAGTCGGGAATTTCAGGTGTTTGTATATTGGCTTCAGGGAAAAGTGTACTCATTAGTTCGTTTATTTCTTTTACAAGCTCTTTCGTCGGAACAGACGTAAGTTCAACACGGAAGCTTGTAGCTATAAAATTCTGAGGTGTATTTTTCAACGGAATTGTTATATCACCGACATAATTTCCTTTTTCAACAATTGTATATTCAGTATCGCCAAGTGTAATAATATCATCTTTATTTTTATTACTGAAATAACCTTCGTCACCAATAGCGGCAATTGCTTCGCCGTTCAGAAGCTGCTTTTCTGTAAAAACAAAGTCATCATTTGCTTTTTTTACTGCTGTATACCTTATGGGTACATCTTCTGAAACCACCCCGCCAATTCGACAATAACCTATCTGTTCCTGAGGAATTAATGAAAGAATCCTTTCAGTCTTTTTCTGAAAATCAACTATTTTATCACATTTGCTGTAATCAGTTTTTCCCGCATTGTCAAAAGTAATACCAACAGAATAAGCTTCAAAATACATAGTACGTATATCAATTTCTTTCTGTTCATTCCGTGTGTTAGCTATAGCAGCTATTGCAAGAAATATTGCAAGACACGCAGCAATTTGTGATATTATGAGGATAAATAAAAATAATCTTTGCTCTTTTATAAGCTTTTTTATATTCAAAATAATCAGAATAAATCTCACTGTTGCCCCTCCGTTGTATACGAAACCTACAATATCAATGTTGTATTGTCAATAGTGTTGTTGATGAACTAATAAAACATCTTACAATAGTTAGGATAATTTTATTTATTGCTCCACCAATTATACCTTGCCAAAAAGATGAAAGCAGAAAGGAAATTTATCAAGGAAGGAAAATGCAGGAATGCTGTCGCATTTCAAGTTTTTCTGACGCAGAGAAATTTTCTTTATGCCAAGTATTTGATGGCAAGGTTTAGTTTGTGAAGCAATAATATCGTAGTATATTTAAATAACGGGACTGTGCAGACCACATCCCGTTACTTAAATATACTTTAATTAAGCTTTTGATATTCTTTCATGGAATGATTCTACTACAGAAGAACTGCTTACATTGGTATAATGTAATTTAGCAATATGAATTCTACTTGCAACTTCGTCGCTCATTGTCAATGTGTCAGTTCTAACGCTTTGTGCTGTTCCTGTTTTTTCGCGAGAATCAATATAATAGTAGCTTCCATTTGATTCACCATTTAGATAAAATGAAACTTCTTTATAAGCACCTGTATAGCTGCTGTTTGTAGCTTCTAATTTTGTTGCATAGCAATATTCATACATAGTACTTTTGGACTTAGTCACGTAACCATTATAAGAATAAAAGTTATCGACAAAGGTTTCAGCAGCGTTTGATGTTATACCGCTAACTAAAGCGGATGAAATCACACTTCCGAAAACAAAAATTTTAACCAGCAATTTTTTAACCATTTTACACCTCAACATCAAATTTGAAATTCTCAAGAAAGAGGATTTTATCTTGACTATGTAAAGTCTTTGAAATTATATTTTATATGACAATTTAAATTTCCTCTTTTGATAAGTATATGTCTATCTTCCCTAAAATCAACAATAATGCATCAAAAATAATAAAAATAAGCACGTTTGAAGCAATTCGCCAATTGAAATAACAGCACAGAATAAATGTGACAAGGTCGGCTGCAAGCAATATGCAAACGATTATCCTGTTTCTTTTCCGTTGTGATTGTGTCAATGGATTATTCTCGTTTACCATCGGTGACAACGCTAATATAACAATAATGGAGATAACCCCTGCAACTGTCCATTTCCAATTTTGATATAACAACGGAAAGAAAAACGTTATCGCAATCGACAAACCGTACATTATTGTTGATAAAACAAAACAGCTTTCGCTTGATTTGGCATGATATCCTCCGGAAAAAATTCGAATCGGGAGAAAGAATATAAGATACGCCCAGAAGTTAATCATTGCTCCGCACAGCAGACTTGTTATAAGAAACACGATCAGCAAACTGCCGTTAAGCAGAATAACCTCAAGACCATACACATACACATCACGCTGCTGAATATCAACTATTTTGTTTTTTATAAGTAAAAATGCAATGTCTACAGCAAGGTTATGGAACATTTACCACACCTCATTTTTTGTCAGATTTAATAAGTGTCTTGGGGGTCTTGGGCTGATAAAGACCAAAAAGAGATGTCGTTTCGCTGGAAAAAACAGCAACACTCTTAAGCGTCTTTTTTATAACAGCTGAAAATTTAGCTTTCATACCTTTCATCTCCTTTCCGAAACAACGACTTGTTGTTTCA
>JAZNIV010000078.1:0-5016 GCA_045577675.1 Clostridia bacterium
TGACTGCACATTTCTTGACAATTCCAAAGTACAAAGCAGTTGTGCGACATTATAGATTTGATTAAGGCAAAACACTTGAAGCTTGTAATAAAAGATTCTCTAACTATTGATTGTTCAAACGGCGAACAAATAGATGCTATGACTAATGCATTCATTCAAATTTCTGCCGTTTTTGCAGAGTTGGAGAGGAATATGATAATCGACAGAGTCAAAAGCGGGATGGCAAATGCAAAATCGAAAGGAGTTAGGTTAGGAAGACCCCTACTAACCGTTGATAAAATTCCGAGTAAGGTTGTAAATCTTTTTGACCGCTATCGTGATAAACAGCTTTCAAAAACGGAATATGCTAAGTTATGCGATATAAGCAGACCAACATTGGATAAGTATTTATCCTTAATGACGGATAAATAAGTAATTGTAAAAATAATGCTTGTAAACGAAATAAATTCTGAAAAAGGTGGTTTTATCACATTTTTCAGCAATTGAAAACAGCAAAAATGATGTAAAGGAAATCAACTGATATTTTTTACACATTATTATATAAAATTTCAAAGTTGAAGGAGGAAGTAATCTGAAAAGAATAGCGATATATGCCCGTAAATCAAAGTTTACGGGAAAAGGAGATAGTATTGAAAATCAAAAGAAAGAATGCTTGAAATATGTTAATTCTGAATTTTCAGAAGAAGATGTTGATATTCAGTATTTCAGTGATGAAGGATACTCTGGAAAGAATCTGAATAGACCAGGCTTTTCAGAAATGATGAGGATAGAATCTATCAATCCTTTCGATTACATTATTGTGTATAAACTTGATAGAATCAGCAGAAATGTTGCAGATTTCTCGAAACTTTTAGAGGAGCTTCAAAAAAGAAATACTTATTTTGTAACCATCCAGCAGAAATACGATACATGCACATCAACGGGAGCAGCAATGTTTCATATGACAGTCGTTTTCGCACAACTTGAACGTGATACCATCGCTGAGCGTATCAGAGATAATATGTATGAATCATCCAAGAAAGGCAAGTGGCTTGGCGGAACCGTTCCATTAGGATACACTTCTGTTAAGCATACATTAATTGATGAAAAACTTGGCAAAGAAAGAAGTTACAATACGCTTGAATTTGACGAAAATACTATTAACTTAGTAAAACTCATTTTTAGTAAGTATTCTGAACTTCAAAGCCTGAACGCTTTGGAGCAATTTTTAAACGAAACCAAAAATTACACACGCAGTGGTAAACCTTGGGATAAAAGCAATGTCAAGCGTATCCTTATTAATCCTTGCTATTGCATAGCCGACCAAGACAGTTATGATTACTTTAAATCTCTTGGATGTGAAGTCTGTTTTACCCCAGAATCTTGTTCTGATAACAAAGGCATACTTGCATATAATCGTCACGCAGGTCAAAGCAAAGAAAAATCGCCGCCTGAAAAGTGGATAATTGCTATATCTGAACATCAAGCAATATTAACTGGCAAAGAGTGGGTTCGTATTCAAAATCTGCTGAAAGAGAACGGCAAGAACTGTTTTGGTGGAGTTCCGAACAGTAAGCAAAGTTTTAATAAACGCTCTGTTTTATCAGGAGTTCTACATTGTGCAAGTTGTGATGACTATATGCGTCCCAAAATGGCAAATGGAAAGATGTATTATATGTGTATCACAAAAGAAAAAAGCAAGAAACAGAAATGTACAATGTGTAATATAGATGGTGATTTGCTCGACAAACTTGTTCTTGATGAGATTTTCAAATATAATGTGGAAGGAAGTGCCATCAATGCACAATTTTCTAAACTACGCAAACAGATTAATTCGGCTGAAGATGTTATTGCTATTCAGATAAAATCTCTTAATTCCAAGAAAAAAAGCAACGAAAAAGCCATTCAAAATCTTATAACTGCACTTTCAAGTGGAGCGAATACACTTACAATGGAATACATAAACAAGCAAATTTCCGAGTTAACGGAAAGCAATAGTATTATAGACGCACAAATCGCTGAACTCAACGATAAAGAAAAAATACAGTCTCAAATGCACGTCAACCTTAATAACATGGAAGAAGCAATAATTCATCTTAAAAATAATTTTGCTGAACTTAGCATAGAAAATAAGCGTGAATTTATCAAGAAAATCATAGAAAAAGTTACATGGAACGGAGAAAATGCTGAGATTTTTTGCAAAGGTAGTATATAATAATAGTAAGTCCGCTGTACTGCCTTTATTTATTCTTTCCAATTCGTGTACTCTTCAGTTGCGATTGAGGAAGCTATGAAGTAATTCAACTTCTGATTATAACGCTTATGACACGGTGTCACTTCGGTGATACCGTGTTTTTTATTTTTGCTTGATTAATGTGGAAATATATGCTATAATAAGTAGAATAAAAAAATTAAAGGAGTTCAGAAAATGCAAAAAAGTAAATTGCTTCCCTTAATTGAGGGTGCTTTCGTTATTGCTATGGGTGTAGTTTTGAGCTATGCCATAATTTTCAAACTGCCATGGGGCGGTACAATAACTCTGTTAAGTATGCTTCCTGTAGGGATTTACAGTATAAAATACGGTGTAAAAAAAGGTCTTATGATATCATTTATATTTTCGCTGTTTCAGTTTTTGCAGGGTATTGGCGACGGAATTTTTGCGTGGGGACTTACTCCTGTGATGCTTGTTTCCTGTATATTCCTTGATTATATTTTAGCTTATACGCTTATCGGCTTTGCAGGAATTTTCCGCAGCAAGGGAATAAAAGGCTGGGTATGCGGTATGGCGGCGGCGATTGCAATGCGATTTATATGTCATTTTATCAGCGGTGCGGTTATTTTCCACAGTGCGGGAAAGTTGTGGAACGGATTTTCCACGGAAAACACATACCTGTACAGCCTTATTTATAACGGTTGTTATATGCTTCCCGAAATGATTTTTACTTGTGTAGGTGCTTTTGTTCTGTTTAGAGTTCCGGTAATGAAAAAGATGATATGCAAAACAGATGATAAATAAGAATCAGCGTCCACGGAAAATAGTCTGTGGACGTTTTTTGACATTTTTGAACAGAATGTAAATTTTCGTGAGGACATCAATAAAAATGAGTGAACCTATTGAAAAAATATATGCAATATGATATAATAAAAATATCCTTATATTTGTAAAACACAGAGGAGTGAATTAGATGTCCGTTATGAACGCAGAGAATATAAATAAAGTTTGTGCAGAATTGCTCAATTCGGTTGAGTGCGGTGTATTCGCTTATACTGTACCGCAGTATGAGATTTTTAACATTAATAAAGAAGCACGCCGCATTGTCGAAATTGGCGATAACGACGACGCAAAAGAGGCGTTCGAGAGATTTCATAATGAAATGATTCACCCCGAGGACAGGACACGAATTCTGAAAGATAATGCAAATCTTGTAGATAACGGCGGCGAAACAACTCACGAATACCGAATTATCGGGAAAAATGGAATAAAGCATATACGCTCTGTTACAAAAATGCTTGTATCAGAAAACGGTCAGAAGTATATCCTCGCCTCATTGACGGATATTTCAAATCTTGTCCGTCTTATGAAGCTGCTTGAAAGAGAGCGTAAGTCCTGTCGTGAAGCTCTAACGAAAAATTGTGAGTATGCCTTTTTCTTCGACCTTACAGAGGGAGTTGTCACCGAAGAATTTGTAACCGCACACGAACTGGGACTGGCAAAAATACTTGGACTTGAAGTTCCTGTAAGTTTTGATGAAATGGCGGTAAAATATATTGAAACATTAAATCCGGTCTTTCTTGAAAAGGGAATGGAAAAATATTTTACTGTTAAGGGACTTGCTGACGCATACGAAAAAGGGATGAGCTGTGTTAATACAGAGTATTATGTCCCAGCGGAGGATAAGTATATCCGCACAAATGCAATTATATCTAGAGATGATGAAAACGGCCATTTACAGGCATATATTATAGCCTATGATATAACTGAAACACGTAAAAAAGAGGAAGAAAATAGACGGCAGCTTGTAAATCTTAATATGCAGCTCGTTTCCATAACGGATGAGATGACAGATCAGCTTGCAACAGGAATTCTTGCGTATACCCTCCCTGAAAGGCATATTCTTGTATTTAATCAGGAAGCGAGAAGAATGTTTGATGCGCCGGAGTTAAAATCGGAAATCCTTAATTTTGACGTAACTCACCGTATTATCCAAGAAGATAAGAAGAATGTCAGCAAGGCTGTCAAAAAACTTGAAAAACCTGGTGACAGCGTTGAGTATACATTTCATAATCTGAAAAAAGACGGTACAATAGCTGCTCTGAAATGCAGAACAAAGCTTCTGGCCTTTGCTGATGGTGAAAAATATATTCTGAGCTCGATTGTAGATATTACAGAGCAGGAAAATTTTGAAAAACGTCTTGAAGAAGAAAGACAGAGGTATGAGACTGCGTTGACAATGGGTAGTTTTGCCTTTTTTTCTATGGATTTGACGGAAGGGAAGATTGAAGAGCATATAAAAACAATAAAAGGCGATAATCTGACAGAGGAATTTGGCTTAAATGTTCCTGCGTATTATGATGATTTTGCCAGGGTTATGTTTGGCGAAAACAGAATTATTGCAGACAGCAGTAAGGTAGAGCCTTTAAGAAGTAGAAAACGTCTAATATCAGCATACAAAGAGGGCATGACAGTGGTTGATCTTGATTATGAGGTACCTGAAAAGAATATGGATATACATCTGACACTAATGCTTTACAAGAAGGATAAAAATATAAATGCTACTTTCATTTTTTATGATAAGAATAAGTATTATTGAGTCTGATATTTAGTCGATAAATGCTTAGTGTGGGGGATTTTGAATGCTTTGATGTTATTTTGTACAAAAAATGACAAAAAACGGTAACAAACTTTGAGTTGACAACCCGTAAAAAGTGTGCTATAATAATACATGTCGTCAGGGAACGACAGCTGAGAGATAAAAATCACATAAAAATTTTTCGAAGAAATTTTGAAAAAGGTATTGACAAAGTCGACGGGATGTG
>JAZNIV010000079.1:0-22703 GCA_045577675.1 Clostridia bacterium
TACATTTCTGGGGTTTGCGAAATGGTCCATAACCTTTTCAGAATACATTTTACCTCTCTCCTCTCAAAACCTCTTCATAAAGCGGCGACATCATCCTGAGCCGCTCAATTACCGGAGGAATCACCTCCAATACATAGTCAACTTCCTCATCGGTAGTATCTTCTCCCACGCTGAGCCTCAGTGAGCCGTGCGCAATTTCGTGAGGAAGTCCGATAGCCAAAAGCACGTGTGACGGGTCAAGTGAGCCTGATGCACAGGCACTTCCGCTCGATGCAGCAATACCCTTCATATCAAGAAGCATCAAAATTGACTCGCCCTCAATATACTTAAAGGAAAAATTCACGTTATTGCAAAGACGTGTATCGTCCTTAGGACCGTTTAAACGGCAATATGGAACCTTTTCCTGTATTCCCGAAATTAATTTATCACGAAGCCTTTTCATTTTTTCAATCTTTTCATCAAGGTCTGTGTTTGCAAGCTCCAAAGCCTTTGCAAGCCCTGCCATTCCTGCTACATTTTCGGTTGCGGCACGCTTGCCTCTTTCCTGTCCTCCGCCGTGAATAAGATTATCAATCTTAACTCCGTTTCTGATATATAACGCTCCCACACCCTTTGGTCCGTGGAACTTATGTGCTGAAATTGAAAGCATATCAACACCAAGCTCGTTCACATCAAGCTTCATATGTCCGACCGCCTGAACGCTGTCGGTATGGAAAATCACTTTATGGTCTTTACATATTTTCGCAATCTCTGAAATCGGCTCTATCGTTCCAATTTCATTATTTGCCGTCATAACTGAAACAAGAATTGTCTTGTCGGTTATTGCAGCCTCGACATCTTCGGGATTTACACGTCCGTTTTCGTCAACAGTCAGATATGTCACCGAAAATCCATGCCTTTCCAGATATTCGCATGTAGAAAGTATTGCATGATGCTCAATTTTAGATGTAATGATATGGTTTCCCTTATCCTTGTTTGCAAAAGCAACTCCCTTAATAGCCCAGTTATCTGCCTCACAGCCGGATGCTGTAAAATAAATCTCGTTAGTTTTTGCACCAAGCTGCTTTGCCACGCGTTCACGAATTTCGTAAACAGCATTTTCTGCCTTTCTTCCTACCTCATAGAACTTGGAGGATGCGTTTCCGTAGATTTCTGTATAGTAAGGAAGCATTGCCTCCAGAACCTCTTTTTTCAGAGAAGTTGTTGCATTATTATCTAAGTATACATTCATAATTAACATCTCCGTTTCCTCTATATTAAATGTTTACATTTTAACAAATGAACACTCATTCATATTATAATCTATACGGGCTGTTTTGTCAACTTTATTTGCTTAATTATTATACATCAAATTACATAAAATTACTCTATACAAAACGCGAAATTTGTTATATAATATTAAAAAGACATTTTTTCTGCCTTTGGAGGTGTATTTTGTTGAAGGTCGCAGGTGTTATATGTGAATACAATCCATTTCACAACGGACATAAATATCATCTTGATATATTAAAAAATGAATATGACGCAGTAATTTGTGTTATGAGCGGCAGCTTTGTGCAACGTGGTGATGTGGCTGTTTTTGATAAGTGGACAAGAGCAAAAGCTGCACTTTTGGGCGGTGCGGATTTGGTAATTGAGCTTCCTGTTCGGTACTGTCTTTCCTCTGCACAGGGCTTCTGCGAGGGCGGAATACGTATTCTTGACAGTCTTGGAATAGTTGATACTGTAAGCTTCGGCAGCGAATGCGGTGATATTGATGCACTTTATAATTGTGCAAGAGTTATGCTTGACGAGCCGCAGGAGGTTTCGAAAAAAATAAAGCTTTTGACTACGCAGGGAATGAGCTTTCCCAAGGCACGCTCACTTGCTTATGACGGAATTTTAGACAACGAAATAATTAAAGAGCCAAACAATATTCTTTCAATTGAATATATTTCTGCACTACTTAGGATAAACAGCAAAATAAAGCCAATTACTCACGCCCGAAAAGCAGTAGGCTATCACGATATGCAAACAAGCGGCTCTTTTGCATCGGCAACCCTGCTTCGTGAAATACTTGGTAGCGGTAAGGACATATCTGAATTTACACCCTTTGACTTTTCCTGCTGTGAAAGGTATGACATAAACCGTCTTACCGATATATTTAAATATAAGCTGTTAAGTGAGGGTGCCTCTGCATTTTCCGGAATTCCCGATATGGAGCCGGGGCTTGACAACAGATTTTTAAAAGCTATAGACAAAAACAGTATATCTGAAATAGTTGACTTTGTGAAAACAAAGCGGTATACAAGAACACGCCTACAGAGAATAATAGTATCCGTTATACTTGGTATAAAGGGTGATTTTGTGCCGCCTGAATATGTGCGTATTCTCGGAATGAACGAAACCGGAAAAAAACTTCTTTCAAGAATGAAGGACACCTGCACTCTTCCCATTGTAAATAAAGTTGCAGATTTTAAAAATGACTCTATAAATCCTGATATTCTGGCGACAAACCTTGCAGCATTTTGTGCAGATAAGCCTGTCCCTCAAAACAGGGATTTCACAACCTCACCTGTTATAATACAGAATCTTTAAAACTAAATTTAGCATAAGGGGCTGTAAAAAAATACAGTTCTTTTTTTGGGGATAGGAAAAATTGTTTGGAATGGATAAAACGAGCCAAGGCTTTGCCTTGGGTTACCCGATGGCGTACACGTGTGTACGCCTGGTGGCTCGTTTTATCCATAGCAAAAAGGCATAATAATAGAGAAATCTCTGTTTTTTGAGATTTCACTACCCTATTTAATCAAAAATCAGGCCCGTAAAATTTCTATGTTGTCGCCTTTTTGCGCTCCAGACTATTTTTACATCCCCTATTATCATAAAATAAAATCAAGACCTATTCCTGTAAGGACTCCGATTACATATATAATTGCAAGGATTATAAGGTTTTGCTTAAGGTTTTTGTTATGCTTGAAAAGAACAATAAGCCCCACACCTGCTCCTGTGCAAAGTCCGCCTATAAGTGCGGAAAGAGTTATTTTTCCTGCCAGATAAAGCTCAGTTAAAACAACAGATGCGGCACAGTTTGGAATAATTCCAAATAGCGACGCAAAAACTGCCTGCAGCACCCTATCAGATGAAATCGTCTGCATAACAGGCGTAAGCCAATCTGCGGCGGCTGAAAGAACAATGTTAACCGCAAAAATATAAAGAAAAATCTTTACCGAATGAATTATTGCAGATTTCAAAATTCCGCCGTCACAGCTTTCACAGTTACCATGAAAGTGATGATGTCCGTCACAGCAGGTATCAGCGGTTTTTGTGCGGACAACAAAATCAACAAAAAAACCGGCAATAACAGCTATTACAAGTTTCACCAAAATGAGCAAAATCAAATCCGCGAGTCTGTCAGGATGTGCAAGCATAAGCGGTATTGCCTCATCTGATGTTGCGATAAATATTGCAATAACAGTACCCATACTTATAGCTTTTTTTGAAAACAGCTCCGATGCAATTACCGAAAACCCGCATTGTGGTATTGTTCCGAACACTGCTCCCAAAAGCGGACCGAGCTTTTTTGATTTAGTAAACAGCCCGTGCATAAAATTATTATTTTTATGCTCTAAATACTCAACCAAAAGGTAAATAAGGAAAAGCAGCGGTAAAAGCCTTAATGAGTCGGAAAATGCATGATGTAAAATATGTTCCATTTATATTACTCCTCTGTCTCTCATTGCTTTTACTGACATAATTATACCCAACTTTGCAGATTCATAGGTAATTCCGCCCTGCATATATACCATATACGGAGGACGCATCGGGCCATCAGCCGAAAGCTCAATCGACGAGCCTTGATTAAACGCACCTGCCGCCATAATAACCTTTTCAGAATACCCAGGCATATCGCTTGGGATAGGTGTCACATACGCATCAACCGGCGAGCCCTTCTGAATACCCTCACAGAAAGCCAGAAGTGCTTCCCCGCTGCCAAGCTTTATCGCCTGAATTATATCGTGACGTACCTCTTTTGCCGCCGGCTCTACCAAAAAGCCGAGCTTTTCATAGATTGCCGCACACAAAATTGCCGTTTTAAGTGCCTGCGAAACAACATGTGGTGCAAAGAAAAGTCCCTGATAAAGCGGCTTGTTCATACCAAGTGTTGCTCCGTTTTCTCTTCCGATTCCAACAGTTGAAAGCCTGTATGCACAAAGCTCTATGTACTTTGACTTTCCTGCGATATATCCGCCGGTCGGTGCAATTCCTCCTCCGGCATTTTTTATAAGAGAGCCGCCGCAAAGGTCAGCACCATAGTAGGTAGGCTCCTTTTCGTCCACAAATTCACCGTAGCAATTATCCACAAGAGCAAGGGTATCGGGCGAAATTTCCTTGACAAAGCTTATCATTTCACCGATTTCGGCAGCCGAGAAGGTTTTCCTCTCGCCATAACCCTTGGAACGCTGAATCCAAACCGCCTTGACCTTTTTTTCTGTTAAAACCCTTTTTATGGCATCATAATCGGGAGAACTATCCGCCTTTAAATCTACCTGCATATAACTGATGCCGAAGTCCTTTAGTGAGCCTCTGCCTTCTTCTCCTGTAATTCCTACAACCTCTTCTAAGGTATCATACGGCTTTCCTGTTATTGCGACCACAAGGTCACCGGGACGGCATACAGCAAAAAGCATAGTAGAAAGAGTGTGAGTACCGGAGATAAAATTGTATCTCACAAGTGCGTCCTCTGCCTCAAATACCTGTGCATAAATTTTATCCAGCATATCCCGTCCGATATCATCTGTTCCATAGCCGGAGGAGGCTATAAAATATTCAGCCGATAGTCGGTTATCGGCAAATGCCTTCATAACCTTCATTTCGTTTATCTGTGCCATTTCCTCGACACGCTTAAATTGCTCGCTGACACTTGCCTCAGCCTCGTCTACCATATTTAGTATATCCTCAGGAACACCAAACTGCTCCTTTAAAAATTCATTCTTTCCCATTTTTTTACCTCTTTTCATTCTGACTTTTAATTATACACTAAATCCTGTCTTTTTGCAATATTTTTGAGAAAAAGAATTGTATATCCTTGTATTTAATGGTATAATACTCTTAAAAAACAATACAAAATCAAAGATTTTTGCGTTTCTGAAGAATATTGTATCACTTCATAAAAATGCATTTACAAGCAAGCATTTTTGTTCGTTATATAATGAAATTGGTTAAAAATTTAAATTTTACAGAAGAGGTGGAAATATGAGCAATTATGAAAAATTACATTCGGGCGAGCTATATCTTCCCGATGATGAAGAAATTATGAAAGAGCAATTAAAGTGTTTGGAAAAGCTATATGACTTTAATAATACACGCCCTTCAGAGCTTGGCAAGAGAGAAGGTATGCTTAAGGATATGTTTGCTGAGATAGGCAGCGGCTGTTATATAGAGCCTCCGTTACATGCCAATTGGGGAGGTAAGCACGTACATTTCGGAAAAAATGTATACGCTAATTTCAATTTAACCTTAGTTGATGATACACATATTTATGTCGGAGATTATACTATGCTCGGACCGAATGTGACTGTGGCTACAGGAGGGCATCCGATTTTACCTGAGCTTCGTGAAAAAGCATATCAATATAATGCATCTGTCAGAATAGGCAAAAACTGCTGGATTGGAGCCGGTGCTGTCATCGTTCCGGGCGTTACAATCGGGGACAATACAGTTATAGGTGCAGGAAGTGTTGTTACAAAGGATATTCCTTCAAATGTCGTTGCTGTCGGGAATCCATGTCGCGTCCTTAGAGAAATTGGCGAGCATGATAAAAAATATTATTTTAAAAACAGAGAAATAAATCTATAAAAAACGTGCTTTATTTTGAAACAGGAAATTTATATGTTCCTGTTTTCGAGCTGAAAGGAGCTTATATATTATGAAAAAATGTCGGATAACCGTAATGAAAATGGCACGTTATGACGATTTGATAGAGAAATATGAAAACCCCATAGAGCATGCCTGTGATTTAAAGGAAGGGCAAGTCTTTATCGCAAACGGCTGGCAAAAGCCCGACGGCTTGTGCGACAGTGCATGGGAAACCATGTCCCCTTTTGTCCTTACCTTATCACACGGAGGCGAGAATTTTTACGACGGCTGGATGAAAAATAAAAAATCCGCAATGCTTTCGTGCAACGATGGCTTCAGACCTGTCAGCTTTTATGTTGAAGCACTTGATGAAGATGCGGATAAATAATCAAAATGGTGATAATATGAAAGAAGCCTTACTAAAAAGCTGCCGGCTATGTCCACGAAAATGCGGTGTTGACCGCACAAAAGGAGAAACAGGCTTTTGCCAAAGCAGCGACAAAATCAGAATAGCTAAAAGCAGTCTGCACTTTTGGGAGGAGCCTTGTATTTCAGGTGAAGCCGGCTCGGGCACAGTGTTTTTTTCGTGCTGCACTCTAAAGTGCGTTTTCTGTCAAAACTATGGTATCAGCACGCAAAATCATGGCAGAGACATAACAGAGGATGAGCTTGCAAGGTGCTTTTTAGACCTTCAGGCTCAAGGTGCAAACAACATAAATCTTGTAACACCTACCCACTTTGCAGTGCAGATAATCTCTGCAATAGAAATTGCAAGAAAAAAGGGGCTTGTGCTGCCGATAGTATACAACACAAGCGGATATGAAAATGTCGAAACAATTAAAATGCTTGACGGCTATGTTGATATTTTTCTTCCTGACCTCAAATATTTTGATGATAAATATGCTGTAAAATATTCAAATGCAAAGGACTATTTTAAAACAGCCTCAGCCGCTATAAGGCAGATGTATAATCAGGTTGGAAGCTGTGAATTTGACGAAAACGGCATAATTAAAAAAGGTGTAATCGTACGTCACCTGATGCTTCCCGGACTTCTTTTTGACACGAAAAAGATTCTTGATTATCTACATTTCGAATACGGTAACAACATTTACATAAGCATAATGAGCCAGTACACTCCCCTTAGTACACTGCCCTGTAGCTTTCCGGAGCTTAACCGCAGAATCAATCCCAAGCACTATGACACAATACTTGATTATGCACTAAAGCTCGGCATAGAAAACGCATACGTTCAGGAGGGCAGCTCGGCAAGCGAAAGCTTTATTCCTGATTTTTATAACGATAACTGAGTCTTTATCAGCTTACGTTTTACAATAGCATATGCCAAAAGATACATGGCACCCGTTATTACCCACGAAAGCGGGTAGCAAACATACAAAAACTCCGGTGTCCGGTTAAGTGGAAACAGCACCAAAAGCCATACAAACCTGAATCCGCAGACACCAATAATGCTCATAAGCATAGAAATGACAGTTGCACCCATACCGCGGAGCATTCCTGACGCAATCTCCATAAAGCATATTGTGAAATAAGGAATCACTACATATTGATACTTCACTATAGCATATCTTGCCGTCTCAGCATCACCGGGAGCAAAAAGCTCTATGAAGAAATCCTTATATGCATATGCAAGTACGCTTAATATGACTGTTTCGGTGATAGCTATCACCATCCCCCATATCAGAATAGGTGTTATCCTGCATAGCTTTCCCGCACCTATATTCTGGCTTGTGAAGGTAGTCACAGTTTGCGTTATTGCATTAACTGCAACATAAAGTATCCCCTCTATCTGACTTTCCACAGCATGTCCCGATGCCGCTGCAGCACCGAACGAATTTATTGACGAAACCATTATTGTGTTAGAAAGGCTGAAGGTTATAGCCTGAATACTTGCAGGTACTCCTATAGAAGCCATAAATTTTAAAATTCTTTTATCAAATACAACATTTTTAAAGGAAAAACCTATTTTACTTTTCATCAGCATTACAAGAATCATTAAAAATCCTATTCCCTGCGAAATCACCGTCGCAAGTGCAACTCCGGCAACACCCATACGAAAATATTTTACAAATATCACGTTAAAGATAACATTTAGTGCTCCTGAAGTTATAAGAGAAATCATAGGATTTTTAGTATCGCCGGTTCCTCTCAGGGTTGCTGCGATGAAATTATAAAGAGCAGTAAACGGCATTCCAAGGAAAATTATCTTCATATATATTATCGACATATCGATAATTTCTGAATCAATTTTAACTATTTCTGCAATCGGTTCAGCCGTAAAAAAACCGATTATTCCAACCAGAATACCGCCTATCAATGCGGTTATTACTGCAGTATCCGATGTACGCCTTACACGCCGCATATCACCTGCACCAAAAAATCTTGCAGCGGTAACATTAGTACCAATGGCAAGTCCCATAAACAGGTTTACAAGCATATTTACAATAGGTCCTACCGAGCCAACTGCACCAAGTGCATTTGCACTGTCATACCGTCCTACAATGAGTGAGTCTGCAGCATTGTATAAAGTCTGCAGTACACTGCTTAAAATAACCGGAATTGCAAATCTCAGCATTTGCGGCAATAGCTTACCGTTTACCATATCAATTTCTTTCTTCATATGAATTCACCTCACCTACTGCAAAACTACAAGCCTTTACATATTATACACCCACTCAAAATAAAGTCAATATATTTTTTTAAAATTTAGCAAGTTAAATAAAAAAAGTGGCTGTAAAAAATTACAGGTCCTTTTTGGGGGATAGGAAAAATTGTTTTGAATGGATAAAACGAGCCAAGGCTTTGCCTTGGGTTACCCGACGGCGTACACGTGTACGCCGAGTGGCTCGTTTTATTCATAGCAAAAAGGCATAAAAATAGAGAAATCTCTTTTTTTTGAGATTTCTCTACATTATTTAATCAAAAGTCAGGCTGTAAAAGTTCTATGTTGTCGCCTTTTTGTGATCCAGACTATTTTTACATCCCTTTTCATATATTTTTGAATTTAAGTATATCAAGGTCAACCGGTTCATATGCCTCAAGGTAATCCAAAAGCTCCCCTGCATTATCAAATACCTTGTAAAGGTCTAAACATTCCTCTTTAACAAATTCATCCTCTATTGCCCTCTTCATAAGATTTAATAGGTCTCCGAAGTAGTTATTCACATTATAAATTGCAATAGCCTTTGTGTGACGGGAAAGCTGCTTTAATGTAAGTATTTCAAAGAATTCATCAAAGGTTCCTATTCCGCCGGGCGCCATAATAAATGCGTCGGACATTTCTTCTAACATTTTCTTTCGCTCACGCATAGTTTCAGGTCTTAAAAGCTGTGTGCAGCCCTCAAAAATCATACCGTCCACATTAAAAAATCCGGGAGCAATTCCTATAATCTCTCCATTTTCACTTGCAGCACCTCGGGCTGTTCCTCCCATAACACCCTCTGCACCGGCACCGAAAACAAGAGTATGACCTCTTTTTGCAATTTCCTTTCCCAGCATTTCCGATGCATCCTTAAATGATTTATTAATTGTGTTGCTCGAAGCACCATATACACATATTTTCATAATTCACCCTTACCTTTCTGTCCTTAAAATCCCCGTCACACCTACCCTGAGGACAAAGCAGATGCCGTCCTTTATTATATGCATTTTTTTATGCAAAAAACTCATTTATTCATACAAATACTCTAAAATTGATACAACCTCTGTCTTGGTTGGCTCTCTGGTTTGTTTTGTGCCGGCATTATTTGTTTACCCTGCCAGCTTGTCTTTATGCAAAAGCTGCTTGTAAAAATCTATATCCTTCCTTGGATAGTATGCTATATTAACTCATATTTTACTATAAATTTCTGGAAATTTCAATATATTTTTGATTTTTTCCGAATAATATGTTAAAATGGATATATTAATGGATGAGAGGAAGTTTTTATAATGAGAAAAGCCGGTATTTTAATGCACATATCCAGTCTGCCGTCCGACTACGGAATAGGCACGATTGGCCGCGAGGCTTATGAATTTGTAGACTTTTTAAAACGCACACGACAAAGCTGTTGGCAGGTGCTTCCCCTTACGCCTACAGAGTTTGGAAATTCACCTTATCAGAGTCCGGGAGCTTTTGCAGGAAATCCCCTTTTAATTGATTTGGTTTCTTTAAAGGAGGATGGGCTTTTAGAGGACAGTGATTTTGAAGGTATAATCTTTGGCGAAGATGAAGAAGCAGTAGATTTTGAGGCTGTAAAGCAGTACAAGGGCAAGCTTCTAAAAAAAGCATTTGCAAGCTTTAACATAACTCCTCAGTACAATTCCTTCATTTCGGAAAACTCATACTGGCTTGACAGCTACAGCCTGTATATGGCACTAAGAGAGCATTTTGACGGGAAGCCATGGTATGAATGGGACGAGGATATAAAAGAGTGTAAGCCTAAAGCTATAAATACATATACAAATCTTTTATGGGAAGAGGTGTCCTATTATAAATTTATGCAATATTTATTCTTCAGCCAATGGAGCAGGCTAAAGGAATATGCTAATGAAAACGGGATTGAAATAATAGGTGACATTCCAATCTATGTAGCTCACGATTCCTGCGATGTATGGATGAATAAATCCCTGTTTCAGCTGGACAAGGATGGCAGACCTACAAAAATTGCAGGCTGTCCGCCTGACGCCTTCTCACAGGATGGTCAGCTTTGGGGAAACCCTCTTTACAATTGGAAGGTAATGAAGCAGGATGGCTACAGCTGGTGGATAAACCGAATCACAGCCTGTATGAAGCTTTACGATATTATCCGCATTGACCATTTCCGCGGATTTGAATCTTATTACACCGTTCCTTTCGGTGATACCGATGCAAAAAACGGTGTATGGGAAAAAGGTCCCGGGCTATCACTGTTTAAAGCAATAAAGGCACGTGTCCCCGATGCACAAATCATCGCCGAGGATTTAGGCTACATTACCGACGAGGTTCGGAAGCTTTTAAAGGAATGTGGCTACCCGGGAATGAAGGTTTTGCAGTTTGCCTTTGACCCATATAACGACAACCCATATCTTCCTTATAACTACAGCGAAAACTGTGTTGCCTACACCGGTACTCACGATAATGACACGATTATAGGCTGGTATAAGGATGAGCAGAACAAGGAATTTATTCGTGATTACCTTGACGTAGGCACAGATGACCTTGTTCCGGTTGCTATGATACGTACTATCCTTGCAAGTCGGGCAAAGCTTGCTATAATACCGATTCAGGATTACTTGGGCTATGGAAAAAGGATGAATACACCTTCAACAGCCAATAACGAAAACTGGAGCTATCGCATAACAAAAGGTGCACTTCACGACGGAGTTGCATATCACATTGAACACCTGACAAGGCTTTATAAGCGCGGATAAAAAAATAACCCCATACCCTTCTTTAAAAAAAAGGTTGTGTATGGGGGATTTTTGTGGTCAAATTTATTATTTAATCTGATTAAGTAACCGTTCAAGTCTGATAGCTTCCTCAACTAACTCCGGAGATGAAAGCTTATCAATATTATGCTTTTCAATCAATCTGTCAAACTCACTTCTTAGTTCATTCCTTTTCTCGACACAAGTAATCATTTTCATCTCTCCTTTCCTCTTTGACAACAATTTACCACATAAAAAAACCATTGTCAATAGGATTTTTCAAAATTTTATAAGAATCGTTCGACGGCTTGTGACACAATGTTTTATGAGTCAACAAAATTCAAAATAAACCTAAAATTTTCAAGTTTTTCTCCTAAAAAAATCATCCGCATTTTCTCTTTTAAAACCGACAAATTTGCAATAATTTTTTAAAGAAAAATCACCTTTTTCTGCACAAAAAATCGGACAGATGAGAATTCTGTCCGATTATGTTTTTAAGCTTCTGAACGGTAGCTGTAGTTTGGTGCTTCCTTTGTAATGTAAATGTCATGCGGATGACTTTCCTTTAGACCTGCACCCGTAATTCTTACAAACTTACCATTTTTCTTGAGTTCAGGGATAGTCTTTGTACCGCAGTAACCCATACCAGAGCGGAGTCCGCCAAGCAACTGGAAGATTGTATCTGAAACCGGTCCCTTATAAGGTACACGTCCCTCAACACCCTCAGGAACAAGCTTTTTAGAGCCTGTCTGGAAATATCTGTCCTTTGAGCCACATTCCATAGCCGCGATTGAACCCATACCGCGGTAAACCTTAAAGCGTCTGCCCTGATAAATTTCAAATTCTCCCGGGCTTTCCTCACAGCCTGCCAAAAGGCTTCCCATCATAACAACGTCTGCACCGGCAGCTATTGCCTTTGGAATGTCTCCTGAATATTTAAGTCCACCGTCTGCAATTACAGGGATATTGTACTTTTTAGCAACCTCGGCAACATCATAAATCGCTGTAACCTGCGGACAACCAATACCTGCCACAACACGTGTAGTACAGATAGAACCGGGGCCTATACCAACCTTTACGCAGTCTGCACCGGCTTTAATAAGCGCCTCGGCAGCCTCGCCTGTAGCAATGTTTCCTGCTATAACAGGTACATTTGGATATGCTTTTTTAACTTCTTTAACCTTTTCAATAATATTTCTTGAATGACCGTGAGCAGAGTCAAGTACTAAAACGTCAACCCCTGCCTTTACAAGTGCTGAAACTCGGTCAAGTATATCATTTGTAACACCGATAGCAGCACCACAGAGTAGTCTTCCGCTTGCGTCCTTTGCAGCATTCGGGTATTTTACAGCCTTTTCAATATCCTTAATTGTAATAAGGCCTTTAAGCTTATTTTCATCATCAACCAATGGCAGCTTTTCAATCTTATATTTGCTTAAAATATTCTGGGCATCTTCTAATGTCGTGCCGACAGGAGCAGTTATAAGATTTTCACTTGTCATTGCTTCTTCAATCTTCTTTGAGAAGTCTGTTTCAAATCTTAGGTCACGGTTAGTAATGATGCCTACAAGCTTCTTTTCTTCATCACAAATCGGAACACCGGAGATTTTATATCTGTGCATTAAATCGTCAGCATCCTTTAAGGTATGCTCCTTTGTAAGGCTAAAAGGATTGGAAATAACACCATTTTCCGAACGTTTAACCTTATCAACCTCAAGTGCCTGTTGCTCAATTGTCATATTCTTATGAATTACACCAATACCGCCCTCTCGTGCCATAGCAATAGCCATTTCGGATTCCGTAACAGTATCCATAGCCGAGCTCATAAGCGGAATATTAAGTTTAATTGTAGATGTAAGGTTTGTTTCAAGTTCAATCATATTAGGCGTAACGTCAGATTCCTGCGGCAATAGCAGTACGTCATCATAGGTTAAGCCTTCCTTTGCAAACTTTTCTGTCATAATGATATTTCCCTCCATTTTATTGTATTTTTTCTATTTTACCAAATTATCAGCACTTTTGCAATAGTTATTTTAAATAAGTTTCAGTTTTTTTGACATTATTTTTATGTTGCATATTACTTTTTATCAAAAAAATCTGTTTTTTTCACAGGTTAACATAATTTAACATATTATGTTAACATAGGCTATGCCTAAATATCAATAAAAAGGAGTTTCTTATATGGATATGTCATGCGAGTGCGGCTGCTTAGCATACGGCTATGTGCCTGTTCAGCAGCTTAACACTGTTTTCCGTGCAGAAGACGCGTTAAAAAACGGTTCTCTGTTTCCGGAGCTTGTTCTTACCATAGAGGAGTATGGAAAGGTATGTAAAGGATGTGGCAAGACAGTATGAGTCAGAATGAATTAAAGCTTGCTCTTCAAAGCTACCGATTTGCAGCACACGATATGCTGCTTTATCTTGACACTCACCCATGCGATGAAAAAGCCTTCGCTCTTTATAAATCACTTATAGAAAAAGCCCGTGAGCTTAAAGACTCTTATCAGCGTAAGTATGGACCGCTTTGTGCAATGTCGGCAGCGGATTATGATGAATTTAAGTGGCTTGACAGCCCATGGCCATGGGAAAAAGGAGGTAATGCATAATGTTTAGTTATGATAAATTCTTACAATATCCTATTAAAATTAAAAACAAAAATCCACAGCTTGCATCGCTCATTGTAACTCAGTATGGAGGAGCTTACACCGAAAAGTATAAAATTTTAGTTCCTTATTAAATACCGACTTCAGAGATTAGTTTTATTATTCTGTTATACAAAAAAAACGGAGTGCCAAAGCACTCCGCTGAAAAACAAGTTATTCAGAAACCTTTACAACCTCTTTGCCGTTGTAATAGCCGCAAGCCTTACAAACCGTATGAGGCATTTTATATTCATGGCACTGTGGACATTCCACCATACCAGGAATTTCAAGCTTCCAATTAGCTCTTCTTTTATCTCTTCTTGATTTAGATACTTTACCCTTAGGTACTGCCATCTTAATCGCACCTCCTATTCAGTATCAGACATATTTTTCATAATTTCGGCTAATTTTTCCCACCGGGGATCAATAATATCATCACTGCAGCTACAGGACTCCTCATTGAGATTTTTACCGCAATGCGGACAAAGCCCCTTGCAGTCCTCACTGCACAGATATTTCCCTGATACATTCATTAAAAAGCTATTGGTTATCGCTTCCGAAAGCTCTACAGAATTACCAGAATACACTACAACATCCTCGTCCTCGGCAAATTCCGCATCCTCACGGACAAGAACCTCCGAAACAGGAAACTTAACGTCAATCGTCATAGGCTTGCCACAACGTGCACAATGCACTTCGGCCTCACCTTTAACAGTCCCATTAAGTTCCAAGGATTTTGTATTGTTAAGTATAACGCCTTCAAATAAAAGCGGTGCTTTAAAGGTAAAATCCTCACCTAAAAAGTGCATATTCTGCATATTTATACTTTCAGAAATCGTCAACCGTCCGCCGTAATCCTTAATAATGTCGGATAGGTCTATAAGCATAATTATTTAAGTTCAACCTTAGCGCCTGCTTCTTCAAGCTTAGCCTTGATTTCTTCAGCTTCTTCCTTAGCAACGCCTGACTTAATTGGCTTCGGAGCTTCGTCAACAAGAGCCTTAGCTTCCTTAAGACCAAGACCTGTAAGTTCTCTTACAACCTTGATTACGTTAAGCTTTGAAGCACCTGCATCAGCAAGGATAACTTCGAAATCTGACTGCTCAGCTGCTGCTGCACCGCCTTCAGCACCTGCTGCTGCTACCATTACAGGAGCTGCTGCTGAAACGCCGAATTCTTCTTCCATAAGCTTTACAAGCTCTGCTACTTCCAACAATTTTAATTCTTTGATATCATCTAAAATCTTCTGAATGTCTGCCATTTTAATTTCCTCCTAATTAAATAAAATTTTTACTTACTCTGCATCTTCTGCAGGTGTTTCTTCTTTTGCTTCCTCAGCCGGTGCAGCTTCTTCGGCTGCCTCCTCAGCTACAGGAGCTGTTTCTTCAGCTACTACATCTTGCTGAGCTTCTTCCTGAGCTTCTTCCTGAGCTTCTGCTGCAGGTGCTTCAGCTACTGCTTCGCCGTTCTTCTTTGCAATTAAGTCAGCGATTTCTTCGCCACCTTCTGCAATTGTGTTAAGCAATCTTACCAGGTTTGAAACCGGTGCATTCAGGCTGCCCATAATCTTTGCAATAAGAGCGTCCTTTGAAGGAGTCTTAGCAAGAGTTGTAAGCTCGTCCATAGACATTACCTTACCGTCCATGAAGCCTGACTTGATTTCAACCTTATCATTTCCTTTGGCAAAGTCAAAAAGGATTTTTGCCGGAGCTACCGGATCCTCTGAAACTGCCAGTGCTGTTGGGCCATGCAGGATACTGTCAAGCTCCTCAAGACCAACCTGGTTTGCTGCTAAACGAAGCAATGTGTTTTTTACAACGAAGTACTTAACACCGGCTGCTCTTAAATCATTTCTGAGCTTTGTGTCTTCTTCAACAGTAAGACCACGATAGTCAATCAAAACGCCTGTTGCAGCATTCTGAATAGCTTCAGCAACCTGTGCAACCTGTGCCTTTTTCGCTTCCAAAACCTTTTCGTTTGGCATAATGTCACCTCCTATTAGATTTTGCCTTTCAAAAAAGAAAGGCTCTTTTTCGTAGACGAAAAGAGCCGTTAGTTATCAAACTAATAACACCCTCGGCAGGACTTATCTTTTTGCCTGCTGTCTACGGATTTATTTCCAACTATATTAATATAGCACAGAAAACAATATTTGTCAACATTTTTTTAAAACTTTCCGGCAGATTTTCTAAAATCCGCCGGAAAATCTATTATCAGCCTAACTTTGAACCGTTAATCTTGATTCCAGGTCCCATTGTTGTAGAAACAACAACACTTCTTAAATACTGACCCTTAGCAGCTGCCGGCTTAGCCTTAATGATAGCACCCATTAAAGCGTTAAAGTTGTCAGCAAGCTTTTCCTTACCGAAGGAAGCCTTACCAACAGGGCAGTGAATGATGTTGTTCTTGTCAACTCTGTATTCAATCTTACCTGCTTTAATTTCATTAACAGCCTTAGTTACATCCATTGTAACTGTACCAGCCTTTGGTGACGGCATTAAGCCCTTAGGTCCTAAAACCTTACCAAGACGTCCTACAACACCCATCATATCCGGAGTTGCAACAACAACGTCGAAATCAAACCAGTTTTCTTCCTGAATCTTTGTGCAAAGCTCCATTTCGCCAACATAGTCAGCACCTGCAGCCAAAGCTTCGTCAGCCTTAGGTCCCTTAGCGAAAACCAAAACCTTTGCGGTTTTACCTGTACCATGAGGCAGAACAATTGCACCTCTAACCTGCTGGTCAGCATGTCTTGAGTCTACACCCAACTTAGCGTGAACTTCAACAGTTTCATCAAATTTAGCCTTTGCAGTCTTTATAGCAAGCTCTAAAGCTTCGTCAACATCGTAAAGCTTAGCTCTGTCAACAAGCTTTGCGCTGTCCTGATATTTCTTTCCTCTAAACATATTATTATCCTCCTTATGTGGTCAAGCAAGGCTTTTTGCCTCTCCCACCATATTAATTGCTTTTTCCAGTAATTAATCTTCGACTACGATACCCATACTTCTTGCAGTACCGGCGATCATGCTCATAGCTGCCTCTAAAGAAGCTGCGTTTAAGTCTGGCATTTTCTGCTCAGCGATAGCCTGTACGTCTGCCTTTGAGATTGTAGCAACCTTGTTCTTGTTAGGAACACCTGATGCCTTGTCAATCTTGCAGGCCTTTTTCAGAAGAACTGCAGCCGGCGGAGTCTTAGTAACAAATGTAAAGGAACGGTCTGCATAAACTGTAATAACTACAGGGATAATGAGTCCTGCGTCCTTTGCTGTTTTTTCGTTAAATTCCTTGGTAAACTGCATGATGTTAACACCGTGCTGACCGAGAGCCGGACCAACAGGCGGTGCAGGTGATGCTTTACCAGCCGGAATTTGTAGTTTGATATAACCTTCAATTTTTTGTGCCATAACGGCCACCTCCTATTTTTTCAGGAACTCAGAAAAGTCCCTATTGTGGTAAATGCGGGCATTTATGCCCTCCCACTGTATACCAGAGGGATATTTTTAAAACGGCAATGCCGCTTAAAAAACTTAGTCGTCAAGTCTCTCAACCTGTCCGAATTCCACCTCGATAGGTGTTTCACGTCCGAACATAGAAACCTTAACAGTAATTTTTCTGCTTTCTTTGTCAATCTTTTCAATTTTTCCGGAGAATCCTTCCAAAGGTCCGGATTTGACATTAACATTGTCACCGATTTCAAGGTCAACATCTGCCATACGCACCTGTTCAACCCCCATTTTCTCGACTTCCTCATCGGAAAGAGGTACAGGCTTCGAGCCGGGTCCTACAAAACCGGTAACGCCGCGAGTATTTCGAACAACATACCAGGTATCTTCATTCATAATCATTTTGATTACAACGTAACCCGGGAAAATCTTGCGTTTAACAACCTTTTGTTCACCGTTCTTTTCTTCAATAACGTCCTCTAAAGGCACTTCAACGGCTTGAATAAGGTCGCTGATACCGCGGTTTTCAACTGATTTTTCGATATTCGCTTTTACCTTGTTTTCATAACCTGAGTATGTGTGTGCCACATACCACTTTGCCTCATCTGCCATAACAATCTCCTCTTATTCAATAACCTTGTCTGTTATTTTACAATCAATGACAGTAATTTTTCAAAACCGACATCAAGTAAAGATAATACAATAGTCATAATGATAACAAATGACAATATAACTGCGGTATTATGAAAAAGCTGTTCCTTTGATGGCCAGGATACCTTTTTCATTTCAGACTTGGTTTCTTTGAAGAACTTAAGTGCTCTGTTTTTCTTTACAGCAGTGTTCTTATTTTCAGCCATAACCGATTCTCCTTATCTTACTTTGTTTCTTTGTGAAGTGTGTGCTTTCTGCAGAACTTACAATACTTATTCATTTCCAGTCTGTCCGGGTCATTCTTCTTGTTCTTCATAGTATTGTAGTTTCTCTGCTTGCATTCTGAACATGCCAATGTAATTTTAACTCTCATGGTTACACCTCCGTCTGTACTAACAATAATTATCAACGAAGCACGTCCTTTTTTCATATGCAAAAAAAAAGAACCTACTCCTCAGCGAAAACATTATATCACCCCCCACCCTGATTGTCAAGTATTTTTTTACATTTTATTATAATTTTCTTTTAAAAAAATTTATTATGTGCATAATAGAAAAGCAAATACAATTTACAAGGAGACAAAGCTATGTCAAAAATCATTATAAAAAAGTCCGGTCCTCTTTCCGGCTCGGTCACCTGCTCCGGTTCAAAAAACGCAGCTCTTCCCATCCTTGCCGCAACTATACTTACGCATGGAAAAACAACCCTTTTAAATGTTCCGGCACTTACCGACATCGAAAATATGCTCTCAATTCTGTCCGATCTCGGTAGCAGCTGGAGCCGTATAAAAAACAAGCTCACAATTGACTTTTCAGACTGCACCGGATATACCGCATCATATGAGCCGGTAAGTAAATTCCGCGGCTCATTTTTACTTGCCGCACCACTTCTTGCCAGAATGGGACGGGCAAGAATTTCCATGCCCGGCGGCTGCCCAATCGGCAACCGCCCTGTGGACCTTCACCTTAAAGGCTTTTCATTAATGGGTGCAACAGTAGAGCATGGTCATGGGTTTGTTGACCTTGCCTGCAAAAAACTACAAGGGGCAAAAATATATCTCGATTTTCCCAGCGTTGGTGCAACCGAAAATCTTATAATGGCGGCAGTACTTGCGGACGGTGAAACAATTATAGAAAACGCAGCAGCCGAGCCCGAAATAACCGACCTTGCCGAATTTTTAAATGCACAGGGTGCAAAAATTACCGGAATGGGAAGTGATACGATAACAATACAGGGGGTTTCTCATCTTAACCCCACCGAGTACACAATCATCTCCGACAGAATTGAAGCCGGCACCTTTATGAGTGCCTTTGCCATAACAGGCGGCAAGGGAAGTATACTAAATGTAAATCCCCTCCACCTAAAGCCGGTAACTGCAAAGCTCACCGAAATGGGGGCAGTAATTACCGAACAGGAAAGCTCGATTACAATAGATGCAACTAATCCGCTATCCTCGGCAAACATAAAAACCCTGCCCTTCCCCGGGTTCCCGACAGATATGCAGGCACAGTTTTCTGCTCTTTTATGCGAAACCGAAGGAACGGGAATCATCGTGGAAACAGTATTTGAAAACCGTTTTCTGCACATCGGAGAATTAAACCGCATGGGTGCAAACATCCGCATAGACGGCAGAAGCTCGGTTATTGAGGGTA
Source organism: Clostridia bacterium (assembly GCA_045577675.1). Classification (GTDB taxonomy): domain Bacteria; phylum Bacillota; class Clostridia; order UBA1381; family UBA1381; genus UBA1738. The sequence goes on from JAZNIV010000079.1 coordinate 19,633, forward strand.
GCAAAAAGCTAAGCGGTGCCAAGGTTACGGCATATGACCTTCGGGGTGGTGCGTCTTTAGTGCTTGCAGGGCTTGCAGCAGGTGGTGAAACCGAGGTGAGCGGCGTTGAGCATATACAAAGGGGCTACGAAAATCTATGTAAAAAACTTTCCGACCTTGGCGGAAATATTTTTTTGGATTAGTACTTTTTTTTACGTGCGAAATATGTTATTATATAATAAAGTAGAAATCCGGCAAATTTCTGCCGCAGATTTGAAGGAGAAAACATAGATGCTTCTTAATATAATAACAGGCGGAATAGGCAGCGGCAAAAGCGACTATCTATACCGTTTAATACGTGAAAACCTGAAAAACAATCCCGACGCAAACGCAATCGTAATTGTGCCTGAACAGTTCTCGTATACAGCAGAAAAAACTCTTTCCGCAAAAACAGGCGGGCTTGGTCTTAACCGAATCGAGGTTCTGACCTTTTCCCGGCTTGTGCACAGGTTTGTCCCAAATAAGGACAGCCTTCTGCCCTCCGGAAAAATGATGCTTATTCAAAAGGCAGTTTCTAAGATTGACGAAAATAACATATTTTTTGCCAGTGCAAATAAAAACGGATTTACCGGCTCACTCAGTGAGCTTTTTTCCGAGTTCCGTCGATACGGCATAACACCTTCTGACCTTGAAAAGGCATCCACCGATAACGAGCAAACCGCAAGAAAGCTTATATCGATTAATGAAATTTACAAAAACTATCTTGACGGGTTTCCAAAGGATTTTACTGACAGCGATGACGCTCTCGGTCTTTTTGCAGAGCTTGCCGCTTCAGGTGATATGTTCAGCAACACATTCTTCTTTATTGACGACTACAACGATTTTCTTCCTCAGCACTATGACGCAATCCGTTCGCTCATCCGCACCTCCCGCGGTGTATTTGTAACACTTGGTGCGGAAAATGACAAAGAGGACGGTTTTTTTGCTCCGATTATAAAAACAAAAAAACGGCTTACCGCAATTGCACTTTCCGAGAATGCACAGCTTTATACTAAGGCACTTTCCGGCGAGCCGACATACATACAGTCAGAAGATATACGTCATCTTCTTACTAATTGGGAGAGCAAAAATCGTTACACAAAAAAATGTGAAAATATTTCTCTTTTTACTGCACGTGATTTATATTCAGAGCTTGAGTACACCGCATCAGAAATAATTTCTCTTGTACGTGACGGCGGATACCGCTTTCGTGACATCGGTGTAATTCTCGGCGATATGCCGTCGTATCTGCATATCTTAAATGCAGTTTTTTCTGATTTTAAAATACCGTTTTTCACCGACGAAAAGATTTCTGTTTCAATGCACCCAATCGCACGAACCACCCTTTCCCTGTTTAACATTATCGAAGAAAACTGGAGCTACAGCTCGGTATTTGACTATCTTCGTGCCGGATACATATATACAAAGGAAGAAAACAATATTTCTCCTCTTAATCAGGAGGATATTGATATTTTGGAAAACTATGTTCTCAGGCGTAGAATACGCGGTAAAAAGGCATGGTTTTCCGAATGGACAGAAGGTGCCGGCACAGTTTTTGATGATGTGATAGAAAACCGCAGAAAAGAAGAGGTTGACCTCGAAAAACTCAACTCTCTTCGCAGACAGATTATAATGCCTTTTGAAAACTTCCTCGAAAACCGCGGAAGAACAGTAACTAAAATTGCTGAAGCCGTTTATGGCTTTTTATGTGATATCAACTTATATGAAGGAATTATCCTGGAATGTTCACGTCTTGATAATGACGGTCTTAGGGACGAGTCGGAGCAGTTTAAACAGATATGGAACCTGATAATGGAGGTTTTAGACCAGATGGTTACAGCTCTCGGCGACGAAGTTGTAAGCCGCGAAGCCTTTGCACGTTATTTTAAAAGCGGACTATCTCAATGCAGCCTCGCTATCATTCCGTCAGGGCTGGACAGAGTATCAGTCGGAACAGTTCAGCGTAACTCTCCGTCAAAAGTCAAGGCTTTGTTTATTGTAGGTGCAACACATGGTCTGATTCCTGCCGAGCCCACCTCCTCATCAATATTAACACCCCTTGACAGGAGCCTTATAAACACAGCTCTTTCTAAACAGGAAAAGGAGCTTGCACCCGACGATCTGGCAAGAATCGCCCTTGAAAATATGAAGCTTTTCCGAATAATAAGCACCGCAACACAAAAGCTCTATGTAAGCCGTCCGTCATCAGACGCAGACGGAAATGCACTTTCTCCTGCACGTTTTGTAACCGAGCTTATAAATATGTTTCCCGATATGAAAAAGCGGGATAATGTTATTTCAAAACCGACAAATTCGGAGCTTTTAGCCTCATCAAAACGAGGTTTTTACTATATGCTGTCCCGACTTTCCGAATACTTTAGCGAAAAACCGGAAAAGCTTTGGAGCTCAGTCTATAAATGGTATGAAAAGCAGCCGGAATATGCAGACAAGTTAAGCATTTTGAAAACAGCAGCAGAATACAAAAAAATTCAGCCGAGGCTTTCACAATTAAAAGCACAGGCACTTTACGGCAAAAATAAGAAATACAGCATCACTGCACTTGAAAAATTCAGCAAGTGTCCTTTTGCATACTATATTGAGCGTGGGCTTTACGCACAGCCACAGGAAGAGGCACGTGTGGAAAAATCCCATATCGGCAGCCTTATTCACTATGCAGTATGTGAGTTCTGCAAAATGGTTGAAGAGGGCACCCGCAGCATAGAGGAAATTCACAGCCGCTGGACGGAGCTAACACCCGATATGTGCGATGAAATAATCCACAGCATAATGTCCGCTATAGCCGAAAAGGTTATGCTTCGTGCAAAATCAGACGAAAAACAAATTGAATATCTTCTATACCGATGTGAACGCACCTTAAAGAAATCGGTAAACACCATTCGTCTGAGCCTGTCAAAAGGGGGTTATACCGCCGTTTGCTATGAAAAGGATTTTGAAGTGGATATAAACTGGAAGGACGAAAATGTAACCCTTTTAGGAACAATCGACAGAATTGACGTTATGGAGCTTGCCGCTCAAAATAAGGCAAACATCCG
>JAZNIV010000080.1:0-2060 GCA_045577675.1 Clostridia bacterium
TAGAGAAATATCTGACATTATTATTCTCTCGCCCTGCCGGAACACTCTTTTTGCCTTTTAATACTTGATAATCAACAAGCCTCGCCACTTTCGGCGAGGCTTTCGTTTTCTTACAGAACGCGGTTTTATTTGACGGTTACGCTTGAACAGCTTCCCGAAACGATTAAGGTGTGTTCGTTGTTTCACAACCGTATAATTTAATATGTATTATCCTGACTAAGACATTGTTCTTGGTCAGGATTTTTTATGCGTAAACGTCAAATAAAACCGTGTTCCCGTAAGAAAAGCAATGCCAAAACAAAAATTGTTCTGGCATTGCATAGTTTTAAGAGAAATTATTTTTTTATTTGTTGATGAATTCCTTCAAAGCACAATCTCCGCCTGTAGATAAGAATGCATAGTATTCCAATATTTTTGAAGCATCAGAGGAGTCAACACGACCATCTGCATTTACATCATAGTGTTTTAATTGGTTATCTGTTACCATTAGGTCAGGTGATGTGGAAAGCTTGGCATATAATTCAAGAATATCAGAAGCATCGGTAGAATCAATTTTATAATCACCGTTAGTATCACCAAGATTTATTATATACTTTAAGGGATTAAAATTGTAGGTCTGTGAAAATGATTCTATAGACTGCTTTGATATCCAAGCGGGATACTCATCATCAACGAACGCAAATCCACCGATTGAGTTTGAAGTATTTATTTTTTCACATGATATTGAGAAAAGCGTACCGCTTCTGTTTTCAACCAGACTAACCATAATTTTTAAATCACGATTATTTTCGTAAATTCGGTCTATAGCATTTTCAATATCACGTTCACTCTTTAATCCATAAATTATGAAATAATCAAAGAGGGAATCATTCTTTTTACAGTTTAATTCTGCAGCAATTTTTATATCCTCACCGAAAATTTCAGCAGCATCTTTCCCACCTGTTATAGCATTTATAAATTCTTCTTTAGTTGAATAAGTAATTTTTTCAGTAGAAGGCTCTATTTCAATAGGAGTATAAATTGTAACACTTTCAATTAAGTCGGATTCTTCGACAAGTTTCTTTTGTTCATCTGTAAGTGGACATATTATTGTCGGAGTATATTTACTGCACATAGCTAAATCGCCGTTTATACCGAATTCTTTCAGAATTTTTGTTGATTTCTCAGAATACTCTTTTTCCAACAATTCTAATCTGACGTTATTATAATATTCTGTACTGAGTCGTTCAAATTCTTGTTGAGTAAGTTCTTGTTCGTAAAGCTTGTAAATGTATTCTGCACGTTTTTCCTCAGCTTGTTTATCAATAGCTGATGTATCAATATCCTTATAGGTAATGATATATGATGTTGTCTGGGATTTTTCTGATGTGATATTTGCAGGTTGGTTATTAGTTTCAATAGCTGTTACCGTCGCAGGCATAGTTGATAATGAAAGTGCGGATACTAAAAAATAAGAAATTATTTTTTTCATAGCTCATCTCTCCTTTAAGCAAAAACAGTAAAATGTGATAATACTTCACTTTTTATGATGTTGTATTGGCAAGTATCAAACTAGCATCTGATGAATCTACATCTCCATCTCTATCATAATCACCAAGAAACTTTTGAATATTATTTACATTACCGTTACCAGTTGCGAGGTCTGAGTAAATACCAAGTGTTAATGAAGCATCAACATTTGTTATTTCTCCATCTAAATTAACATCACCACGTTTGAAACCAGAAGCCTCAATATACCATTTTTGAGATTGATTATTTATATTCTTTGTGTACCATGAAGCATCAACAGAAGCATTAAGTGAATTATTTTTTACCCCTAATCTATATCCTGATGTAGAAATAAAACGCTCAAAGCTGTATGTTCCGTCAGAGTTATTGAATAAGCTTAAATAAAAATTATCAGTAGATCTCACCGCTTTATATGATATGTTATACTGAAAGAGCAGTCGACAAACACCCAAAAATCTGGTAGAATATAAATATGAAAACCAGAAAGGAAAAGAAAAATGAAGTACAGTAAAGAATTCAAAGAAGAGGCGATAAAACTCTCGGATGAGATT